>JAJZUC010000007.1 GCA_021847245.1 Deltaproteobacteria bacterium | reverse complement strand
AGCACTGTGTTACAATGGGCCACGGCTCGGATCTCCTTGTGTTTATTCGTGTTTTGGCGAACTGAATATACCACAAGTAGCTCTCCGAGCCTTCTCTTTTATGTATCAACTATGGGACAGCAGTGGGCTCGCACCATGCCGTCAAAGACCGCCATCATTGCTTATCGTTTCCATGTTATGTCTGGACATCAGCAGCTCTTCGATCAGGTCGAGGCTCGTATCTGCACAGCTTACCGAAAGGGATTTTCCGTTGTCGAAATCACCAGAATCATCGGTTCCAAGAAGGCTGATTACGCCCACGCTGTTCTCGTGAAACATCGGGTAATCAACCAGGGGAAACGGGGCCGACCGGCAAAGGATTCCGTACCTCCTGTTCTGGCTACCTACCTATCCAGACGGTCGCTCTCCTTTGCCAAATGGTGCGCCGGCTGGGAGTTCGACATTTGGGACGCTGGACATGCCATCAGAGAAAACGACGATGGTCCAGTGCTGGATGCCGTGCGGCGGGACTTTCCAGGCTGCTATGTGAAGATGCGCAAGCTCAAGGAATATCCTGAGTATGTCCATCCGCCTCAATGCCCATCGAACAAGCTGGAAGCCAACGTCATCTGGGATGATGAGGAGCTCTGCTACCGTGCCGAAAAGGTTGAGAACCGCACCGTTCAGGGATACGGGTTAAGCATGGAAGACGCGATCAGGAATCTCAAGGTGAGTCACAACTTTGGGCTGATGCTGGTGCGCTTGGAGGCTGGATGCGGGCTATAATGCTCCTGAAGGTATCCGCGACTTCTCGAGCTATCACCTCAGTTTGACCCCCAGTTTCGCAGCCATACTCATTATTTCTCCAGGAGTCGATGTGGTTCTCAAATGCTCTTCAATTCGTCTGCGTATTCGTGGAATATCCAAGCCAGAAGGGATACTCTCATGACAGATTCTGATCGAGCCGTCGGCTGAGATATCAATTGCCTGGTCGCGATACGCACTTTCAAGGATAGGGATATTCACCTTTCCCTTACCTAATACGTAAGAACCGTTGACATAAGAAACACCTTGTCCTGTCCTCCTTAAGTAGGAAATTACGATCTTTTTCAGATCATCGTGAAATTCGTAAGGCATAGATACCCTCATAAACAAAAAAAGCCGGTCGCTGGGGAGAAATCCCCAAGGACCGGCTTTACCAGCACTCAACTTCAGTGCGAGGCCTTACCAGTAAACGGAAGTCAGTTCAATTATATCTACCAACAAGGTGTGAATCTGCTGACGGCAACTTATCTTTTCAATTGGTTCATCACTGTAACCAACATTTGTTGTGGCATTATTGTCGATGCCATCTTGGCTTGCGATTGCGCTGAGAAAGCGCCTCATGTCACAGGTCTTTCGAGTTACTTGTACGCCCCCTCCAGCGCAACTGCAACCGCTACAGAAGCTCCAACCATAGGATTATTACCCATACCAAGGAACCCCATCATCTCCACATGGGCCGGGACCGACGACGAACCGGCAAACTGGGCATCGGAGTGCATCCGTCCCATGGTGTCGGTCATGCCGTAAGAGGCCGGACCGGCTGCCATGTTGTCTGGATGGAGTGTCCGGCCAGTACCACCGCCGGAAGCCACCGAGAAGTATTTCTTTCCCTGTTCAACGCATTCTTTCTTATAGGTACCGGCCACCGGATGCTGGAAGCGAGTCGGGTTGGTGGAATTGCCGGTAATGGACACGTCCACCCCTTCGTTATGATTGATGGCAACCCCTTCGCGAACATCATCGGCCCCATAGCAGCGCACCTTGGCCTTTTCTCCCTTGGAGTAGGCAACTTCACGGACAATGTTCAATTCACCGGTGCCATAATCGAACTGTGTCTGCACATAGGTGAAGCCATTAATGCGGGAGATAATCTGAGCCGCATCCTTGCCGAGGCCGTTGAGTATCACCCGAAGAGGCTCAGTACGAGCCTTATTGGCCGACTTGGCCAGACCGATGGCGCCCTCGGCGGCAGCGAATGACTCATGCCCTGCCAGGAAGGCAAAACACTTTGTTTCTTCAGAGAGCAGCATGGATGCCAGGTTACCGTGGCCGATGCCGACCTTGCGGTCTTCGGCAACTGAACCGGGGATGCAGAAAGCCTGCAATCCTTCACCCAGGGTGCGGGCAATATCTACCGCCTTTGATTCGCCTTTCTTGATGGCAAATGCGGCACCAAGGATATAGGCCCAGCAGGCGTTTTCAAAGCAGATCGGCTGGATGCCCTTGACGATGCCATATACATCCACCCCCTTTTCCTCGCACATTTTTCGTGCTTCTTCCAGAGAGGGGATACCGTGATGCTTGAGCACAGCCGAGATTTTATCAACTCTTCTTTCATATCCTTCAAACAGAGCCATGTCGGTTTCCTCCCGTATTATTGGTGACGCGGATCAATGGTACGGACTGCTTCGTCGAAGCGACCATAGGAAGACGTTGCCTTTTTCAAAGCTTCATTGGCATCGGTTCCCTTCTGAATCATCTCCATCATCTTGCCCAAGTGAACAAACTCGTAACCGATGACCTCGCTGTTTTCATCCAGCGCCAGCCGGGTGACATACCCTTCAGCCATTTCCAGGTAACGCACCCCTTTGGCGGTGGTGCCGTACATGGTGCCGACCTGGCTGCGCATCCCCTTGCCCAGGTCCTCAAGACCCGCGCCAATAGGGAGACCGCCTTCGGAGAATGCAGTCTGGGTCCGACCGTAGGTGATCTGCAGGAACAGTTCACGCATGGCCGTATTGATGGCGTCGCATACCAGGTCAGTGTTAAGGGCCTCCAGAATGGTTTTACCGGGCAGGATCTCCGCCGCCATGGCTGCGGAATGGGTCATGCCGGAACAGCCAATCGTCTCCACGAGAGCCTCTTCAATAACACCATCTTTAACGTTCAGCGTCAGCTTGCACGCCCCCTGTTGTGGAGCACACCAGCCTACACCATGGGTCAGACCGGCGATGTCCTTAATCTCCTTTGCCTGTACCCATCTCCCCTCCTGCGGAATCGGTGCCGGACCATGGTTAGGTCCCTTGGCCACGCAGGTCATCTTGTCTACTTCAGCCGAATAGAGCATCATAACCTCCCTTGAATAAATACGCTTAAATTGAAAAGACCTGGCAGGTCTTGAACCATGCTAAGTCTGTATTACTCCCTATGGCGCCCCTTTACCCTGTGATTCGTAAACCGGATTCATGCCGGTTTGCCAGCGTGTTGCATTAAGATCAACACCAAGTGATTTGAAGTGGGTAAAGAGACGTTGCTCCAGTTCATAAGCCAACTTCGGTTCAGCATCGATAAGGTTTTTCGTCTCCTTCGGATCTTTCTTCAAGTTGTACAGTTCACGATTCTTGTTTTCCAGGGTATAGATGAGTTTCCAGCCGTCTTTGGTTTGGATAGAACGCTTGAAAGTATAGTGACGATAATCGGTCTCACAGAAAACATCTTCGGCAACCGATTTGCCTTGCAATGCGGGCACCAAACTCTTGCCGCGCATCTGCTTGGCGACATTTTCAGGCACCTTGATGTCCAGCAGATCGAGCACTGTTGGCATGACATTCAGACTGCTGATTTGGTCGGAGACAACCTTGCCGTCCTTGCGATTCGGTAGCTTGACAACGAAAGGTGTGTGTACCAGTTCGTCATAAAGGCTGAAGCCGTGATCCATCTTATTGTGCTCGAAAAACTCTGTGCCGTGATCTGAAGTTATAATGAAGATGGTTTTATCAGTGAGTCCCATTTTGTCGAATTCTTTGAGGAATCCGGCAAAATCGGCGTCAGTCCGTTGGATTTTTTCGTCGTATATATCACGCCAGAATTTGATATCAGCTTCGCGGATATTAACTCTGTCGTTAGCCAAACCCTCTTCTCTCAAAGCCTCCTGTTCCTCCTTCGAACCGGTAAACCTCTTGTCGTAACTCTTGTCAACAAAGCGATAATCGAAGCCACCCTCCGGCACATGCTGGCCATGGGCATCATAGCCATGCAGAAGAAGGAAAAATTTCTTACCTTTGATCCCTTTCAACCACTCAAGCGCAAGGGGAATACTCTTGTCCATGCCACCAAACTTGATCTTGTCGAAATAGGTATCGAATCCAAGACTGTACCCGAACACGCCGCTCATACCGGCATTGCCCGTAAAACCACCCGTGGCGTAGCCGTTCTTCTTCAGAACTTCGGCCAGTGTGACAATGTTCGGCGCAAGTTCACGCATCTTGCTCAATTTATTATTTGGCGGATTATAGACGGCAAACTTGTTGAATAGTTTGTGTTCCGAGGCAGAGACACCTGTAAACCAAGTCATGGCCGAGGGAACTGTCCAGGAAGAGGTGTTTATGAAGTTGGAGAAGTTGAACCCATCCTTGGCCAGTGCATCGATAGTTGGAGTAATGTTTCGTGGATAACCCAATGAATGGATGTGGGCGGCCTGAACAGCATCAAAGCTCACCATGACGATATTATGGTCCTTGTACTTCATGGTCAGTTTGGACAAGTCTCCTGCATCCGCCAGGGCATTTTTCACCACAAGCCCAGGCATGGTCACGGTAAGGGCGACTGCCCCTGCACCAATCGCCGTACGTTTCAAGAACTCTCTTCTGTCAATTTCATTCTGGAGTACACTACCCTGATTTTTGTCTTCTGACATGCACAGCTCCTTTTGTATCACTAATTGTTGCCAGTCCTGGCGCAAGAGGGATCTTTACTCTTTTTTGTGCGTGTAACGTATGACCGTTGCTTTCTCCAGCGTAATCAAGCCTCCATCCATCATCTCATCAACTTGCGGCATGATGGCATCGATCTTTTCCTGGGAATCTACTACCTCGACGATCAGCGGCAGGTCGGCTGACAGATCAAGAAGCTTCATGGTGTGATAGACACTATGGGCACCGAATCCGCTTATACAGCGAATGACCGTCGCCCCGGCAAAGCCCTCGCGGCGAAACATCTCAACCAGTGCTTCATAAAGCGGTTTGTGGTTATAACGGTCCTGTTCCCCGATAAAGATCCGCATCAGAACATTTTCCCCAACAAGCTTCGTCATGGTCTCTCCCCCTATGAAATCGTGCGTATTGTCATAATTCCGAGCCAGGTAAATACAAGACAGACCAGTACGCTCGCCAGGACATTCATGAATGCGACACCAAACTGGCCATCCTCCAACAGTTTGAACGTTTCATAGCTGAATGTGGAGAACGTTGTAAGCCCGCCCATAAAACCAACGGTAAGTCCTACCCTGAGCGTGTCGGGAATGGCCGTGCTCCGCAGGCCAAGCTCCATGATCAGGCCAATAAAGTAAGCACCTATAATGTTGACGGCAAAGGTCCCGTAGGGAAACGCCCGACCCAACTGGCTGTAAACCCACCCTGAAAGATAATAACGGGTAAGACCTCCACCAGCACAGAAAACGGCAATCGTTGCAGCTGTCTTCATATAATTCGACACTCCTGTTGAATCAACTCGGGCATTGTGATTCTTTTATTACCGGTTCGGGTTTATTCAGCATTATCGATGCCAGGGCTATGCAGGTCAGGTACACAAAACCGGCACTCCAGATGACATCTGTTACGAAGTGTCCACCTTGAACAATGCGGGCTATCCCCATGACCACGCCAAAGAAGATACCTCCCCACAACCAAAGCAGAGCTTTGTTGCGGTATTTTTTCTCTCTCAAGGTGAAGTACGGCGTTGACATGTAAAATGCTGCCGAAGGATGGCCGGCAGGAAATGATGCATTTTTTGATGCCGGCCCCGGTTGCCATGGCTGGTGGAATGAGAGTTTGCCACCATACGTTTTCACATGAACCGGTCGTGGTCGCCCCCAATATCCCTTAAACAAAGTATTAACGAGAATACCTGGGCCAATGATCAGAACAACGGCAATGTACAAAACCTTGAGTCGAATAGAATACAAGCTGGGACTAAAAAAACTGGCAACAGCAAGCAGCAGGCAAACCGTGCCCATTATATACGCCGGATATTCGCCAAACCGGTATAGGGCATTCCACGGCTGCATTCTGCCAATGGGAAACCCTTCGCCGGGTAGATAAAAGAGGCTGGCCACACGCAGGTCAATATCGAAAAAAACGCAAATAGCAGTGCTGCATATCAGAAAAACAATCAACAGGATTAAAGCCCTATGCATGTTACAAATCACTTCCTACCTCCGAATTTATACTCTTAATGTAGCAACGAGCCGTTTTGGATTGAGAACCAGGCCAAGTCCTTCAAGGATACTCCGGACAAGAACATCGGCATTAGAGATGGCATCGACGGCACAGCCTTCGCCCTCAATGACAGCAATCCCGATCCGTGCCGCCTTGAGCATCAAGCGATCATTGGCGCCATTGCCTATAGCAATCACCCGTTCCGTCCCGAGATTCTGAACATACTCCTCTTTTTGACGATCTATGGAGGCTCCAGAGAGAACTGTCAGGCGACAGTCAACCCCTTCAAGTGCAGTACTTGCCTTCTGGAAGGTGTCTGCCGTCAGCACATGTACCGTCAGTTGATGACCGGCCTCTGACAACAGATCAGCAACTCCGGGCAATAGCACACCGTCAACAGAAAGAGTGCCGGTAAAATCAGTTACCAGATGCTCAATGTGGACATCGCCAAATCCTGGTATTTCTATTGTCAGCATATAACGCTCTCCTCACGGCACTTGTTCGGATTCAGAAATGGTTACTTTTGCCGGATAAGACCCGTTATTCCGCGATAACCTTCCCACGTCGCATAACCTATGCTCGCCCCTAATATGCCACTGACAACTACATCGAGTGGATAATGCGCCCCAACATAAATGCGTGAATAAGCGACAAGAAGAGCGAAAAGATAAAGACAGAACTTCCAGATATTGCTCCTGTTGAAACTGAGGACTGTTGCTGTCATGAATGAAAAGGTAGCGTGCCCGGAGGGAATGGTATCCTTGAGCTTCAGTTCCACCAAGACACGAACTTGATCAATCCCGATGGCTGCCGCCGGTCTGGGGACGTGGAGCCATCCTTTAAGTGCTTCAACCAGCGAAAAATCAATAAACACGGCAATGCCATACACGATGAGGTACTTCAACGGCATCAGTTCCCTCTTTACCAGAAAAAGAATGAAAATGATGGCAAGATAAGGATAAAT
The DNA here is from genome assembly GCA_021847245.1 of Deltaproteobacteria bacterium. Lineage (GTDB taxonomy): Bacteria > Desulfobacterota > Desulfuromonadia > Geobacterales > Geobacteraceae > Geobacter. The sequence goes on along the minus strand of JAJZUC010000007.1, from coordinate 69,492 downwards.
TCGCCAAGAGTCACCTAAACAGGTAAAGATAGGCATGATTACGTCAAAAACTGGATTTGCAGCATGGTTTATTGCCAAAAAAAGTTTGTGATTTACAGACTCCTTGCCATATAGAAAGTTGTAAAAGTCAGATCTCAATAAGAACTCCGGCAATATACTTCTACTGATATCAATAACTATCTGAATTGTTACACAAAGATGACTAAATAAAAAAAACTCCTGCCCTCGATTTTGAGAACAGGAGTCATCAGCTTGTAATCAAGCGGTTATGGCGAACTCCATCGCCTTTAATTTTTAACGAAAATACATGATTGATGCGAAAAGGTCAAGCCAAACGTACTAATGATGCAGAGTTGGGTTGTCCTAATGATACGACATATATGACCTTAACGAGTTGCCATTCTCCTGTCTTTAACAATCAATATGCCAAACAATATCGCTGACAGTGTAGCTGTTGCCGCACCGAAATAAAACGTGGCCGACGGTGAGACCCGGTCCCAAAGTAGGCCGCCTATAAGACTGGCAGGCAAAGTCACAAGTCCGACGGCAGTTGCATATACCCCGAAGGCGGTCGCCTTGAATTCAGGCGGAATAATAGTCGCCAAAAATGCCTTTTGTATCCCTTCGGTTAATCCCATAAAAAGGCCGTAGGTACTGAACAGAATCCAGATTGCGCGAGGCGTACCGGCAACGGCAAAACCATAATAGAGGCCCGCAAAGAGTATGAACCCGAGCAGTATCAGCCTTTTCTTACCGAAACGATCCGCTGCCATACCAGCAGGAATCGCCGACAGCGAATACACCAGATTGAACAGCAGATAAACCGCAGGGATCATCGCTGTCGGAACACCTATCTGCTCCGCTCGCAGAATCAGGAAAGCATCGCTGGAGTTGCCCAAGGCGAACAGGGTCGCTATCACAATAAAGAACTTCACCTTCCAGTCGAAGTGCCTGAGAGTCAGCTTCGGTCGCTCCGTGTGAACTTCAAGGGGTTTTCTCTTTTCTTGAATGAACACGATGATCAGAAAGACCGCAATCACCCCCGGCACCATGGAGAGCCAGAAGACTTTGCGGTAGTCGTTGCTGAAAGCTCCGAGGAGAAAAAGGGTAATAGCGGGGCCGACCACCGCCCCCATGGTGTCCATGGAGCGGTGAAAACTGAAGGCGCGGGCCAGGTGCGTCGTTTCAGCCGATTCCGCGATGATCGCGTCACGTGGAGCAGTGCGGATTCCCTTCCCCAGACGGTCTACGAAGCGGGAGGCGAGCACCTGCTGCCAGACGCCGGCCAGGGCAATGATCGGCCTACTCATGGTGGAGATGCCATAACCGATGGCCATCAGATTTTTGCGCCTGCCGATCCGGTCGGAAAACCAGCCTGAAAAGACCTTGAGGAGGCTTGCAGTCGCTTCCGCGATCCCCTCAATCAGGCCGATCATTGACTTGTTGACCCCCAGCACGTTGGCCAGGAACAGCGGCACCAGGGGGTAGATCATTTCGGAGCTGACATCCATGAAGAAGCTGACAAGTCCTGTAAAGAAGACGTTTTTACTGAAACCGAAGAATTTCTTTTCTTGATCCATCACTCCATACCTCTTTAATATTCTGCATTATCAATACTGCGCTATAAAGTAAACTCGGCGAGTACCGGATAGTGGTCGGATGCCATATCGGTTGCCGGATTGCGAATGACTTTGTAAGACGTTGCCTGTGCCGCCAGCGATTTTGAGGCGAGGACATAATCGCAACGCATTACGGCAAATTCAGTATCGGTGAATCCTGCCGTAGGTACTGTCGGCACATTTGATCCGCCAAGTGCATAACCAACATCAACCCAGCCCGCTGCTTCAAGGTGCGCCAGAACGCTACGGTCAGCGGTGCGCAAATCGTCGGCCAGATAACGGGCACGATGCTGAGCCGGCAATGCATCGAAGCCTTCCGGATCAGTATCATGCGGCGAAGCCGAATTGAAGTCACCGGTAATCAGGGTGAGGTTTCCCGGTGCGGCATGGACTGCGAGATAAGCTGCCTCGCGGAGGCGTACCGCGACGCCGTTGGGACACAAATGGGCAGCGATGAAAGTCGCCGTTCGACCGTCCGGCAATGCCGCCTTGAGCGTCGCCAGCACATGATGGAAGTTGGCCCCATCGGCTTCAAACGACACTGGTCGTAGTGGTGCACGGAAAAAGATCGCTACGTTTTGTCCCGTGCGTGGCGCGAGTGCAAGAAATCCCCGCATACCGATGCTTGCCTCCATGCCATACAGCCATGCGCCACCATTTGCATCGAATCCTTTCGCTTCCTGCATCAGGAAAATGTCCGACTTGAGTTCATTGATCAATCTAATCTGCGCTTGTGCACGGCGGTCATCGGCGCCGTCGCGTCCGCCAAATAGGGTGTTATAGGTGAGTACGCTGAGTTTCATGGGTTTCCTTTCCTCCCTTGTCATTTCGTAACATCACAGAGTTTCATGCGGCACCGATCGATTTTTTTCTTGTGGTGGATTTGCCCTTAATGGTATCCGCTTCACCTTTACCCTTGCCCTGGCTGTGCAGATAGACCATTTTGGCGAACTCCTCGAACCGCTTCTCGCACTCCTTGATCTTTTCCAGGGCTGTCTTGCGTAGGGTGGCACCCTCTACAACCCTTTTCTCGATCTTTTTCAGCCACAGCTTCAGCTTTTCCAGTTCCTCCTCGTTTTCCTCTACCTCGGCGAAGATGAAGTTTTGCCGTTCGATCTCGTATGCAAGCTCCTTGAAGAAATCATCACACTTCTCGATGAGTTCCCGGTACTCTTCGTCCCTTGACTCCCGGAACGCCCTGGCGATCTGTTCTTCCTGCCCCTTGTCGAGGGCCTTTCCCTCGATGAGGAGGCTTTCTCCTTTATAACTCTCGATGTCGCCGACCAGTTTTTTCAGCTCTGCGATATGCTCGTTCGAATAGGGAAGCACCCAGGACGACTGGTAGTTGACTGCGCCTAGTTTCTTGACCTGCCTCCAGATGTAGACCCGAGCTTTGGACGGTTCAGCAGGGAGACTGTAGGAAAAAAATAGCCATTTCATCGGTCATTCCTCAATTCTGTACTTTTTTATGAGATTTTTGTATCGCTGACAGTACGGCGGGAGCCACAGGGGATGCCAGGCAAATTCGTCAAGTTTTTTAGGCACTTGCACGATGGATTCGCTTGTCCATGACAGATTGGATAGTAGCTTGTTGGGAAGAGTCAAGATAATCATGTAACTAAAGTTACATTGTAAACCAATATGAATCAAGCAATAAATGTAACAGCGGTTATATTTTTAAATACAGGAGAGCCGAGGCTAAAGAGGCATAAATGGCGGGAATCAATCTGCATCGTGAAATAAGACCTTGTATCTCCCACATCAAACCAATCATCCGCTTAAGCTGCGGATCGAGAACGTCTGCAACACCATGTGGCGAACATCTGGAGTGAGGTCGTCATTGAGAAAGGTTCCTATTAAATCAGGCTTCTCAATTCTGCCGCTCACGCAGTTGGTGCGCCACGGTAAAATAATTCCGGTAACCTTGAAGGAGAATGAGGTATGCCGTGATGGCCACCGCACCGGTAATGGCACACATAATGGCAATCTGATAACGTACGGCGACCGCCGGCACAGTTCCGGAGAGGATCTGCCCGGTCATCATGCCCGGAAGCGCTACAATACCCATTGCAGCCATGGTATTGATGGTTGGAATGAGCGCGGCACGGAAGGCGTTACGCACAGCAGTCTCAGATGACTGGCGGGCTGTGCCGCCCAGACAGATTGTTGTCTCGATCTCCTCACGCCTTTCCGCTATCTCCGACGCCAACCTCTCAGCAGCGAGGCTCGCACCATTCATTGAATTGCCAATGATCATCCCCGCAAGCGGAATGAGGTAACGGGGATCGTACCAGGGGGCATACCCCACCACCAAGGAACAGAACAGGAAGGTTACCGCACCGCAACCGATGAAGATGGAACTCCCCATCACCCGATAAAACCCCGGCATCTTGCGCCGAACGCGCGAGCCCATAACTTGCAATGAAAAGCCAGCCATGACAACGAGTACGAAAACCACCAGCAAAGGGCTGTTGATGGAGAACACAGCGTCGAGAAGGTAGCCGACAGCAAGAAGTTGTAACCCCATTCTAACAGATGCCCCCAGCATCTGCCGTGATTCTCCGACTCGCAACAAGCACGCAAGAGCCGAGGCTAGGAGTATCAGCCCATAGGCAAACGATATATTCATAAGAGTCAGGTTTATAACTCCCTGATTATGCATGATGCTCTCCCTCATTCTCCCCAGGATCGGCAAGAAAACGCCTGAGTTCCACGCTATTAGGATTGTTCAAAAGCCCGTCGGGATGCCCTGTTTCACGAATGCGGCCTCCTTCGAGGTATACGAGGTAATCGGCGGTCTTTCCCGCCAGCCTGAGATCGTGGGTTACAAGGATTACGCTCACCCCCTGTAACTCACAGATGTCGCGGATGGTGAGGGCGAGCCGGTCACCGGTCGGACGGTCGAGGGCGCTGGTGGGTTCATCGAGGAGAAGCACTTGCGGCCCGGTGATCAGTGCCCGGCCAAGATTGACCCGCTGTTGCTCGCCAAGAGAGAGAGTCCGGGCTTCCCGACCCAGGATATCGGGCGACAGGCTGACCAGTTCCAGGACACGCCGCACCTCCGGGCTTCCGTCGGCAGGCAGCGGCTCGTTCCGAAGTAGGAAGGGCCGCCGCAGGTTGTCGAGAACAGTTCCCTCGAACATGAACGGTTTCTGCAGCACCATGGCGATCCGCTGACGCAGCAGGAGCGGGTCGAGGCGCATGATATCCTCTTGGTCCAGGATGATCCTTCCCGTTGTCGGGTCTTCGAGGCGGTTGATGAGCCGGATGAGGGAACTCTTTCCGCCGCCCGATGGGCCGACGATGGCGGTGATCTCGCCCTGGCGGGCGTTAAAAGATATATCCGTCAGAATCGTTGTTTCTTTTCCTTCACGGTCATGCCGGACCAAGCCCACGTGTTCGACACTCACCATCAAGGTGTTTTCGCAGATCTTTTTATTTTCCGTCATCACAATCCCACGCCTTCTTTATTCAATGTTGTGATACTGCCCTCCCAATAACTTCCAGAATTTTATGAAGAGGAAAAGGTTTCGTTAAATAGTCGAATGCTCCGAGTTTTATGGCCTGAACCGCATCATTCATCGTTCCGTGACCAGTCATGAGTAACACTGGCACTTTCGGGTATTCCCTGCTCAGCTGCTTTAAAATTTGAAGTCCATCCATATTAGGCATCCTCACATCCATGAGCAATGCATCGCAGTCCAATATTCCGGAAACCGCGACCCGTTTCAACAAATCGTGGCCATGCCGAAATGTTTCAACTGTGTAGCCGTTCCTCCGCAGAAGCTTTTCAAGGTACCTCAGAATTTCCACCTCATCGTCACATATGAAAACCGTTGGCATGAACACCTTCCTCACTACACCATAAATTCAGTCCATGAGCACCAACTGACAGTACTGCGATTGCCGCTGCCACAGATCATCCGATTCAATTCCGGCTGCGGCTCGGTAGTATTTCCAGTTATTACTTATTCTCGATCTTATGCTTCAGTCCGAACAGCCACAGCAGCACATAATCCTTAGAATAGCGCTATGAATGTCGGGTACAGGTGTCTTCGGTCTTTATGAGACTTTTCTGTATACACCGTACTGCCGACGCACCACGAGAAAAACCGGAATGGCCGCGAGCTGCAACGCTATGCAAAAGGCAATCGTGCCCATGAGGGAAAGGTCGTAAATGATGCCGATGGCGGCGCTCCCCAGGAACCAGAATAGACCATAGCCAGCGGTAAAAAGTCCGTAGGCCGAAGCACGCCGTTCGGGCGGGACCATTGGCGCAACGGCAGCCGGAATGATCGACTCGTGAACTCCCATCCCGAGTCCCCATACTGCTGACCCTGCCAGAGCTGCCCAGAATCCACCCAGAAACACCAGCGGAGCAAACAATGCGGAGAGCAGCGTCAGCGGTATAAGCAGAGAAATCCCGAACCGGTCGAACCACCGTCCGAAGACCAGCGAACCGGTGCCACTCACGGCCATGGCAATAGAGTAGGCAATCGGCACCCAGTGCTGCGACACGGAGGACGTTTTGTGGAAATGATACGCAATGAGCGGGAAATCTGCGAAGCCCGCTGCCACCAGGCCCGCCCCCACCAGGTATACCCAGAAAATGCGCGGTAATCCTTTCGTCTGCACATTAGGTGGTTCCGTTTCCATTTCTTCCGGATGAGGGTAGAGCCGACGAGCGACCAGCAGCAGACTGAGACAGATGAGACCGGGCACAAGCAATGCGGCAAAAGCGAAACGATATTCACCACGCAGAGCCAAAATTGCAGCCACAGCCAGCGGACCGAACAGAGCGCCGAATTGATCCAGCGATTCGTGCACGCCGAATGCCCAGCCGTAACCGATCTCCTTGGCAGCGTGAGAGAGCATCGCGTCACGCGGAGGATTGCGGATTGCTTTGCCAATCCGTTCAAGGATGATGAGAGAAGCAACCGCCGGCCAACTGTCCACCAATGCCAGCGCCGGCACCGAAAACATCTGAATGACGTAACCAAAGATCGTAATCGGCCAAAACTTGCCAGTCAGATCGGCCAGGCGGCCGGAAACGAGGCGCAGGCTGTAACCGGCCAGTTCGCCAAAGCCGGTAACAATCCCCACCGCCGTGGCACTGGCCGACATGAGGGCAAGATACGGTCCGAGAATGCTCCGCGAGCCTTCATAGGTAAAATCCGCAAAGAAACTCAGTACGCCGATCATCAAAACAAACTTCATCGGAGAGGACTGTTTTATCGTTGTTTGCATGCCTTTTTCTTTGGGGATTCCGGCTCTCAAGACGCTACCTCCCAATACTGCAATACGCACCTTTCCCGGCATAGCGGGCAGCATTACCCAGTTCCCGTTCGATCTGCAGCAGTCGGTTATACTTTGCAAGCCGCTCCGAGCGGCAGGGCGCTCCGGTCTTGATCATGCCGGTCAGCCTTCCCACGCAGAGGTCGGCGATGATGGTATCCTCTGTTTCGCCGCTCCGGTGAGAAATCATGGCGGTGAATCCTGCTTTTTGCGTCATCTCGATGGCAGCCAGGGTTTCGCTGACACTGCCGATCTGGTTCAATTTGATGAGCACCGAATTGAAACAGTGTTCACTGATGCCACGCTTAATGAGTTCCGTATTGGTGACGGTCAGATCATCGGCGGTGATTTGAACTTTTCCTCCGAGTCTGGTATGGAGAGCCGGCCAGGCGGCCCAGCCATTTTCGTCCAGGCCGTCTTCTATGCAGATGATTGGATATGTAGCGACGAGCCGTTCCAGATAGCCAATCAGGTCATAAGGTGTGAGAGACTCACCGAGAGACGTCAGGAAGTATTGACCTTCTTTGCAAAAATTGCTTGCAGCCAGATCGATGGCGATGAACACCTCTTCACCAGGACGGTAGCCAGCCTTCTCCACCGCCTCGATGATCAGTTTGAGCGGTTCTTCATTATCTGCAAGGTTGGGAGCGAATCCACCCTCATCTCCAATTGCCGTGGAGCGACCGCTACTGTGTAAAAGTCCTTTCAGGGTCTGGTAGACCTCTGCAGCACAGCGCATCGCCTCCCCAAACGTAGGAAGTCCCGCAGGTACGAGCATGTACTCCTGAAAGTCCACGTTGTTGTCGGCATGTGCGCCTCCATTGAGGATGTTAAGCATCGGAACCGGCAGGAGATCGGCACCTGCTCCCCCCAGATAACGATAAAGAGGCAAGTCTGAACAGCGGGCGCCGGCATCCAGAGCGGCAAGGGAAACGCCGAGAATAGCGTTGGCTCCAAGCCTTTCCTTGTTTTTGGTCCCGTCCAACTCAAGCATAGTCTTATCAATAACACTCTGATCGCGACAATCCATTCCTCGCAGTGCTTCCTGGATTTCACCTTCCACATTGCCGCACGCCTTTAGGACTCCCTTGCCCTTAAAGCGCTTCGGATCTCCATCGCGCAGTTCGCATGCCTCGCGCTCACCGGTGGACGCACCGGAAGGGACTGCAGCGATTCCAACAATGCCGCTTTCCGTGGTGACTGATACCCGCAGGGTCGGATTGCCACGTGAATCGAGAATTTCCATGGACTCAATTTTTTCTATCCGTGCCATAATTTTTCCTTTCAAGATTTAGTTAAAATCTCATGTTCGGTTACTGTGCGATACCACTCAATGACCATCCCAGGCTCCAAAGATAGAAGTGTACAAATCTTCGCCAAAACTAGTCTGCAACGGTTCTCCTCCGGCGAGCCTGAAGGTCCGGCTGCCATCTGATTCCCTTTCAGCCCGCAGGAACAGCATATTCCTCTTGTTTCCGTCGTGGAACCCCCGGGCCAACTCGAAGAGGTGGGTCACAAACACCACCCTGATCCGTCTTTCCACCAATGCGGATACAATCTGCCGCGCAATTTCCGAACCTTCACGCTCATTCGTAGCGGCGAACGATTCATTAAACAAGACCAGGGAATACGGCGTGACATGATCGACAATATCGCTCATCCTGCTCAACTCCTCGTCGAGTTTCCCGCTTTTCATGGCGATATCTTCTTCCCGCTTGAAGTGGGTGAAAACGGCATCGCAGACGCTTGAACGGAACGATTCGGCCGCGACGAACATGCCGCACTGCAACATCAATTGGGCCAGACCGACACTCCGAAGGAACGTCGATTTGCCCCCCTGATTGGCGCCGGTGATCATCACCAGTTCCTTCCCGTCGGCATTGGCATCATTGCCTACCACGGTGCCCCCCAGCTTCAGCGCCAAACATGCGTCGTATAACCCGTGAAAGGACAAGCGACCCTCATCCATGGCCATCGACGAGGTAAGACAGGTCGGTCCCCCTTTTCCGGCAAGCTGACCTTGCAGGTTCAGGCAACCGACGTAGAACGCCAGTTCCGTCCACAACGCTCTGAAAAAGGCACGCACATGGTCTGCGGATTGAGCCAGGGCATTGGCAGTGAATGCAATCCCCCGGCTGCGCAGTTCCGCCAGCGCCCTGGCGCCGCTTTCGTCGCGGGGGTCGAGGGTAAAGCTATAGTCCGGTGTCTTCTGTTTGAAGAACGGTACCAATTCTGCAAGTATCTCCTTTAACCATGAAAGGAACCGCTCCCACAAACCAGGCTTGTTTCGCAAAAGTGGCGGTCGGTAGAGGACGTAGCGGTTTCCTTTGTTGCCGTTTCCCAATTCGGCGCTGAGCAGCATGCCGCCGTCGAATTTTAACCGCGTCAGGTGCTCTTCAATGCCCGTCACATACTCATCAGAGAGTTCCTCCTGCAATCGCGAATAAAAGGATGTCCACCCTTCCGAAGAGAATTTGTCCCGGTACGTATTGGTGAATTTTCTCAGTTTCCTGATCAATCCGACGAATGTCTCCAGATGTTCGATTGCCCCCCGCAAGACCCAGTCCGGGGAGCGGAGGAGAATCGTGCCAATATACTGTTTCCTTGCCGCCTCCACCGCCTCGACGGCGAGGGCATAGAGCTCCCGGACAATGGCGGGCTGGGCCAGGCATTCCCGAAGAACATCCTGGCGATACCTGATGGTGTCGAGGTCCTTTTCAAAACCCGCCAGGACCACCTTTTCGGCCACGTCCCGGACAAATTTGTCGCCTTGAGCCATGGCATCAAACAGTGTGGTCAATTCCAGGTCCCTGGTGAGCGCCTCCGCCTGCCACGGCAGCGACGCTTGCCAGTCGAAATCACGGTCCCGGTGGAGAAGATAAGCTCTCATGATCCGATGCGCTCCCTGGTCATGTCGTAGGTAAGTCGATACTTCTCGGCAATGGCCTGGGCATATGCAAGCCCGTCCGCCGCCCGTCTGACAATCTTGTACGTTCGCAACGCCGGATTTGCGGGGACCACCATACTCGTCATGCTTACTGTTTTCTCTCCCAACGATGCCAGCTCATCGATGAACGTCACCCAGACGCAGAGCAGGTCCAGTTCCAAGATCCTTGACGCAATCTTCCTGCTGAGGAGCAAAGCGTCCTGAAAAGTGGTGGACATGAAGATCTCGTTGATGATGACGATGCTCCTCGGCGTGGCATCTTCCAGGATGGCATGAATCCTTACAAGATCGTCCTGTAGTGTGCCGCGTAGATTGGCGATGCTCTCCTCTCTCTCGAAGTGAGTGAATAGCCGGTCGAAGAGATAGAACCTCGCTTCCACACCAGGAACAGGACACCCCAGACTCGCCAGGTAAGACAGTTGTCCAAAAGTGCGGGCAAAAGTTGTTTTCCCGCCTTGGTTCGGACCGGTAACGACGATGACCCGCTCCGTCTCTGTGAGGTAAAAGTCATTGCAGACAGGGATGGCCTGTTCAGTGATGAGCTTAGCGGCCAGAGCAAGGTCAAACCCCTGTTGGCTGTAAACCTCCTTGGTTGTTTGCGAGATGCTCGGATAGCAAAAATTCAATTCCGCCTTCTTGAAGGCAGCGATGTGCTCCAGCCAGGCCATATATAATTGGATCTCCCGGTCGAAGGTGACGATCATGGCGTCCGCAAAATCCTTGTGCTGTGCGCAGTAAAGCTCCAATGCGGCAAAGGTTTCCGGGTAAAGCTGGACCACCAGGTCGAGTATCCTGGCCTCAACCTGGTTCATCCCCGGCTCGTTGATGAACTCGAACGGGTACCTGCTGACGGTGCCTTGCTTGAACCTCTCGAAGGTCGCCTCAATCTCCGCGCTGTAGTCGGGCTCGTCGACGTATGGGCGGGCCTGGACGGTGAGTCCGTCAATTAGCAGGCAGTAGCGGATCGAGGCGAGGTCTGACTTGAGCTTTTTTGTTTGCTCTAGTAAAGAACAGAAAGTCTCGGATGCCGCATACCCGGCTATAAATTCCCTGAAGGCCAACAATCCGCGTGAAGTAAACTGTGCAAGAGAGAGATCATGGACGAGACACGTCACGGCATCGCAATAGGCGTCCACGGCATCCAGGAACCAGCGTTCCTTTTGTCGGTCGTAGGAGAGCTTCTCCGCTTGGGTGAGACAGTCGCGCATGGTGCGCATGCGTGTGCTAAAAGCCGTGATCTGTTCGAACAGGCGGGGATCTTCAAGGTCTCGCATTACTTCGTGACGATACGTGATGGCATCCACATCTTGAAGGGGTAGATAGTAGAAGGGTTTCAGGTCATACTCTTCCCTCCCGGACGTGGCAGTGGCCACGATCTGGTCGAGGTTGAGGTCGCCAAAGAAGTCCGGCGCAAGGGGTAGCTCCTCTGCACCGCGATCAGCGACGTTCTTGAAGAGGATGCTCTGAAAAATCATAGCCTACAGCCCCATTTTCAAAATCATGGCTGGCAACCTCTTAACAGAGCGACAAGTTGAAAAATGGTTGATATATTCATCGAATCTCCATTCAACGTTTCTTGATATACTCGGGAAGAAATGCATCAGGGGACATTCCCCCAATAGATGGCCTTCTCCGGTAAGATCCAGCGCACGCCGCCACGGGGATCAGGGATGTCACCCGACTGGTTACGCAACGCCGTTAAGATCAGGAAGTTCACCTGAAGTCAGGGCAATCTCATTGCTTATTTCACCCAATTTGCCCAGCCTCGCTCTAATGGCAGAGCTTCTCATTTCAGCCTCATGTTCGTCTCCCTGTCGTTGCTCGGCCCCCTTTGCCATAGCTGACTCGATACCACTGGCCGTAACTTCCAACTTTGACATCATCTCTCGATTGAATGACCTGACGCCTTTCTCAATACGTTGAGCAAAATCGTGTCGTAGCCGACCTGACTGTACCTCGACGCAATCAACGGCATACTCCTGCATCTTTTTCACAAGCACGCTGTCGCCGATAAACTTCGGGAGGGCAAGGAGCAGTGAAGAGGTGAAGAGTTTCATGCTTCCCGGTTCACTCCAGAACTTATAGTAGAAATCGGACAAGCTGTTCTGTAGTGGTTCCGCCCTGACAGATACATAAGGTATGGCGAATAGCGCAGCGGAAAACCTGAAGAGTTCATCAACTGTTTCGTTGATCCTCGCAGAAAATCTGGTGCACAGCCGCTCAAACTCTCCAGCCATTTTCTCATCCTCAGCAGTACGCCAGATATCGAACTCCCTCCTGACTGCGGTGGCCACATACTGTTCAAGATGCGCGCTCAATGCTCGGGACGACATCGTACTGTTCTCGCTATAAACGGTTTCTACAGCTGCACTTATGCGCTGTTGCAGCTCCTTTTTGAAGAAAGCAAGTTCTTCCTCTACCTGAAGCTGGAGCTTCTTCGCTTCAGCTGTCAGGAGGACGCCGTATTCATCCCGAGCGACTTCCACTTCACGCTTTTTTACATCGAAGGCCCGAATTTTGGCGTCGAGTTCCTCAAGAGGGGCGGCAAGCGATTTAAGTTCCACTTCGACGCTTAATCGGGCTTGGGAAATAAGGCGCTGCATATTCCTGGTTACGGAATTGACCAGCACCTCCCATTTATCCTTCAATAAGAAACTGTTGAGCGCTGTGAAAAATGATGGAAGACGGCTCCGGTCGAGGAGGTCCTGTGAACCGGCAAGTTTTCCATCCAGGGCCAGTCTGGCCGAGGCTGGTAAAATGAAAGGCTCTTGTCCTATGGCTTCGGCGATGGCAGTGCTTGCAAAACAGAGCGCATCCTGCAACTCATCGTCAGTCAGGTGGTCCGCCTTATTCAGAAGAAAGAATATCCTGTCTGCATACTGGCGCACATCCCGCAGAAAGTCGCATTCCGCCTGGCTCACCGGCTGGTCTGCCGAGAGTAGAAGAATAACCGCATCGGCCTCTGGCAGGTAGCGGTACGCCACGTCAGTGTTGTGCTGGTAGACCGAACCGATCCCCGGCGTATCCACCAGGCGCACCCCATCCCGCAACCAAGGAGAAGGATAAGAAACAACCACTTCCTGGACACCTTTCACGTTGCCAGGGTTTCCCTTTTCCGTGACATAGTCGCCGAGGCATTCGGGTGTAGTTTCGACACAATGCCCGGCCTGGAAGCAGACTTTGGTGGCCGGGGTGTCACTAAAGGAAAGTATAGTTACGACGGAGGTAAGCGGGATCACTCCCATCGGCAGGATAGCCTCGCCGATGAGGGCATTGATCAGGGTGGTTTTGCCCCGGTTGAATTGACCGACGACAAGGATGTTGAAAGTGTGGGAAGCAAGCTTTTCCGTCAGCATATGGTAGGTGTCAACGTCAATGCCTTCTATCGCGGCAAGAGCGTCCAGGCAGACAATCAGCCTTTTTGTATGCGAATTATAAAATGCCTGCTGGGAACCTATCCCGGTGTCTTTATTCACAGTCTTCCCGCCACAGGCAGGTTGTTTGCTCGCATTCGTTGCTTTTGCCGGTTCCGAAGCACGGAACATTGCCCTCTTCAGACTGGATAGCCCGGATGAGCTCACCTTTTTTCATTTTTCCGGCTTTGATTCCCCTAGCAATTGCGATCTCTTTAATTTGCTCGGATTTCATGGCGTTTCTCCTTCTTCATTTGGTCGATGGTTATCCCCGTGCCGGAATCTGCAGAACAACCTGTCAGAGAGATACAGCCAGACGAGAGGGCTCTCGCCTGACTGCATCTCTGATACGCAATTAAATATCGAAATACAGTTCAAATTCCAGCGGCACCGGTCGCATGCGTACTGGATTGACTTCTGCCTCGGTTTTGTACTCAACCCACTTCTCGATAACGTCAGGAGTGAATACATCACCCTTGAGCAAGAAGTCATGATCCGCTTCGAGTGCCTTTAGAGCCTCTTCCAGGCTGCCCGGTGCGGACGGGATATCCTTGAGTTCTTCCGGAGAAAGTCCGTAGATATCCTTGTCCAGCGGCTGGCCCGGATCTATCTTGTTCTCGATGCCGTCCAGTCCGGCCATCAGCATGGCAGCGAAGGCCAGGTAGCCGTTACAGGAGGGATCGGGCGTACGGTACTCAATGCGCTTGGCCTTGGGGTTGCTTGAAAACATGGGAATGCGCAGAGAGGCCGAACGGTTACGGGCCGAGTAGGCCATGTTGACCGGAGCCTCGAAGCCCGGCACCAGACGCTTATAGGAGTTGGTGGTCGGGTTGGTGAAGGCGCAGAGAGCCTTGGCGTGCTTGATGATACCGCCGATATACCAGAGCGCCATCTGGGAAAGTCCGCCGTATTTGTCGCCGGCAAAGAGGTTGGACCCGTCTTTCCAGATCGACTGGTGGCAGTGCATCCCTGAACCGTTATCGCCATAGAGCGGCTTGGGCATAAAGGTGACAGTCTTGCCGTTACGGTTTGCCACGTTTTTGATGATGTATTTGAACCACTGCAACTGGTCAGCCATATCTACCAGCGAGGAGAAGCGCATATCGATCTCGGCCTGGCCGCCAGTAGCGACTTCGTGGTGCTGGCACTCCACGCGGATGCCGACTTTCTGGAGTTCCAGGACCATCTCGTTGCGCAGATCGTTCTGGGAATCGGTCGGGGAAACCGGGAAGTAGCCTTCCTTGTGGCGTGGCTTGTAGCCAAGGTTGGGGAACTCTTCGCGGCCAGTATTCCAGGCGCCCTCAGAAGAATCTACTGCATAAAACGACTGATTCGAGCTGGAGTCGTAACGCACATCGTCAAAAATGAAGAATTCTGCTTCCGGGCCGAAGAAAGCCGTGTCGCCAATGCCGGTGGACTTGAGGTAGGACTCCGCTTTAAGAGCAATATTGCGCGGGTCGCGGCTGTAGCCTTCCTTGGTGATCGGATCAAAGATGTTACAAATCAGCGATAGGGTTGGCACTACGACAAAGGGGTCGATTTTGGCGGTTGTTGGATCGGGGAGAATGATCATGTCAGAAGCATGAATGGGGGCCCAGCCACGAATGGAAGAACCATCAAAGCCCACTCCTTCTTCAAAGGTGTCCTCACCGAACTCGCTCATCGGTACGGAAAAATGCTGCCAGATACCGACAAAGTCCATGAATTTGAAATCAACCATCTGTACATCGTTTTCTTTAGCGAATTCTAAAACTTGCTTCGGGGTCATCAGTTACTCCTTTATTGAGTGTATATACGGCGATGTGCCATATTCGTTCTTATAGTTGAGGGAATTAGTCAGCCATGATTGCGCCGGTATGAGCTGAAGTAACCAGCTTCGCATAACGGGACAACCACCCCTTCTTGATTTTCGGTTCCGGTGCTGTCCAGGCATTCCGCCGCTGAGACACAGTGGCATCATCCACCAGCAGATCGAGTTTGCGATTGGGAATATCCAACCGGATGCAGTCGCCGTCTTCAATCAAGGCTATTGGCCCGCCTTCGGCGGCTTCAGGAGAGATGTGCCCGATGCAGGGGCCATGAGTACCCCCGGAAAAGCGCCCATCTGTGAGAAGAGCAACAGAATCGCCGAGTCCCATCCCCATAATGGCAGACGTGGGAGCGAGCATTTCCCGCATGCCTGGACCTCCCTTGGGGCCTTCGTAGCGAATAACCACCACGTCCCCGGCTTTGATCCGGCCTTCCATAATGGCGGCCATGGCCATCTCTTCGGAATCGAAGCAGCGGGCGACTCCTTCAAACTGCATCATGACTGCCGAGACGCCGGACTGCTTGACCACGGCACCTTGCGGGGCGATATTGCCGAACAGCACCGCAATGCCCCCCTCCGGCTTTATCGGGTTGCTCAAGGGGCGGATCACCCCTTCGTCAATATTTTCGACGCTTGCAGCCAACTGCAATGAAGAGAGTCCCATGACGGTCGGGTTGTCCTTGATTTTGGCCCCGAGTTGCTTGAATACGCCAAACACCCCGCCGGCTGCATCCAGATCCTCCATGAAATGCTCTCCTGCCGGATTCATCGAAGAAAGCTGCGGGGTCTCCTTGGCCAGTTGGTCGAAGGTCTCAAGAGGGAGTTCCACCCCTGCATCACGGGCGATGGACAGGAGATGGAGAACCGTATTACTGGAACCACCGAGAGCCAGATCGACCCGAATCGCGTTCTCAAAAGCTGCGCGGGTCATGATTTGACGTGGTGTCACGTTGTTTTTCACCAGATCGACAATCTTTTCTCCCGAAGCAAAGGCAATCCTGCGCTTCAGAGCCGATACGGCAAGGGCGGTACCGCAACGGGGCAGACTCATGCCCAAAGCTTCGGTGAGAATCGCCATTGTGTTAGCGGTAAACAGCCCCTGACATGAACCCATACCCGGACAGGCATTGTCTTCGCAGACTTTCAACTGCTGATCGTCGATCACACCTGCCTTGTAACGGGCCATGGCCTCAAAGGTGTCAGTGACGAAGGAATAGCGTCGTCCTGACGCACCTCGACCGGCAAGCATCGGGCCGGCAGTGACCACAATGCAGGGGATATCGAGCCGGGCCGCAGCCATCAGCATACCGGGCGTGATTTTGTCGCAGTTGGTTAACAGCACTAGACCATCCAACCGATGCGCCTCCGCCACCGATTCCACCATGTCGGCAATCAGTTCGCGGCTGGCCAGGGAATAATGCATTCCTTTATGCCCCATGGCGATGCCGTCGCAGATGCCGGGAATGCCGAAAAAGAAGGCGTAACCACCACCGGAATGAACCCCCTTCTCAATGAATCTTTCAAGATCACGCATCCCCACATGGCCGGGAATCAGGTCGGTGAAGCTGGTAGCCACGCCGATAAACGGCTTATTCATTGCACTGTCGGGCACACCGGTCCCTTTTATCAATGCCCGGTGCGGTGTTCGTTCAAGACCCTTTTTAATAAGATCACTGCGCATGGTTCCTCCAGAAAATAGCGTTACAGTAGACACCAATGGCCTGCTCTGTTCATATTCGACAATCTTTTTCCTCACCATCTTCCAAGCAGCGCCAATCCCGCCGAATTGCCGGATACCATAGGGGCAATCGCAACCCTACTTTTCACGGCATGCTGATTGGTAACCACTCTGCCGCATAGTTCTCCGATGGCGGCACTCAAAATCACATCGCTTGCCCAGTGTTTATCCTGGTAGATGCGTGAAAATCCCACGAAAGTAGCGGCTGTGTAATAAAGAGCTTTGGTCGTCATGCTCTCGGACGTCGAAGCCAGTACCGAAGCCATAGCAAAGGAGCTGGAAGTGTGCATGGATGGGAGGGAATCGTAGTCCGATTTGAATTGCCCCGGCCGAAAACTACCCTTGTCACCGCTGACAAAAGGCCGCGCTCTGCCGATTGATTCCTTCAGAACAAAAGTTGTCGCATCAGCCAATATTATGGCCTCACCAAGCATCTCACCGGTTTCTTTCCAGCGTGGTGAATCCGCGAGAATTCCGCCGCCGTAAACGGCAGCGGCTATACCGATATGAATAAAAGGATCACCGAGCAGGTTGCCGGCATCGGTTGCCTTGTCTACCCCCTTGCTCTTGTTCGCTTGCAGCTTGTTGCGGATATCATCATCGAAGATGTACGTGAGACCAACCGCACCGGTTACAGCCAAAGTGCCGAGCAGGCCATACCCTTGCGTGTCAAGTGGGGTTTTCACAACCTCCAAGGCTTCATCACCCAGACGAATCACCTCTGTTTTGAGGGCCTGTGAGCTGTTGAAGATATTGTCATCTGCATAAGATGAAGTGACGCAAATAATTAGTGAGCAGACAATGGCGGCTAGATGGCGCATATAAATCCTTTCATTGCACATTCAAGTACTCAGGCGCATTCAAGCCCGGCAAGTACGGTGTTTGGGATCTTATTTTACAATTACGACTGAGCAGTGGGAATAGGAAGCCACTCGTTTCGAAACAGAGCCCAATAGCCATTGTTCAACTCTCGATTTGCCCCGCTGCCCCATGAGCACCATGTCGCACTCCTTTTCAGCTGCAAAATGGACAATTTGGTCGGCAGGATGTCCGATTAGTATTTCCGTGGTAAGGGTAACGGAACTTGACTTGGCTTTTTCTCTCAACTCACCAAAGAGCTTTTCATAGTGTTCCGTTCCGGCCTCTATGACCGCATCCATTTCCACAATGTCAGCAGGCTCAGGCGGTTGGACCACTGCCACCAGGAAAATCTCATGAGTTGTCCCTTGACAGGCGGTTGATAAATCCAGGGCGAAGTCAAAGGCCTTGTAAGAACTGGGTGAACCGTCGAATGCCACGAGCAATTTTTTTGTTGGCAACATAGTGCCTCCCTTTACCAGGTGTAGTCTTCATTCTATTCAGTCGGTTCCGATTCACGCTTTGGGAGCAGGTACCTGGGGATGAAAAAAGCGTTGGCAATGATGGTCGGCACAACCGCACTGGCGATGACAGCCGCAATCATCACGGAATACTGGGTCTGGTCAATGACCCCATGGCTGAGACCGAACAATGCCGAGATGGAACCGAACGTCAAACCGGTGGACATAAGCAGCGTCGTGTAGATCCCTTCCTTCTGCGCGTACTTGTAAGCTTTGGTGGCAGGGTAGACGCCAACGATTTTGGTAATCATCTTGCCTAAAAACATTGCCAGCAGCGGAATCGGCGCACTTAGCAGAGCCGGAATGGAGACGTAGGAGCCGGCCCTGATGAAATAGAACGGAGTGAGCAGGCCGAAGGTAAGGGTTCGCAATCGACGGATGAGTTGATGGTCTTTCCCCACGGTTCCCGCAAGGACCATTCCTACCAAATAGGCGGGCAACACAGCTTCACTCTCGGCCCAAACGGCCAACGAACCAAGACCGAACAGGATCAGGAGAAGATATTTTGTTTCCAGTTCAGACGGCCTGCCGCCATAGCGCTTGAAGAACCAGGGGGTTAAATACGGGAGGATTAAGAAAAAGGGGAGCGCCACCCCAACGAATGTAGCGGTTCGCATGGTAAATGGAGCAAAAATCGCCCCCAAGGCGATAACTGTCCCCAAATCGGTAACGAAACATGCCGCCAGTACTGCCTTGCCGAAATCCGTACGGTTCAGACCAAGTTCAAGCATGACCGCATAGACAACGGCCACAGACGTTGTTGACATGGCCACGCCGGCCAGCCAACTGGCTTTCGGCGTCCAATCCAGCAGATAATAGCCGATGGCTGTACAGCCAAGGAATGGGGCTAAAAAAGATATGAAGCCAATGGCAACGGCCTCTTTCCATTTGGCGCGAAAAACAGTTGGATCAAGCTCCGTGCCCGCAAGGAAGGTAAGGACAATAGCGCCGGTACCCGATAGAAACTTGATCCACGGCTGATCAGCCCCCAGGGTTGAGCCGATCAAGGCGCCAATAACCAGCTGCGCCACGGTGCCTACTATTATTTCCGATAACGCTGTCGCGACTCGCAACCAGATCGAGATGAGCGTTGCAATCAGCGCCAATCCAAGCCACAACGCCGCCTGTCCCCAGACTTCTTGCATGTGGAACCTCCAAAAACAAAAACTCCTACCTCGCATTGCAAGGTAGGAGTCATTAGCTTCTTGAAGAAGCGGTTAGTGGCGAACTCCATCGCCGTAAAATTTGATATGAATTTTAACCGAATAGACCATGTTTGTCAATTCAATCGTCTACTCGATGAACAGGGCCGTTCAAGCGTGAGAGTTTTGAATTCTAGGCAATTCTCTGGGGGGATTCAGGGTTTCAAATTTATTCAGGATGGCACACCTTTTTTCTGGAAGTTTCTTGCTCCAAACGGATGCAAAAACGGATGCAATAGTCACCAAGGTAAGAAAAAAGGACTTAACCCTGTCGGCTAAGTCCTTGATTTTTATGGAGCGGGAAACGGGATTCGAACCCGCGACCTTCAGCTTGGGAAGCTGACACTCTACCACTGAGTTATTCCCGCTCAAATGAGACTCAATTTTTAGCGCAACGGCTCGTCGGTTGTCAACAGTTTTTTCCTCAGGTATGCCGCCGCTTCATCATGGGTTTGGACGAGTCCGGTCGCCTGGGCCTCGCGGAGGAGGCTCACTGCTTTGCCAACAAGTTGCCCCTGGGGGATGCCGAGGAGCGCCATGATGTCGTCGCCGGAAAGGATGAGTTCGCGGGTCCGGGGCAGATACGTCGTGAGATAGTATTCGGTGAGTTCACGGCTTTCGTTCTTTGCGGTGAGCCTGAGGGCAAGCCCAAGGAGCGGCAACTCGATGCCGGCAGGTTCGTGGCCATTGAAAAAGCGGTACATCGCGCCGGGAGAGAGTTCGTGCCGCCGGCCCCTGAGCGCCGGCGACCCAATACGGCAATAGGCGCCGAGAAGTTTTTGTGCCGCATTTCCGAGCTTCAGCCGTTTGCCGGCTTCGTGGTGCGAAATACCGCTAGGAAACAGAAACGCCGCGAGTTTCAGTAGCACACTAACCGTGATACCGGACTGCATCTCTTCCTGAAGGCGTGCCACGAGGTGATCACAACGGTGTTCACCAGTCAGGGTCTCCGGGGCTTCACAGAGCTTCTCGACCTGCGCAACGGCAGCGAACGTCTCCTCTCCGGCCCGATGCGGCAGTATCCGGGGAAGAAGGCCGGTTTCCGCCATCTTCCTCATCGAGCCGGCAGCGTCCGGGGCCTGGAGGATCTGGAAGAACTCATCCCGGATGCGCTCGCCGGCAATCTGTGACAAGAGCGGAGCATGCCCGGGGACAAGCGACAGGGTAGCCTCTTCGATCCGGAAACCAAGCACCGTGGCGAAACGGAAGGCGCGCACCAGACGAAGGGGGTCGTCGCGAAAGGCTGTCGGGGCAGACGTTCTGATAAGCTTTTGGCGGATATCCTCAAGCCCGCCAAAGGGGTCAATGAGACGATCCTCCTCCGTGAGGGGAACGGCCAGGGCGTTGATGGTGAAATCGCGAAGGGCCAGATCCTCGGCGATACTTTCCCCCCGGAGGGGAGCGAAGTCGACGGTTGCATGCTGCGCGGCGTTGCGGATAACAACCCGCGAATGGCCGCGTTCTTCGTCGAGCCAGAAGAAGGTTCCGCCCGATCGCTCGGCGAACATGGAGGGGAGCTCACGCCACGCGCCCGCCAGCGCAATATCAACGTCGTTGCCTTTCCTGCCGAGAAGGAGGTCGCGGAGACACCCCCCCACTACGTACGCCTTAACGCCGAAGGCAAGCGACAGCTCGCGAACCAGACGCAGTCCCTGGCCGGCAAGCAACGTCCCTATGGCTGACTCCATGCACTTCACGGGAAAAATTACTCCACAAGAAAGCCCGCACGAGGCGGGCTCCCATTGTCACGACCGAAGGATGGCGGGAACTTAAGCCGCCCCCCCTCTTTTCAGCTGCATCAGCATCTTCTCGGCCACGTCGCTGGCCTTTACACTGTACTCTCCCGACGAGAGGCGCGCTTTCAGCTCCTCCACGCGGTCCGCGCGAATGTCGGGGATGTTCTGCAAGGCCCTGCTCGCCTTCGCCAGGCGTTCGGCGCTCCGGGAGAGCTCGACGGTATCCCCTTCCCCTTTGCCGGTGCCGGGACCGAGCCTGCGCATCTCCGACAACTCCGAAGCGGCTTCACCCTTGACCGTGCTTACCGTAGTTACGGGAAGATTTTCATCGATTTTCATGGCGCTCATGCCGTTGAGCCTCCGTCCTTTTTTCTTTTATACACTATATCGTCATGAGCCGGAAATATCTTTAGGAAAAAATGACACCCGGCAGAATAAAATTTACAAAAAAGCCCCCTTTTAGTCAATTTGCCGACACACCCTTTTTCCACATCCCATTGTCGCCGCTTCCGCAAATTGTTCAGGCGGCATATTAACAGGATTGACTGAGCCGTGATTAGCCGATAGATTTAAGAGAAACGGGCATCCAGCGCTGGCAGCCGGCGAGACAATGACAATGAGTGTAACCTCTCCCGAAACACCGAAAACGTACTACGCGTCACCGCGCCGTGCCAGCATGGAGGAAGTCTCCGCAACTCGCCGGCGCATCCTCTCGGACGCAACCTTGCAGTCCCTGATCGACGCACTGCCGGACTACGTGCTGGTTCTTAACCGCGAACGCCAGGTGGTGTCGGCCAATACCCGCCTGCTGGATGCGTTCGGCTTCAGCATCGAGCAGATCCTCGCCGCGCGCTCCGGCGAAGCCTTGGGCTGCATCTTCTCGACCGCCGGTACGGACGGCTGCGGCACTTCCAGCAACTGCTCGGTCTGCGGCACCCTCCTTTCGATCCTCGAAAGCCAGGAACACAAAGTCCGGAGCTGCCATGAGTGCCACCTCTCCCTGGCGCGCGACGGCGGGAGCTCCCTCGACCTCGAGGTGACCGCCGCCCCGGCCACGGTCGACGGCATTTCCCTGACAGTCTGCATCCTGCGCGACATCAGCGACCAGAAACGCCGCAGCATCCTTGAACGGGTTTTTTTCCACGATGTGATCAATACCGCGGGGGGAATCCACGGCATCGCCTCCATGCTGGTCGAGAACGCCGAGCTGTCGCCAGAAAAGGAGCGGCAGTACAAGGAATGGATGGTTCACCTCTCGAACCGTCTCATCGACGAGATAAACCACCAACGGAAACTTCTGGCGGCGGAAAGGGGTGAATTCATTCCTGAAATGGGTATTGTCGACGTGCCCGGCCTGATACGGGAGATTCACGCCCTGTATGCCAGTCACGACATCGCTGAGGGACGCAACCTCATCCTCGGGACGATAGCTCCGTCCCTGATAGAGAGTGATGCGGCAATCCTTCGCCGGATTCTCGGCAACCTGGTCAAGAACGCCATGGAGGCGTCAGGCCGGGGCGAAACGATTACCCTGTCGAGCACGGACGACGGCGACACGATCACCTTCGCGGTCCACAACCCGGGAGTGATGCCTCAGGAAGTCCAACTGCAGGTATTCCAGCGCTCGTTCAGCACAAAGGGGAGCACCGGGCGCGGCATTGGAACCTACAGCGTGCGGCTGTTCGGAGAACGGTACCTCAAGGGGAAGGTCTCCTTTACCAGCAGGGAGCCGGAGGGAACCACCTTCCACATCACCATCCCCAAAATCTTTTCCCAGGACGGGCACTAACCGGCCGTCACCCCTTCGCCAGCTTCCCTTCCAGCGCCCTGAAATAGGCATCACGGCACCAGTTCTCGACCTCGACCATCGCCCGGAAGGCGTCGCCAAAACCGCGCGCCCCGACCGTGAAGACCCCGTGCCCGTAAACCACCGCCTTGCGCGGCCCCGCAATCACCGGCGGAACCCGTTTCGCAAGCCCTCCCGCCCCGATCTCTCCCGCCACCACCGGCGTATCGCCCAGAAAGCGGACCCGGTCGCATTCCTTCCAGCAGTCGGTGATTGGGCAATTTCGCTCGGTACATTCCATACTCATCACCACGGCGAATTTGGGATGGCCGTGCAGGATGGCGGCAGCGCCTGAATGCTCATAGATCCGGCGGTGCGCCAGCAGCTCGCTCGAGGCGGTGATGCCGAAGGTTGACGAATTGTCCGTCGGCACCGGGTCGATGCAGCCGTCAAGGGCATCGAGGCTCGCGGCGGTCTGGGAGATGTAGATGACCCCGCCGGACTTGCAGGAGATGTTGCCGAAAAACGAATCCACCAGCCCCCGCTCGACCGTATAGCGGCCTACGGCGGCGATCTCCGCCAGGATCTCCGCCGGGTCGGCAAGGGGACCGTCGCGAAAGACCAGCCCCTCGGCAGTGAGGGGGCGGAGCCACCCACTCCTGAAGGCGTCAAAGGCCTCCGCCTCTCCCGGGAGGAGGAAACCGTCGTGAAGGACGTCCTGCAGATACTTGACGAAGGCGGAGTGGAAGACCGACGACCAGTTGATGTACGCCTGTTCCACCGTCAGCGCCCCGCTGGCGACGATCCCCACCCCCTCGACGATGACCCCTTTGCGGTTGCCGAGAAGCCTGGCGATGGCTTCCGCCAGCTCGGCTTCCAGCGCTTCGCGCCGGACAAACGGGATGTCGTGGAGAAAGGTGCGGGTCTCGGTGTCGCGGGGAACAATGTGCGACTCTTCCCGGGGCGCCCGGGCCACGAGGAAGTCGGCAAAGGGGAGCGAAGGGCGCGCCGCCGCCATCCCGAGGCAGGAGAGCCGGGAGAGGAGCTCTCCGGCAAGCTTTGCCAGCTCCGGGTTGCCGGCGGCGACGATGGTGTCGTCCTGGGCCGCGAAGGCGATCTCCCCCGGGAGTGCGGCGCGGTCGGCGACAAGCTTGTGGGTGTATTCAGCGATCTGGTCGAGCATATACTTACCTGGTTACCGCCTTACGATTCGATCCGGCGCGGCAAAGCTGCTGCTTACGGTTGCTTCAGCAGGAAGTCCGGATCGTCGAACGTCCCTTCCGGGGTGAGCCCCCGGACACGGTAATACTTCTGCAGCTCCTCGGCAAACCGCCCCCGGTCGATGGGGGGAATCGCGATCCCCTCCCCGCTTGAGCCGGGCTCGGAGAAAAACCGCTCCGGCAGCTGGTCGTCGGCGGCACCGAACCCGTTCTCGCAGTTATAGAACCGCTCCGTGAGAAAAATCCGCCTCCCGATCTCCTTCAGCGACTGGGGGGAGTAGTCGGTGCCGGTGGCCGCCGAAAGAAGCTCCGCATACTCCTCCAGAGTCGCGCCGAAGAAGGAGAACTTGCAGGCCACCAGCGAGTCGACGGCGGCGTTGGTATCCTCGGCGATGGCGATGATGCGCGCCTTGCCGGAGAAGGAGAAGCGGTCGGTGGCGATCGGCTTTCTCAGGATTTCGTGGGAAATGGGATAGGCCCTCAGGTGGCACCCTCCCCGGTTGCTCGTGCAGTAGGCAAGCGCCATGCCGTAGGCTCCGCGGGGGTCGTAGGCGGGAAGCTCCAGCCCCTTGACGCTCATCGACAGCCCGGGGCGCCCCAGGTGTTCCGCCACCCGGCGCGAACCGAGGGCCAGCAGCTCCCCCTCCCCGACGCGCATTGCCGTGTCACGCAGAAGCCCCGGCACTTCGTCTGCGTCGGAAAACCTTCCCCGTGCCTCCCCCCAGGCAGAGAGGGTGGCGGCAGCCGAAATGGTATCCAGACCGAGCTCGTTGCAGAGGGTATTGGACCTGACGATGGAGGCAAGAGAGGAGATGCCGTTCAACGCCCCGAAGTGGGAGACCGTTTCGTACTCCGGGAGGGGCTCACCCTCGGGAGTGCTCTTCTTGCACTGGATGGGACAGCCGTAGCAGCCGTCCTTGCGGGCGCGGTAATCGCGCCGGATGGCGGGGCCGGAGTAGTTTCCCGACTCCTCGAAGACCGTCCGGCGGAAGTTCTCGGTGGGGGCCATCCGCCGCTGGCGCATGAGATCCACCAGCGCCGGGGTGCCGTATTCGGAGATGCCGAGTTCGCCGAAGATGACGGGCGAGGCCCTGAAGAGCCGCATCACGTCCTGGCGCGCAACGTCGAAGCGACCGGGGTCGGCGATCCCCGTCTGCCGGTCGCCGCTGGCGACGACCGCCTTGAGGTTCTTGGCCCCCATCACCGCACCGAGCCCGCCGCGACCGACCGAATTCCCCTCCCCCATCATGATGTTGGCGAAGAGGACCCGATTTTCGCCGGCGAGTCCGATGGCAGCCACGCTGCCGCGTCCGGAAAGGGCCGAGACCGTATCGGGCACCGTTCGTCCCCAGAGCTGCGGCACCTCGACGATTTCGGCCCCAGCGGGAGAGATGACCAGCGCGACCGGGACCGTACTCCTCCCCGTGATCACCACGGCATCGAGCCCCGCACCCTTCAGCCGCCAGGCAAAGCGACCGCCGGCCGAACAGTCGTAGATGGTGCCGGTAAGCGGCGAACGGGTGACCACCGTAAGACGTGCCGCGGTGGGAGCCGGTGTTCCGCAGAGGGGGCCGACGGCGAAGATGAGGGGGATCTCCGCATCGAAGGGATCGAGCCGGAAATGATCCCGCATGAACCGGACCCCGAGCCCCCGCCCCCCCAGGTAGGCGTGGAGGAGGTCCCGGGGTATCGGCTCACGCCAGGATTTCCGTGCGGACAAGTCGACGCGGAGAACGGTTTCCCTCCATCCCAAAGCCTTCACGCTTGACATCATATACTTACCTTCTTATCCGGCGATGACGCCGATATTCAGCAGCTCGGCAAAGCTGTCCACCCGGTAATCGGCCCCGGCCAGCTCGGATGGCTCTCCATACCCCCACGTGCAGCCGACCGTGACGACACCGGCCCCCCGTCCTGCCGCGATGTCGTTGATGCTGTCGCCGACCATCACCGTCCGCTCCGGTCCGACGCCGAAATCTGCCAGCAGCTTCAGGACCGGCTCGGGAGAAGGCTTGCGAAAGGGGAGCGAGTCGGCTCCCAGCACCTCCCCGAACAGCTGCACCACACCGAGAATCGCCAGGACCTCCCGGCAGAGGGAGACATTCTTGTTGGAGATGACGGCAAGCCGTCTGCCGCGGAAAGAAAGCGTGTCGAGAATCTCGCGGACGCCGGGGTAGAGCCGCGTCTTATCGGCAATATGAGCGTGATTGTAGGCGATGAAGAGTTCGAGCCCCCGCTCGATTTCACCCGGGGGTGCCCCCGGCAGCGCCCGCTCCACGAGCCGGCGCGCCCCCTGACCCACGAGCAGGCGCACCTCGGCTTCCGAGAGCGGCGCTCTGCCGCAGGAAGCGAGCATGCAGTTCGTGGCGTCGGTCAGGTCGGCAAGGGAATCGATCAACGTTCCGTCGAGGTCGAAGATGATGAGTTCTGCAGGCATGGGCACGCCGTTGCTCCGGGAAGTGATTAACCTGATTAACCGCTTAACTATAGCGGGATTGCCAACCATGCCGCAAGAAAAAAGCCTGCCCGCTCAGGCGGACAGGCCGGCTCCCCCGACAGCAGTCGGAGTCAGTATTCCTTCAGGTTGCTGAACTCGCCCCATGCCAGATAAGTATGGGGCTCTTCGATAAATGAATAGATGTTCTCGATGATGCTCAGATGACGCTTCTCCTCCTCGATCAACGCCCGCAGGAGATTCCGCGTTCTCTCGTCTTCGGCCTTCGCGAGAAGATCTTCGTAGAGCCTGACGCTATCCTCCTCCTCTTTGACGACGTGCTGGTAACCGTCCTCATCCCCCTTCATTCCCGCGATCACGTCCCGCTTGTCGAGCAGGGGGCGAAAGGCGCATGCTGCTTCTTTCAGAGCCTTGAATTCCGCCCCGGCCGCAGAAGGATCTTCCTTCATCTTCATCAGCGAGTCATAATGCTCCGTTTCCGCCGCCGCGAGCATGCCGAACAGATTTCTAAGCTCCGGCACCGGCGCCGCCTTGGCCAGTTCTTCGTAATGGACCTTTGCATCCCGTTCCATTTTCAGCGCACAGTCGAAGATATTCATACCTTCTCCCTCCCTTCCCTGGAATTCCGCGTTTCCATCTCTTATACTAAAAGTATAGCACAAATGGGAGTTTCCGGGCCGAACTGCGGCCGGGGAGACGCCGGGGTGTAAAATGGGATGCAAGGAGCGCGGAGACGTGAAATCGGCATCGAAGAGCGACATCGGGAAGGTACGCCGCCGTAACGAGGACTTCATCCTTGCAGACGATGAGAGGGGAATATTTCTCCTGGCCGACGGCATGGGTGGGCATCCGGGAGGAGATGTGGCGAGCGCCCTTGCGGTCGGCTCGGCCCACGAGTTCCTGGCGGCGCGTGCCGGCGAAACCGGAGACGACGGGGTCTCCTTCCTCCTGGCCGAAGCCCTCGCCGCCGCCCATTCGGCCGTGGCCCGGCGCGGGATCGAGGAACCGGACCTGGAAGGTCTGGGGACCACCCTCGACATCGTCTATCTGCGGAGAGATTCGGCCTGGCTCTGCCACGTCGGAGACAGCCGGGTCTACATCTTCAGCCGCGGGGAGCTTCTCCAGGTAACCGAAGACGACAACCTCGCGTCGGTCCTCGCACGGCAGGGGATCCCTCCCGCGGAAATCCCCCCCAACGCCCGCCATATCCTCACCCAGGCCGTGGGGCTCTCCGACGAGCTCATCCCGGAGCTTCAACGCCTGGAGGTGGGAGAGGATAGCATCCTCCTCATGTGCAGCGACGGCCTCACCGGCATGGTGCCTGACGACATCATCGCGCATATCGCAAGCCATTGGCGGGACGGGCTCCAGGGGGTCGCCGACCGTCTCGTGGCCGAAACGAACGACCGGGGCGGCCACGACAACGTCTCGGTGATCCTCATCGCTCCGGAATCGCGTCACTCTCCCCGAGAACCACTCCTGCTGCCGGTTTCAGGTTGAAACGGCGCCAGTTCCAAATGTCAGGGGCTTCAGCCCCTCTTTTCCAGCTCCTCCGCCTTTCCCTTCAGGAACGCCATCTCTCCCCGGATGTCGGCGGCCAGTTCCTCCTCGGCCTGGAGAACCCCCTCCAGCTGGAACGAGCGCCGTTCGAAGTCGATTATATATTCCAGATAGACCGGGGCCATCGGGTTCTGGACCGAAGTCTGGGCAAGCTTCGCGACCATCGAGCCGGTGAAGAGGGGATGCTCGACGAGCTCGCAACGGAGTTCATGCCCCTTCCGGTCGGCGACGAGCCGCTCACGGAAGAGCTTGCCCCGGTACCGCAACTCCCTCAGTACCCCGTCATCAAACCGTTCCACGATCTTCGCTTCCTCAACACCCTGGCGATACTTCCCCGGGTGCTCCATCCCCTCCGCCAGAAGCCCCCAGATTGTCTCCGCCTGGGCCTGCACCAAGGTTCTGAACGTGTTCTTAAGCATCGTCGGCCTCCCTGTGACGTAGTCAATGACTTCAAGTATATCACCGTTGCGAACGGTTACAGCCCACCTCACAGTCAACTGTGTCGGGCATTTTCGCCTGCTGTACAAATTTGTGTATACTTAACTTACTGCGCTGATCCAATAGAGACAAAACGGGGGTAACGGCTGGACGCGGTGCCGGAGGGAACGGCGATCGCACCGAAGAGGAGGGAACCATGAAGAGAGCGCTTCTTGCGGCAATGATGGTCTGGATCGTCATCTCCCTGACGGGGTGTGGCAATGGCGGCAGCAGCCCGCCGCCGACTTCCGTCTCCCAGATCCTCAGCGATCCGGCCTTCGACGGCGATATCGAACAGACCTCTCCTACGTCCTTCACGATAACCCAGGGAATGTCCGCAACCGTGCAAAGTGTCTTCGCCGGCATAGACCCCGTGTCACTCACGGAATCCCGGGCATTCCTCGACTTTCCCCTCGGGGGCCCCGCCGGGGTCCCGGCCAATGCCGTCATTGCATAGGCATTTCTCGACATTTTCATAAACAGCATCCAGCCAATCAACGGCTCCATCCCGATCCGGATCGAACTCGTATCGTTTCAGCCCCCGACCTTGCTGGCAACCGATTTCGACCGTACGCTCCAGCCCCCTCTGGACTTCACCACCATCGTTCCGCCGATTTCCCAAGCCGATGTCGGCAGACACGTATCGGTAGACGTGACGCCGCTTATGGTGGAAGCGCAACGGCTTGCCCTTAGCAACTTACAGGTGAGGATACTGGAGGATCTGGGACCCGTTTCCCCAGGGCTTATCGAAATTTCCGACACCACCGGCGCGAACCGGGGAGTGCTGGCGCCGCTGCTGGAGGTGACCTATTTCTGATTAACGGCCAGACACAAAAAAGCCGCACTCCCGATTTCGGGCATGCGGCTTGCCGGCAAAGGATTCTGAACAGCTTCAGGAGAACTTGCGCTTGATGGCCTCGACCACGTGGTGCGCATCGTTTATGGCGGTGTAGATCAGGTTCGGGTGCTTTTCCTCCTGGATGCTGCCGGCACTGATCTTCATGTAGGAGGGGGATATGGCGCCGCCGATGACGTACACCCCCTTGCGGGTCGATTCGTATTCGGCAGTGAGAAGGATGAGCCGATCCCCTTCCTTGGCCACCGTGCAGACCCCCTCGGCGCAGGCAATGGTCTGGACGCCGATCTTGTCGAAGATGGGCAGGGGACCCTGGGAACCGATGCAGGCGATCACGTTCTTCATCGGGAAACTCATGGCGTGGTAGATCTCGATTCCGTCGGGCTGCCTGAATTCATTTATCCGCATCACCAGACGATCCACCCCTTCCTCGTCCACCTCGCCGATCCGGGGAACGGCGCCCGGCAGCAGCCTGATATTCCCGCCCAGCAGTATCTCTTCGCCGAGCCGCTGGGCCGTCTCCTTGTTGACGTCGAACTTCTGGGCCACGTGGGCCCAGTAGACCGACTCGGCATCATTGGCCTCCCGCTTCGCCTTGAGGATCGAAATGATGACGTCTGCCGCCGTGTTCCCTCCCCCGATGACGAGGGTGCGGGCCCCCACGAACTTTTTCGGGTCGTCAAGGGACTTTGCCACCATCTTGGCGTCGCCGTAAACGGACAGCTCCCGGGGGATGCTGCTGCCGAAGGCGAGAATGACCTTGCGCCCCTTGAATGCCCCCTGCGATGTCAGGACAGTGAGATGGTCGCGCCCTTCCTTCAAATCCTCGAAGGAGACCTCGGTCTTAACGTTCAGGTTCTCATGCTGGACGAAATGCTGCACATACTGGACATACTTCTCGACCGCAACCGGCTTGTCGGGGGGACGGAGTTCCTCGACCAGGAAAGGTTCCGGGCTCTCCTTGGGCTTCGAGGGGTAAACGTTCTTCCCTTCCGGGTAGGTATTGGCTATTCCCTGGAAAACCGTCTTCCCCTGCTCCAGCAGAATGTAGGAAAGCCCGCTGCGGTGGCAGAGATAGGCGGCCGCAACCCCAGCTGGTCCGCCACCAACAATCACAACATCATGCATCGGTGTCACTCCCTCTCAAGATAATTTGCCGCTGTGCTGCTGAAAGCAATTTAAGAATACTCGATTCCTCCTGCAGGTGCAAAGCAAAAACCCCCGCCCGGGCAAGCCCGAACGGGGGTCCTCATTTCACGCTTTCCGCCTTACGGCTTCAGGCGTTCAGGCATCAAAATCGCGCCGTGACTACTTGTACTCCGGCATCTCGTCGAACTGCAGATACTTGTACACCGCATCCTTCTTCGGTTCGATCTTCTCCTTGTAGACCGCCAGGTACTCGGCCGGGGTCGGGATCTTGCCGATGTTGGAAATGACCGCGCCGATCTCGGCGGAGCCGAGGAAGACCTGGGCACCGTCTCCCATCCGGTCGTCGAAGTTGCGGGTGGAGGTGGAGAAGACATTGGACTTGTCGGGCACGCGGGCCTGGTTCCCCATGCAGAGGGAGCAGCCGGCGATCTCGATCCGGGCGCCCACGGCGCTGTAGATGGAGAAGAGCGCCTCGTCCTTGAGCTGGGCCTGATCCATGCGGGTCGGCGGGCAGATCCAGGTACGGACGTTCTGGTTGAACTTCTGACCGCGCCAGATCTCGGCGGCGGCGCGGAAGTGGCCGATGTTGGTCATGCAGGAACCGAGGAACACGTCCTGGATCGGGGTGCCGGCCACCTCGGAGAGGAGCTTCACGTCGTCCGGGTCGTTCGGGCAGGCGAGGATCGGCTCGGTAATCTCGGCGAGGTCGATCTCGATCACATCGGCATAGGCGCCGGTCTCTTGCGCATTCTTGTCGGCTTCGAGGAGCTGCGGGTTCTTCAGCCACTCGTTCACCGCATCGATGCGGTTCTGGAGGGTCTGGGCGTCCTGGTAGCCGTCGGCGATCATCTTCTTCATGAGGGCCACGTTGGAGCGGAGGTACGTGGCGACAGACTCCCTGGAGAGCTGGATGCAGCCGGCAGCGGCGGAACGCTCGGCAGCGGCGTCGGTCAGCTCGAAGGCCTGCTCGACGCTGAGGTCGGGAAGCCCTTCCATCTCCAGGATGCGGCCGTTGAAGATGTTGATCTTGTTCTTCTTGGGGACGGTCAGTTTCCCCTGCTTGATGGCCCAGTAGGGGATGGCGTTGACAGCGTCGCGCAGCGTAATGCCCGGGTTGAGCTTACCCTTGAAGCGGACCAGGACCGATTCCGGCATGTCGAGCGGCATGAAACCCATGGCGCCGGCAAAAGCCACGAGGCCCGAGCCGGCCGGGAAGCTGATCCCGATCGGGAAGCGGGTGTGGGAGTCGCCGCCGGTCCCGACGGTGTCGGGCAGCAGCAGACGGTTCAGCCAGGAGTGGATGACGCCGTCGCCCGGCTTCAAGGGTACCCCGCCGCGCTCGATGATGAAGCCGGGAAGGGTCTTGTGCATCTTCACGTCGGCCGGCTTCGGATAGGCGGCGGTGTGGCAGAACGACTGCATGAACATCGGCGAGAGGAACTTGAGGCAGGCGAGTTCCTTCAGCTCGTCGGCGGTCATGGGGCCGGTGGTGTCCTGGGAACCGACGGTGGTCATCTTCGGCTCGCAGGCGGTGCCGGGCAGCACGCCGGCCACGCCGCAGGCCTTGCCGACCATCTTCTGGGCCAGCGAGTACCCCTGACCCGGCTTCGGTTGCGGGTTCACCGGTTTGGTGAAGACGTCGGTGTCACCGAGGCCTAGAGCCTTGCGGGCCTTCTCGGTGACGGCGCGGCCGATGATGAGGGGGATGCGGCCGCCGGCGCGGAACTCGTCGGCGATGGTGTTGGGGGAGAGCTTGAAGGTGGAGATGACCTCACCCTTCTCGTTGGCGATCTCACCCTTTTTGGTGTTGATGGTGATCACGTCGCCATCGTTCATCTTCGTGACGTCGGCCTTGATGGGGAGCGCTCCGGAATCCTGGGCGGTGTTGAAGAAGATCGGGGCGATGACGCCGCCGATGATGACGCCGGCGGTCTTCTTGTTGGGGACGGCCGGAATCTCCTGGCCGATGTGCCAGAGGACCGAGTTGCAGGCGCTCTTTCTGGAGGAGCCGGTTCCGACAACATCCCCGACAAAGGCGACCTGGTTGCCGGCAGCACGCCACTCGGCGATGTCCTTGAGGCGGTTCGGGAAACGGGTCTTCCCCATGGCTAGGGCGTGGAGCGGGATGTCGGGGCGGCTCCAGGCGTCGCCGGCCGGAGAGAAGTCGTCGGTGTTGATCTCCCCTTCCACCTTGAAGACCTTGACCTTGATGGTCTCGGGAACGCCGGGCTTGGAGGTGAACCACTCGGCATTGGCCCACGATTCCAGCACCTTCTTGGCGGCGGCGTTGGACTTGGAAAGCTCCACCACCTGATCGAAGCCGTCGTAGACCAGGGTCATGCCGGAGAGGGCCCTGGCGGCCTCGTCGGCCAGTTCGGCGTCCTTGAGGGACTCCACCAGCGGAGCCACGTTGTAGCCACCCATCATGGTGCCGAGGATGCGGATGGCGTCCACCTTCGACACCAGCGGCGATTTCTTGCTCCCCTTGACGATTTCGGCCAGGAAAGCGGCCTTGACCTTGGCGGCGGGGTCGACGCCGGGGGAGACGCGCTCTTTCAGCAGATGGAGCAGAAACTCCTCTTTCCCGGCGGGGGGATTCTCCAGCAGGTTGCAGAGGTCGGCGGCCTGCTCGGGGTTGAGCGGCAGCGCCGGGATTCCCTGGGCCTTGCGCTCGGCTTCGTGGGCGAGATAGGCTTCGATCATGGTACGTATCCTCCTGTGGATTTGCTGCTTGATTTGATCGTTATTACGGGGTGTTGACACTATGTTGAGCTAACGGAAAATGGATACTGTATACAATTTCCGCGGGCGAATGTCAATTGCTTAAGTGGATTTCAGGAAAGCGGGAAAGATGGCGGCAAGGGAAAGGCGAAAAGGAACGGGGCGGGAAAGACCCGCCCCGGCAGGGATTACGGCTTGTCGATACGGAGGTGGGAGGCTATTGTCTCGGGCTTCAGCGCAACGTCCCCCTGGCTTCCGGCATCCATGTTCTTGAGGACGGCACTCCCCCGGAGCAGCTCATCGCCGCCGATGATCAGGGTGAAGCGGGCATTGAGCTTGTCGGCGCGCCGCATCTGGCTTTTGAGGCTCTTCCCTTCGTAGTCCATCTCGACGGTAAAGCCGAGGCGCTGAAGGGAGCTCATGAGAAGAAACGCCTCGTCCTGGGCCCCTTCGCCCAGCGCTGCAACGAAGAGGTCCGGGCGCCGGGCGAAGGTCTGCTCCTTCAGAAGCAGCGCCACGCGCTCCACCCCCATGGCAAAGCCGATGCCGGGGATGCCGGGACCGCCGAGATCGGCGATGAGGCCATCGTAGCGTCCTCCTGCGGCAACGGCGCTCTGGGCGCCGAGGAGTCCCGTGACCAGCTCGAAGGTGGTGCGGGTGTAGTAATCGAGCCCCCTCACCATCCGGGTGTTGATCGCATAGGGTGTCCCCACCCGCTCCAGATGGCGGCGGGTGGCGGCGAAGTGGCCGTTGCACGCGGGGCAGAGGTGGTCGAGCATGGCCGGGGCATCGGCCGTCGCCTCCTTGCAGTGGGCCGACTTGCAGTCCAGCGCCCGGAGGGGATTGGTCTCGTACCGCCGCTTGCAGTCGTCGCAGAGACGGTCGAGCCGCTCCCGCAGAAAGCCCTTCAGGGCCTCGCGATAGGCGGGGCGGCAGTCGGGACAGCCGAGGGAGTTGATCTGGAGCGTCGGCTCCGTGAGGCCCAGTTCGGCGAAGAAGTGGCAGAGCATGGTGAGAACCTGGGCATCGACCTTCGGATCGGTGACGCCGGTCACCTCGGCGCCGATCTGGTGAAACTGGCGGTAGCGTCCCTTCTGGGGGCGTTCGTAGCGGAACATGGGGCCCAGGTAGTAGAGCTTCGCCACGGGATCCTGGGCGTAGAGCTTGTGCTCGATGTAGGCCCGCATGACGCTCGCCGTCCCCTCCGGGCGCATGGTGACGGCGTTCTCACCCTTGTCGACGAAGGAGTACATCTCCTTCTCCACAATGTCGGTGGTATCACCGATGGAGCGGCAGAAGAGCTCGGTTTTTTCGAGGATCGGGATGCGAATCTCGGAAAATCCGTAGCAGCCGAAGACGCGGCGCGCCGCAGCCTCGATGTGCTGCCAGGTTTCAACCTCGCCGGGAAGAATATCGTTAAACCCCTTGATGCCGGTGATCATATACTTGCCTGCTCCTCCATTGCATAGTGACAGATATTCGGGCTAACGGATGGATGTCGCCCGGAAAACACAGTTCTTTCCCTGTTCCTTTCCCAGGTACATGGCCTGGTCGGCCAGTTCCAGAAGCTCAAGCTTGGACTGGGTATCCACGGGATAGCAGGCGTAACCGAGGCTGGCGGTGAGCCGCACATCAAGGCCGGCATCGGCAAGGAAGGTGTGCCCCTCGATGGAACGGCGGACCCTTTCGGCAACGGTCGCCGCCCCTTTCTCGGCGGTCTCGACGAGAATGACCGTGAACTCGTCACCGCCATAACGGATGACGATATCGACCTCACGCACCGATTTCTTGAGCAGGTGCCCCACTTCGTTCAGTACCTTGCTCCCCATCAGGTGACCGTGGCTGTCGTTGACCTTCTTGAAATGATCCAGGTCGATGAAGATCATCGAGACCGTGGTCCCGAACCGGTCGGCCCGCTTCAGTTCCCGGTCGAGGGAAATGTCGAGGTAGCGGTAATTGAAGAGCCCAGTCAGTTCGTCGATGTAGAGCATGTCCCGGGCGTTGGCGTAACGGGCCGCGTTGTCGATGGCGAGCGACGACTGCTCCAGGAGAAAATGGACGCTTTTCTTGCCGAAACCGGCCGGCAACGGGCGACCCGGCTCGTTGAAAAGCGCCACGGCCCCCTGAATGAACGTTTTAGAGCAGATGAAGAGCAGGACGCCGTCGGTCAGCTCCGCCCCTCTCAGGATCTCTTCATCCGAAAACAGCATGGAGTCGAGCCGCTTGATCCCGTTGCCGTCATCGGGCAGCTCGTCGCAACGGGGCAGGAGGATCCCGGCGATCCGTTCCGCTTCCCCGGCGGAGAATCCCCGATTCTCCTTCAGCTCCAGCAGGCCGTTTTTCCCGGGAAAGAGGCCGATGGCGCGACACCCGCCGATCTCCCGGATCAAGGCGTCCACCACAACGCCGGAAATCCGCTCCAGGTCGAGACAGTTTGCGATGTTCTGCCCCGCCTGGAAAAGGTTGAGCAGCTCGCGCAGCTCGAAGTTCTCGTTGATCAGGCGTCGCTGCTCGAAGCAGAGTGCTACGGTATGCTTGAACTCCTCGTGATTGAACGGCTTGAGGATGTAGTCCCGCGCTCCGTTCTTGAGGGCCAGGATGGCTGATTCCAGATTGGCATGGCCCGTTACGAGGATGACGTCGACCGTGGGGGTCTGCCGCTTTACCCGGGAAAGCACCTCGATCCCGCTCATCCCCGGCATGACGAGGTCGGTGATTACAAGCTGGTAATCGTTTTTTTCAAGCAGCTCAAACGCTTCGTCGCCGGAGGCGACGGTATTGACCTCGTACCCTTCCTCCATGAGGAGATCGGCATACATCTGTCGAAAAAACCGGTCATCTTCGACGACGAGGATCCGTTCCATGGGGAGTGACTCCTGACGGGTGGTGGGCGGAACTGCTTCCGCACGAGTTCTTAGACTATCAGATAATCGCCGGTATTTGTCAACGGAAATGCCCCTGTACGAAGGTGCGGACCGTCTCGCTCCGCCCGTCGCTCGCCACCTCGATGGTCCCGTCGCGGTCGGTGCGGTAGACGGCGATGCGCCGCTGCGCCAGACGCTGGAGGGTCTGCTCCGCGGGGAGGCCGAAGCTGTTGTGCTTTCCGGCCGATATCAGCGCCACGCGGGGAGCGGAGGCATCGAGAAACCCCTTGGACGAGGAATGCCGGCTTCCGTGGTGGGGGACCTTGAGTACGGTGCACCGAAGCCGTGCCGGATCGGCCAGGAGGCGCTCCTCCGTCTCCTCGCCGATGTCGCCCGTCAGAAGCACCCCCGTTGCACCGTAGGCAAGGCGCATTACCAGCGATCCCTCGTTGGCATCTTTCTCCCCCTCCCCCTTGGGGGCGGGCCACAACGGTTCAACCTTGACGCCGCCGACGGCAAGGGGTGCAGACGAGGCATCGACCCGGCGGATTGCAACTCCCCGGTCCGCAAGGAGCCACCTGAGCCGGCCATAGTCGGCCCCGCCGCCCCCCTCCCCGCTTTCCCAGAACTCACCGATCGGCAACGACGCCGCGACGGCGATGAGCCCCTTCATGTGATCCGGGTGGGGGTGGGTCATGACGACGTAATCGATCCGGTCGACCCCCAGGTTCCAGAGTGCGGGAACCAGGAGCCGCTCCCCCACATCCATCCCCCCGTCGTAGAGGCTCCCCCCTCCATCCACAAGCATCCGCCTGCCGTTGGGGAAGGTGACCAGGGTCGATTCCCCCTGCCCGAGACTCAGGAACGTGACCGAGAGCGTGCCATTGCCGCGGGCGTCCGCCGGCAGATGGAAGAGAAGCAGAACCGCCACCGCAATACCGCCGACCACCTTCCGCGCCCGCTCGTCCGCCATGACAGTCATGGCGGTCAAACCGAGATAGAAAACGAGCATCTCCCGGGCGGAGACGCTCCTGAGCGGCAGGGGAGGAATCCGTGCCAGGGTTGTTATGATGACGTCGGACACCCGCACCAGCATCGCCGCAAGCCACAGGGGGGCCTCGGCGGCGCCGGGGAAAAGCAGGATCAGCGGCAGAGCGGCAAAGCCGGCAATGACGGCGCCGTATCCGAGAAGCGGCACGATGAGAAAATTGGTGAGGATCCCGGCGAGCGACACCCGGTGGAATGTTTGCGCCACCGGCAGCAGCGTGACGGCAGTTGCCGCCACCGACGCGGCAAGAAAGAGGAGGAGCTTGGTGGCGACTCTATTCTCGATGGCCCGCAGCGGCCGCATCATCAGTGGCGGGAGAACCACAAGCCCCCAGAGGGCCAGGAAGGAGAGCTGAAACGAGAGGTCGAAGAGGTCCTGCGGATAGCAGGCGAGGAGGGAAAACGCCGCCAGGACCAGGGTATTGAGGGGATCGATCTCCCGTTCCAGGACCAGGGCCATGGTAAAGGCGGCAAGCATGACGACCGAGCGGACCGTGGCCGGGGCGGCGCCGCTCAGGAAGAGATAGAAGACAACCGGCGGCAGGGTCGCCACGAGGGCGAGCCGGCGGAGATTCCAGCGCAGGGAGCAATATTCGGAGAGGGCCAGAAGCCGGAACAACAGCTGGTAGAGGACGATCCCGATCACGCCGACATGGAAGCCGGAAATGGAGAGGATGTGATTCACCCCCGCCCGCGTGTAGGCATCCGCCACGTCGTCCGGCACCAGACCCCGGTCGCCGATGAGAAGCGCCCGCAGAACCCCTCCCTCGCCGGGGAATCGCTCGCTGATGAAGGTTCCCAGCCTGGCGGCAAGGAGGTCGAACCATCGCCGGACCGGAAAGTCCACCCCTTCGCGCATCAGGACGATCCGGTCTGCCTGGGGGAGAGAGGCGGTGACGAAGACGTCCCGATATGCCAGATGGCGACGATAGTCGAATTCGCCCGGGAGGCCATAATTCTCGGGACGACGAAGCCGCGCTGAAAACCTGACCCGGTCGCCGGTGCAGTATGTCCCCCTCCCCTCCTTTACGTAGAGAAGGAGCCGCCCCGATGCGGCGAGGGACGCCTCGCCCGTGACGACCCGCTCTGTCTGCAGGAATATTCGCTCCCCTCCGGCGGCCCCTTCGGGACGGCTGTCGATGACCCCTTCGACAATGACGGGTTCTTGGGAGAGGCGGTTGATGACGTGTTCAGCGGGGAGATCGGGAGTGAGGAACGGTTTCAGGGCAACGGTGCCCCAGGCGAAGAAAAAAAAGGCAAGGAGAAGGGTGAAGGGGAGACGGTTGTGGAGGAAAAACGCCGCACCGGCACCGGCCAGAGCAAGCCAGACAACCACAGCGGGAAGTTCGAAGGCCAGATGGTGCGCGGCGCAGAGCCCCGCGATCATCCCCCCCAGGGGGAGCAGCAGAGGGTTTCGGAACACCCTCCGGCTCCCTATTTGGCAACGCGAAACCGGCTCAGCACCACTTTCAGGGCCTCTTCGTACGCGGCGCGCGTTACCGTGGCCTGCGGCGTACCTTTCAACCCGATGATCTCAAGGTAGTCGGCGGGAGAAGATTTATGCTTCAGGATCTCGACCACGTCGGCTCCGCCGAGGGGAGGAAGGGTGAGCGTTAGCAGGTGCCGACCTTCCCGAAGACGCATGATGCCGAGGTTGTGCCAGACGAGAAACGGTTTTCCGGGACGCTCGGACCGCCTACCGTCGAAGTCGATGACGACCGGATCCCCCAACAGTCGCACCCGGAGTTCGTACATTCCGGCCGCCTCGATCACCAGCGGCACCTCGATGACCGCCCCCCCTGATCCGGCCCGGACCCACTTCGGCGGGGTGAAGGGGCCGAGGAAGGTGGCGGTGGTAGTGGTCACACCGTCGGGAAGATTCGCCGCGGCATGGACGGCAACGGGATGCGGACTCCCGGCCTTGTCGACCGGCATCTTCTGTTCGAGCCCGAGGAGCGGGGCGAGCACCTCGGCCATCGTCCCCCAGGTCAAGGGGGCCTCGAAACGCCAGCCCTCCAGCGGCTCCAGCGCGGGGAGATCATCCGCCTCAAGCGCGATCCAGTCCACCCCCCCCTCGGGAGGAAGCTGGACCGAAATGACCTGGGGACCCGCCTTCAGCGATACGCTGCCAGCCACCGCCTCCCGAAGCGCTCCGCCGGTGCTGACCCGAAATTCCTCTCCCCCTGCCCGCCAGAGCTGGCCGTCCCCGCGGGAACTCACCTTCAGCCGGTACTCCCCGGCGCGGGGGAGAAACACCGCGAACCTGACCGTGGTGGAAACGGCGAGTCCGCAGACCCACCCCTTGCCGGTAAAGGGTCCGCAGAGTGGGTAGTTCTTGACGGAGACACTGTCCCCTTCGGCATCGTAGACATCCTCGGCCTCGAAGCGGTAATGACGCCTCCCGCCAAGGACCGCCAGGTAATCCGCCGGCTGCGGCTTTTCCGGAAGCCCCTTCTCCAGCCCCAGTTCCGTGACAAGCCTCACCGCCAGCTCGCCCTGCGTCACGGTGGAGGGTTCCCCCGCCGCCGCGACCGGCGCAACGGCTGAAAGCGAAATGCCCATAAGGAGCAGAACCGTCACCGCAAACCAGCGAAGCCCACCGAAAAGAGCACCCATTCGCACGTCCCCCGTAACCCATCTAAATCTGGTGGATCGTATATACCATAGCTCTCTTCCATTTGCCAATCGGCATTTGGATGCTATATTGGATAGGATTTGACGGTTTTGATTCCCGGGACACGGTGACAGCGTTGAGCCAGCAACTTCGCGTGCTCATAATCGAAGACTCGGAAGACGACTGTTTCCTCCTTGTTCGGGCACTCAAGCAGGAATTCGACTTGAGCAACGAACGGGTCGACACCGCCGACACCTTCAGAGCCGCCCTCCTCACCCGGCAATGGGACATCGTCCTCTCCGACTACTTCATGCCCCAGTTCGACGCGCTGGCCGCCCTGAAGATCCTGCAGGAGCAGGAAAAGGACCTTCCGTTCATCATCGTATCAGGGAAGATCGGCGAGCTCGAAGCCGTGCGGGCCATGAAGGGGGGAGCGCACGATTACATCATGAAGGGGGACCAGGCCCGGCTGATCCCCGCCATCCGGCGTGAACTGCGGGAGGCCGCCATTCGCGCAGAGCGCCGCCGGGCCGAGCACGACCTCCACGAGCAGCTCCATTTCAGGCAGGCGCTCATCGACTCGATCCCCAACCCGATCTTCTTCGCGAACCCCGACGGGGTGTTTCTCGGCTGCAACAGGGCGTTCGAGAACTTTTCCGGACTTGTCCAGAGCCAGATCGTGGGGAAGACCATCTTCGACATCGTCCCCCGCTCCCTCGCCGAGCGTTTCGAGGAGTCGGACCGCGAGCTCTTTCGTCACCGCGGCACCCAGATTTACGAAAGCTCCATTTCGTTCGCCGACGGAGCCATCCACGACGTGATCTTCTACAAGGCCACCTTCAACAATGTCGACAACTCCCTCGGCGGGCTCGTCGGCACCATCCTCGACATTACCGAACGGAAACAGACCGAGGAGAAACTTCGCTACATGAGCACCCACGATGCCCTGACCGGTCTCTACAATCGTGCCTACTTCAAGGAGGAAATGGAGCGGCTCGAACAAGGGCGCCAGTTCCCGGTCAGCATTGTCGTCGCGGACGTCGACCGGCTCAAGAATGTCAACGACACCCTCGGTCACGCCGCGGGCGACGAGTTGATCATCAGGGCCGCCCTGCTCCTCAAGGGGGCTTTCCGGGCCGAAGACGTGGTCGCCCGCATCGGCGGCGACGAATTCGCCGTTCTGCTTCCGAGCGCCGACACGGTGGCGGTGGATGAGGCACTGCACCGGCTGGCCGCCAGGCTGAAGTCCTACAACGAATCGAACGTTGAAGCGGCGTTGAGCATGTCACTGGGAGCCGCAACTGCCGTGAAGGGAGATCGGCTCGAAGAAACTCTCAGGCTGGCTGACAAGCGGATGTACCACGACAAATCGACCAAGAGCTGCGTCACCGCAGAGGGATGCAGGGGCGACATCTCCTTTCACCAACCCTGAAGATTTCCGTGCTCACCCCCTTCGTCCTCCTGACCTGCAAAGATCCGCTCTCCGGTTTTCCCGGCCGCGATAATTCCCACTCAACTTACCCGTGGGAATGCCGATGAATAGAAAAGAGAACAAAATCGATTATGCGGCGTGCTTCCGGTCCGGCTCCCCATGGAGAGGCCCCAAGCTTCGCGTCCGCCCCAACGGAGCACCACGATGAACCTTCCCCCCCTCCGCGCGCTCATCATCGATGACTCGCCACTCGACGCAGAGCTGGTCATGCGGGAGCTGCGCAAAGGCTTCACCCTCACGGTTGCCCGGATCGACACCCCCGAATCCCTGATCGAAGCGATGAGCTCTGGTGAGTGGGATATCGTCATCTCCGATTTTGTCATGCCGCGCTTCAACGGTCTCGACGCCATCACCATGCTCCGTGGTATGCGAAACGACATGCCGATCATCGTCTGTTCGGGAAAGGTGGGAGAGGATGCCGCCGTCGAGACCATGCGGGCCGGCGCCAACGACTACATCATCAAGGACAATCTGGCCCGGCTCCTGCCGGCCATCAAGAGAGAGCTGTCGGAGACCAGGATCCGCCGGGAGCGGGAGGTTGCCGAGCGCCGCAGCCGGGAGCTCTCCGAGGCGATGGCGGCCGCCAGCCTCCGCTTTCTCGAAACCGGCAACATCTGCCGGATGGCCCAGGTCCTCGTCGAACGCTGCGTCTCCCTCACCACCTCGACCTGCGGCTTCCTTTACGATCTCCGTCCCAACGGTGATGCGCGGATTCTCGCCATTTCCGGCAACGCGCCCGAAGTCGCCGCGGGGTGCCGCTTCCTCACCGACATGGAAGGGGCTGCAGAAAACTGCTCGGGTCACTTCGTTGCACGCAGCGACTGTCTGCTCTTCGCACCGGTTATCGACGAACAGACCATCCTCTGCAACGACTTCGGGGCCGATAACCATCACCTCTGCCAGCAGGAACAATCCCGCAGCCGGATAACTTCATTCCTCGGCACCCCCCTGAAGTTTGGCGCCAAGGTAGTCGGGGTGATCGGGCTCATCAACAAGCCGGGGGGGTTCACCACGCTGGAGCAGAGGGAACTGGAGACCTTCGCCCAGACGGCGGCCCTTGCCCTGCACAGTGCCCAGGCGGAACTCGAACACAAACAGGCCATGGAGCAACTTCGCCAGGCCCAGAAGATGGAAGCGATCGGTCAGCTTGCCGGCGGCATCGCCCACGACTTCAACAACCTTCTCACGGTCATCAACGGCTACAGCACCCTGCTGCTCCACGAAATGCCCCACGATAATCCGTACCGCCCCGAAGTGGAGCATATCCTCCAGGCCGGCGAGCGGGCCGCCGACCTGACCCACCAGCTGCTGGCCTTCAGTCGCCGCCAGATTCTGGAGCCGAAGGTGATCAACGTCAACCACCTGGTCAAGAACATCGAGAAGATGCTGAAGCGGCTGATTCGAGAAAACATCATTCTCAACACCCGCCTGGCCGACGAAATCGGCATGGTGAAAGCAGACCCGGGACAGGTGGAGCAGATCGTCATGAACCTCGTGGTCAACGCCCGCGACGCCATGGAGAACGGCGGCGTCGTGACCATCGAGACCGCCGACGCCGTGTTCGACGACCTCTTCGTGCAGGAAAACCGCGGCGCCGTCGCCGGCAACTATGTCATGCTGGCCGTCCATGACAGCGGCACCGGCATGTCCGATGAAGTGAAACGGAAAATCTTCGAACCATTTTACACCACCAAGGCCCAGGGACGGGGTACCGGCCTGGGGCTTGCGACGGTGTACGGCATCGTGAAGCAGAGCGGCGGCTACATCCAGGTCCTGAGCGAACCGGGGAAGGGATCGTCTTTCCGGGTTTTTCTTCCCCGCGAGGAGACGCTTCCCTGCGAGGGGAGACCCCACCCGCGGCACGAGGGGCCACGCGGCACGGAAACGATCCTCGTCGTGGAAGATGAGGTCGGTGTCCTCAACCTGGCCGCCCGCACCCTGAGGGGCCGGGGCTACAACGTGCTGCAGGCCGGCTCGCCGGCGACCGCCGCGGAAATCTTCCGCCAGAACAGGGAGCGGATCGACCTGGTGCTCTCCGACATCGTCATGCCGGACATGAGCGGGCCGAAACTGGCCGAAGAATTCCGCCAGCTGCGCCCCGACGTCAAGGTCCTGTTCATGTCCGGCTACACCGAAGAGAGCATCGTGCCGCACGAGATCAGCCGCGACCGCACCTCATTCATCCTCAAGCCGTTCAGTCCCGACGATCTTGCGGGAAAGGTCCGGCAGCTTCTCGGCAACCAGGCCGGTTGACCTCAATCAATCCGATAACTCCAGGGAGGAGACCACGTGCAGACAACGATCCTGACTGTCGACGACGAGGAGATGATCCGGGAACTTCTCGTTACCGCCCTCTCCCGCGAAGGGTATCGCTGCTTCCAGGCCGGCGGCCCCGATGAGGCACGGGGCATCCTCAACGCGCACCGGGTGGACCTGGTGCTCCTCGACATCATG
Source organism: Deltaproteobacteria bacterium (assembly GCA_021847245.1). Lineage (GTDB taxonomy): Bacteria > Desulfobacterota > Desulfuromonadia > Geobacterales > Geobacteraceae > Geobacter. The sequence continues at coordinate 25,658 of JAJZUC010000007.1, read as the reverse complement.
ATGCCGGGCAGCTCCGGCGTTGACGTCCTCAAGGAAATCAAGTCGCTGAGCAGCGACACCGTGGTAATCATGGTATCCGCCATCAGCGACATGGAAACCGCCATGCGCTGTATCCATCTGGGGGCCGACGACTACATCCTCAAACCGTTTGATATCGAGCGGGTCCTTCTCACCATCCGCAATTCCCTCGAAAAACAGCGGCTGCGCATCGAAAACCGGGAGTATCAGGCGAACCTGGAACGGAGGGTCGAGGAGCAGACCGGCCAGATCCGGATGGCGATGGAAGAGCTCCACCAGACCTACGACCATACCCTGACCGCCCTCGTCAGGGCCCTCGACGCACGGGAAAAGGAGACCGGCTCCCACTCGGAGCGGGTGATGAGCTACACGATGCTGCTGGCGGAAATGATGGGTATCGGCGAGCCGGAGCTCGGGGTCATGGCGCGGGGGGCGCTTCTCCACGACATCGGCAAGATCGGCATTTCGGACAACATCCTTCTCAAGCCGGCACGGCTCGATGACGCCGAGTGGATCGAGATGAGGCGACATCCGCGGCTCGGCTACGATATCCTCTCGGGGATCAGATTCCTCAGGGGGCCGGCAGAGATGGTCTACGCCCATCACGAGCGGTACGACGGTACCGGCTATCCAAACAGGGTGGCGGGAAACGACATCCCCCTCGGTTCCCGGATTTTCGCCCTCGTCGACACCCTCGACGCCATGACCTCCGACCGCCCTTATCGCAGAGCGCTTCCCTTCGAAGCGGTGATCGAGGAGGTCAAGCGGTGCAGCGGCACCCAGTTCGACCCCGACATCGTCCAGGTCTTTCTCACCATCCCCCGCTCCCGGTGGGAAGAGGCGGGCAAATACCGCTTCACAGGAGGTTAACTCCCCGCACCGCCTGCCCGTAGGGGCTTATAACAACTTTCCAAGAAAACGGAAAGGGGCCGTCCAAATCGGACAGCCCCTTATCTTTCATTGCGGCTACTTCGGTGCCGCGCTATTCCTCTTCCTCCTCGCCGTATTCGTCGACGCCGAAGGCCTCGTCGTACCCCATGTCGTCGGCCCCTTCCGCATCGTCGAGCTCATCGGCGAGATACTGCTCGGGGGAACGGAGGTCGTCGTCGGCAATGGCTTCAAATTTTGCGACCAGGTCCCCCTTGGTGCAGTAGCGGCCATCACGGTGGCAGCAGGTATCCGAAGCCCCCTCGCAAAGGTCGAACAATTGAATTTCCGTGCAGAGCCTCTGCTGTTTTCCGTTCTCTTCCATGAAAACCTCGTTCGGGTCTGTTTAAATGGTCGACGGGATCAGTTCCCGTTGACGAACTCCATCGCCTTGTGGACGTCGTTCTTGCAGCCGATGAAGATCGGGGCGCGCTGATCGAGCGACTGCGGCTCGATGTCAAGGATCGGATTCCTGCCGTCGGTGGCGGCACCGCCGGCATTCTCGATCAGATACGCCATTGCATTCAGTTCGAAGAGGACGCGCAGTTTCCCGTTGGGCGACCCGTTCAGGGCCGGGTACATGAAAATGCCTTTCCCCTTCATGAGCACCTGGTTGATGTCCGGGACGAAACCGCCGGAATACCGCAGCTTCGACCCCTTGTTTTCGAGATAGCGGACGAACTTCTCGGTCCCCTCGGGGTACTTGTTGCGCAGGCCGCCGGGGGCGTAGATGTCGCCGTCCAGCTTCATGGTTACGTTCTCGCGGCTCAAGGTGTACTCCATCAGGTGGTTCATGGTGAACTCGTGGACCCCCTTCCCGACGGAATACACGAGGGAGACCCGGGGACCGTAGAGGATGTACATGGCCGCCACCTGGTTGCGCCCCTTCTGGAGCAGGTTGCATCCCTCATAGATCGAGACGATGGTCCCCACCGCCAGGTTCACGTCGACGAGCGACGAGCCGTCGAGGGGATCGTAGGCCACAGAGTAAAGGCCATCGGCATCGGCCTGGGCCTGGAAGATCTCGTCCATCTCCTCGGAGGCGATGTTGCAGACGACGCCCGAGTGGATGAGCCGCTTCTTGATGATCCGGTCCGACAGCACGTCGAGGGCGAGCTGCTCCTCACCGTAGAGGTTTGAGGTCCCCGCCACGCCGAGATCGCCGGTGCGCACCGCGTTGATCACGTACTTGCTCGCCTCGGCGATCTCGCAGATCAGGTGGATGAGGTTGTCGCAGATATCCTGGTTGCGCAGATGGCGACGGAGGTCGATCTGGAACTTTGTCTTGCCCGGTTCGGAATACGGCATGCACAGCCTCCTGTAAGGGTTGGAATCGAATAGAGATTATTGTAAACAGCCTGCCAAATCAAGCGAAATCTGGGGCGCTTCTCACGAAACGGCCGGCGTTCGGAAAGATTGAAATGTCTCCACCAGCGTCTATACTTGATGCCGACACCCCTCTCCCGGAGGTTCCATGCAGAGAAGCAGCAGAAGAAAATTCCTCGTCAGCCTCCTTGGCTCCCTGGGAGCCGCGGCCGTCGGCATCGCGACGTATCCGGTGTTCAAATACCTTGCTCCGTCGCGTTCGGACGAGAGGGGTGGACGGATAACCATACCCCGTGCCCAGGTAGGAGTCGGCCAGGCCCATTTCTTCCAGTTTCAGGGGCATCCGGCGGTGGTGCTCCAGAGGAGCCCCGGCGTCTTCATCGCACTTTCCGCCATCTGCACCCACCTTGGCTGCATCGTCAAATGGGTCTCCGAGAAAGGGGAGTTTCTCTGCCCCTGCCACGCCGGGCGCTTCTCCAGCGACGGCAAGGTCCTGAGCGGTCCTCCGCCCAGGCCCCTGCCGAGCATTCCCGTCGCCATTTCGGGCGAAAATCTGCTGATCGGATAGGAGGACGACATGGGTCTGGGGAGGAAAATCGGCGACTATCTCGACTTACGGCTCGGCATACGCGATATCCTTGAGCAGAACCTCACCAGATATCTGCTCCCCAGAAACATCAACGCCTGGTACACCCTCGGTGCGGTGCTCTTCACCCTGTTCGCCCTCCAGTTCGCCACCGGCATCCTGCTCCTCGTCTACTACAATCCCACTGCCGACGAAGCCTTTCGCAGCATCCAGCGGATCATGAACGAGGTGCCTTACGGCTGGCTGATCCGCACCGTTCACGCGGTGGGGGCCAACATCATCATCCTGGCGCTGCTCATGCACATGCTCTCGGTGCTTTTCATGGGAAGCTACAAGGCCCCCCGCGAGCTGACGTGGGTGGCGGGGTTCCTGTTGCTGCTGCTGTCGCTGGGGATGTGCCTCACCGGGTATCTCCTCCCCTGGAGCCAGCTTTCGTTCTGGGCAACCACGGTGGCGACGAGCAGCTCCGGGGAGATCCCGCTGGTCGGCGATGTCGTGCTCCGCTTCCTGCGGGGGGGCGCCATGGTCGGCCAGCCGACCCTGGGACGGTTCTTCGCCCTGCACGTCATGGGCTTTCCGCTGATCTTCGGCCTGCTGGTTCTGATTCATCTCTTCTGCGTGCGCCGGGTGGGGATCTCCCGCCCCCCCTTCGGGCCGGAGTGGCACCCTGCGGAACCGCCGGTCACCTTCCACCACGAAGAGCATCCCGACGGGATCCCCTTTTTCCCCCACTACGTGGCAAAGGATGGGGCAACGATCGCCTTCTTCCTCGCCCTGCTCCTCGCGGTGGTCTTCTTCGCGCCGGGGCTCTTCTTCCCGCCGGCTTCCTTCGAACCGGCCGACCCTTTCACCACCCCCCGCGGGATCAAGCCTGAGTGGTATTTTCTCTGGGCCTACCAGACGCTGAAGATCTTTCCGAACGAGTTCCTGGGGCTCGCCGTGCAGGGGATCGCGCTGATCCTCCTCCTGCTGCTGCCGTTTCTCGACCGCTCGCCGGAGCGGCGGCCGGCCCGGCGTCCCCTGTTCGTCTCCGTCTACTTTTTTGGAATCGCGCTCTTCATCGCCCTTTCCGTGTGGGGACACTACTCATGACGGGAACAGGCGCAGCACAACGTACCTACCGTTACCTGCAGCTCATCTTCTTCCTCGTTACCCTGATCGCCAGGGTCGACCCGGCAGCGGCCCAGACGGCGGAGACGGTCTGCATCCAGTGCCACGGCTCGCAGCCCGGCCGCCTCGGCGCACCGGTCAGGGAATGGCAAACAAGCATCCATGCGGCCAACGGAATCTCGTGCCACAACTGCCACGGCGGCGATCCCACCGACGTGGCCATGGCGATGAGCCCGGAACGCGGTTTCCTCGGCGTTCCCAATGAAAGGGCGATTCCCGGTTTCTGCGGCCGCTGCCATGTGGGGGTCCAGGAAGACTATCTCGCCAGCGCCCACGGCCGGGCGCTCGGGAAGGGGGGGCCGCAGTGCGTAACCTGCCACGGCAACCACGCGGTGCTGAACGCGAGCCCCGACCTGATCAATCCGAAGGATTGCAGCCGCTGCCACGACTACGGCCGTGCGGGGGAAATCAAGTCGGCGGTACTTGAGACCGACCGCAGGATCACCGAACTGGAACGGCAGCTTCTCTCCCTGCGCCACATCGGCATCGCCACCAGGGAGATGGAAGGAGAGCTCTTCGCCCTGCGCAATCGCTTTCACCGCCTCTTCCACAGTGTGGACGTGGAAAAGGTCCGCAGCCAGACCGCCGGGTTCCAGACGGAACTGGGCAAGATCAGCGGCCGGATCGCGGAGGTCGAGGCGAAGCTGAACCGCCGCAAGCTCTGGGGGGGAGCAATGGTCGTGCTGCTGGTCGGCTGCGGCATCCTTTCCCTGTTGATTTACAGAAGCTATCGGGAGGAAATCGACAGAAGCCAGCATCCGTGAGGCCGGGGGGTCCGACGGAGCGAATGTGCCCTGTTTCGTCGCCGATCCGGGCGAATGGAGCGTCAGCGGCCGATCCTGTCCGAACCCGTAAGGGTGAGTTGATCGGCCGCAGCGAAATGACCCCTGGATCGGCAGAAACAGGGTACTCTGAGCGGAGGCGGACTCCCCGGCCCCATGGATGCACGGGGAAGGATGGAAGATCGGGCCGGCCATAAGCCGGCCTTCTCATTGGCGGGTGCGCAGGAAATTGACCAGGTTCCAGCGCTCCTGGGGCGTGAGCTTCTCCCGGAACGGGGGCATGCGCCCGAAACCGAAGGTGACGGCCCTGAAGATGGCGCCGTCGCTCATCCCCCGCACCATCTCGCGGTCGAGACCGGGAGGGGGGGGAGTGAGCTTTCGCCCCACGGGGCCGCGCTCGGCCGAAGTCATGCCGTGACACATGGCGCAATTGATCTCGAAGAGCGTTTTTCCCTCCGCCAGGGATGCGGCGGTCGGGAGGAGGGGGTTTTTCAGCTCCCCCCCCTGCGGAATAACCTCTTTCCCGGAAACCGGCACGCTCCCGGCAGGGGGAGAGAGGACCGGCGGCCGGTAGGGCTTGTAGGAGGGTTGCTCGTCCATCCAGAGGGCCGCCAGCAGGATGGGCGCAGCGGCCACGACGGCCAGTTTCGCAGCTTTCTTCATGACGGCTCCTCCGCCACGATCCGCAGGGCCCCCGCTTCCCTCATGATCTCCTCCGCCCGGCTTTTCTGTTCCCCCGCGGAAAGGGAAACCACGCCGCCGACACACGCGCCGGTCTCCGCCTCGCGCCCGCAGACCACCGCCTCTCCCCCCGGGTGGATGGTGACGCTGATGCCGATGCACCCCTCGGCGATGGCGGGATCATAGGGACGTTTTCTCCAGGCGGGAAGCCCCATCTCCAGGAACATCCCGACGATGGTGCCGGCAAGGGCGAAGAGCATGGCAAGCTCGTAGGTGACGATACCGGTCGGGTAATAGGCGATGATCGGCTTTTCGCCCGTCTGCACCGGGTAGAGCCAGGCGGTGCCGGCGGCAAGGGCGAAGCCGGCGGCGGCGCCGGCGATGAAGCAGCCTAGGGTCAGCCAGCGAAACCATGAGCGCCGGCCGGTCTTCACAAGCGCGCCGTCTGGATAGGAAACGGAGGTCAGGGAGGTTATCTGCGCCTCGGCGAAGCCCTCCCTCACCAGACGCTCCACCGCCCTCCCCGCGCTCTCGAAATCCGGGAAGATCCCCAGGGTCTCAATCATCTCCCCCCTCCTTCCCCGCGATGGACGGCAGCTCGGCGCGGGCGAACGGGACAAGGACCTTTCGCGCTTCCAGTTCCCGCACGTCGGTCAGCGCCACCATCGGGAAGCACTTGGCAAAGAAGGTATACATCAGGGCGAAGCCGGCAAAGGCCCCCGCGGTGACGGAGAGTTCCACCCAGGACGGCGAGTAGGTCCCCCAGACGAACGGCATGTTCTTGTGGGAGAGCGAAGGGACGATGATCAGGTAGCGCTCGATGAACATGGCGACGTTCACCAGGAGGGAGATCACCAGCATCGCGCCGACAGAGCGCCTGATCCGTCTGAAGCAGAGGAGCGTAAGCGGCAGGAGCGAGTTGCCGACGAGCATCAAAACTAGCGCCGGCGTGTACCTGCCGGCCATGAAACTGAAGACCTCCCACTCGATCGGCTCATGGGCATACCAGGTGGTCTGCACCTCGACAAAATAGGCGTAGGACCAGAGAAGGGCGATGACCAGGAGAAGCTTTCCCATGTTGTCGAAGTGGAGGGGGGTCAGAAATTCCTCCAGGTGGAAAGCCTTCCGGATGATGGCCATCAGGGTGATGACGGCGGCCACCCCGGAGAGGATGGCGCCGATCACGAAGTAGGGGGGAAAGATGGTGCTGTGCCAGCCGGGGACCACGGTGACGGCGAAGTCCCAGGCGACGATGGAGTGGACCGAGACGGCCACCGGGATGATCAGGGCCGCCATCAGGGTGGAGGCCTTTTGAAAGATCAGCCATTCCCGCGCCGTTCCCCGCCACCCCATGGCCAGCGCCCCGTAAAGGGTGCGGCGCCACCCCGCGCAACGGTCCCGGGCCACGGCGAGATCGGGGAGCATCCCGAGGTAGAGAAAGAGGGAGCTGCCGATGATGTAGGTGAAGATCGCCGTGGCGTCCCACAACAGCGCCGAGCGGAAGTTGGGCCACAGCCCCCGCTGGTTGGGATAGGGAATGAGATAGAAGAAGACCCAGTTGCGCCCCAGATGGATGAGCGGAAAGAGCCCCCCGATGGTAACGGTGAAGACGGTCATCGCCTCGGCGGCCCGCAGGATCGGCCGGCGCCAGTTGGCGCGGGAGAGGCGCAGAATGGCCGAGACCATGGTCCCCGAATGGGACAGGCCGATCCAGAAGACGAAGTTTACGATATAGACCCCCCACATGACCGGGCGGTCCAGGCCGGTGCAGCTCATGTCGGTCGACACCATGTAACCGAAGGCGTAGAGTCCCCAGGCCACCACCCCCCCCAGGAAAAAGGCGAGCAGATACCAGCGCAGGGTCGGGGGGCGCAGCGAGGAGAGCATCGCGTCGTTCATCCGGACAGCGCTCTTGGCGGCCGAAAGCGTTGGTTCAGACATGCTCGCGTCCTCCTCCCTTCAGGTAATAGACCGACGGGTGGGTACCGAGGTGCTCCAGCAGGCGGAAGCGCCTGGGGCTGCGGACCAGGCGCGCCACCCGGCTGCGGGGGTCGGCGAGGTTGCCGAAGACCAGCGCCTCGGCCGGGCAAGTCTGGGCGCAGGCCGGCTGCACCTCACCGTCGCGGACCAGTCGCCCTTCCCCACTGGCATCTTCCTTGGCCCGGCGGATCCGCTGGACGCAGAAGGTGCATTTTTCCATCACCCCGCGGGGGCGCACGGTGATGTCGGGACTCAGCTGGTTATCGAGCGGTTTCGGCCACTGGTGGCTGTAGAAGTTGAAGACCCGCACGGCGTAGGGACAGTTGTTGCCGCAATAGCGGGTGCCGACGCAGCGGTTGTAGACCTGGCCGTTCAGGCCGTCGGGGTTGTGGTAGCTGGCGTAGACCGGGCAGACCGGCTCGCACGGGGCGTCCCGGCAGTGCTGGCAGAGGACGGGAAGAAAGCGTGCCCGGACGTTGGGGTACTCTCCCACCCAGAAACGCTCGATCCGCAGCCAGTGCATGTTGCGCCCCTCGGCGATCTCCTTCTTGCCGCAGATGGCCACGTTGTTCTCCGCCTGGCAGGCGACCACGCAGGCGCCGCAACCGGTGCAGCGGTCGAGGTCGACCACCATCCCCCAGCGGTATGGGCTCGTCTGTTTTTCCATGGGTCCAGGCTCCTCCGGGCTTCAGGTCAGATCTCGATCAACTCGCCCCGGTAGCTCCCCTCCGGATTGCCGGCCGTCACCAGATTACCTTCTTTCGATATCCTGGCTACCCGCACCCGGGTGGCATTCCAGGCCGGCAGCGGTCCGGTTCCGTTGTCTGCCAAAGCCAATAGTGCCAGGGGGTTGACCCCCCTCCCCTCCGCATAGCGCCCCATTCCCCGGTGCCCCTGCCCCATCGGGATCGCCACCATGTCGGGGCGGATGCCGGGATAGAGCACCGCGGGGAGGTGGAGCGAGCCTCGGGGGGAAGTCACCTCCACCAGGTCGCCGAACCCGATCCCGAGCCCGGCGGCGGTCGCGGGATTTATCTCCACCCAACTGTCCCAGACCACGGTGGTCATCGGGTCGGGAAGCTGCTGCAGCCAGGGAAGCGGGGCTCCCCTGCCGTCGTAAAAGGCGGTTGACGGATAGATCTGCAGATGGAGCGGAAACCGCTTGTCATCGCCGGCAAAGCGGGGCTCCGCCGGGGCGGGGACGGGCGCCTCGGCCGTCCAGCGATACCCCTTTCCGCCTTTCCCCTCTGTCTTGAAAAGCCCCCCCTGCCTGAGGAGATCGACCCATACCGTCTCGAAGTCGATCCCCCCCGCGGGGTGAACCTCCTTCTTCATCGCCTCCTTCAACATCTCCAGGTACGACTGCTGGGGAAATGCCGCGGCCATCCCGCCACCCAGCTCCCTGGCGGTCGCCATCAGCACCTCGGGGAACTGGCGCGTGTCGTGGAGCGGCGTCACCACCGGCTGCATGAGCCCGATCACCGTCCCGCGGGGAGCGACAGGCGGAATCACGTCCCCCCAGCTCTCCAGTGCGGCGTGATCGGGGAGAATAAGGTCCGCCTGCAGGGCGGTATCGTCGAGAAGCGGCGAGAAGCTCACCACGAACGGAACCCTTGCCAGCGCCTCGGGAAAACCGGTGACTGGGGGAATGGTGTGGAGCGGATCACCATGGATCAGGGCCACCCCGATCCGGTCGCCCCGCATTCTCTCCACGAAAGCAAGGAGATCGGCGAAAGAGTTCTCGGGTCCGGCAACCGAACCGCCGGGGAAGACTCCCCCCGGCCGGTTCAGGTTTCCCGCCAGCACGTTCAGCAGCTGGACGGCGCGCACCGCTTCCGGACCGTTATCCTGGAAGGCGACCATCTCGCCGGCCATGGCGAGCGACGGAGGGGTCGTGGCGAACTCCCGGGCGACCTCGGCGATGACCTGCTGAGGCAAGCCGGTGAGTTGCGCCACCTGCGGAAGATCATAAGCCTCAAGCCCGGCCGCCAGCCGCTCCGGCCAGAGTCCGCTTGCCGCCATGGAAGCCGCGTCGTACAGAGATTCGGTGAGGATCAGGCGCGCCATCCCGAGGGCCAGCGCTCCCTCGCTTCCGGGCCGGACCGGCATCCAGCGATCCGCCGAGGCGGCGGTCAGCGACATGCGGCCGCCGACGTAAGTGAAATGGCCACGGACCGTGTCCCTCCCCTGCCGCATCCGGCCGAAGGCGAAGCCGTAATGGACCGGCGACAGGTGGTATTCCAGGAAATCGGCGCCGAAGCTCAGAAGGTAGCGGGTCTCGGCGATGTCGTACCAGGGAAGGCTCGCCTGGCCGAAACTCCGCCGGTTGGCCGCGCGCAGCCAATCGGGGGCCAGGAGATCGAAGCGGATGTGATGGGGGGAGCCGAAGGCGGCCACGAAGCGGTCCGCCAGCTCCGCCAGGGTGCCCCGCAGCTGCGTGGTCATCAGGGCCAGACGCTCGGTGCTCCGCTCCCGCTGCAGGGCACTGAGCCGGCCCGCGAGCAGGGAAAGCCCCTCTCCCCAGGAAATCGGCGTGAACTTTCCCGAACCGCGGGGGCCGGTACGCTTGAGCGGCTGCGGCACCCGGTCGGGATGGTAGAGCTCCTGCAAAATGGCCTGCCCCCTGGCGCAGAGCTTTCCCCTGTTGACCGGGTGCGCGGGGTTTCCCTCGATTTTCTTCGCCCGCCCCTCCGATACCCGGACCAGGATGCCGCAGCCGGCCGGACAGAACCGGCAGGCGCTGGCGTAATATTCCGCCCTGCCGGGGGTCACCCCCTCGTCGGGCGAGACCAGGTATGGGATGAGCCTTTCGTTTGCCGAGCGGCATCCCGAAAGCCAGGCACCGGCGGCTGTCATCCCTCCGAGCTGCAGAAAGGTTCTCCGTTTCATGACGGCTCCGTCTATATGTGGCACGTCCAGCAGTCGATGCTGGCCCGGTGCTGCCGATGACAGTTCAGGCACCACCCCATCTTCAGGCTGACGGAACGGGTGATCCGTTCCATGGCGGCCACTTCGCCGTGGCAGGTGGTGCAGACCAGTCCGGCCCGCAGGTGCATCATGTGGGGGAAGTAGACGAAATCCGGCACACTGTAGACCCTGACCCACGGAATCGGTTCCCGTCTTTCCCAGTATCCCGTCAGTTTCCTGATTTCTGGCGCGTTGGGAGAGATGAACAGATGGCAGGCCCGGCAATCCGCCACGGCCGGAATGCCGGCCACAGGAGACTTCAGGGCGTACCGGTGACAGAAGAGGCACTGGATGCGGTTATCGCCGGCATGCTGCTTATGGCTGAAGGCGATGGGCTGGAGCGGGGCACGGTCCCGGAAATCGAGCGGCAGAGCATACATCAGCGCCAGCCCGGCGATGATTGCGCCCACTGCAACGGCCAGCCCGGCAAAAAACCGCGATTTCTTCATGCCGTTCACCAGAACCTGAATTCGTGAGCCCGGTAAGTCCGCCTCCGCTCAGAGTGCCCTGTTTCTGCCTCTCCAGGGCTCATTCCGCTCTCGGCCGATCAACTCACCCTGGCGGGTTCAAACAAGATCGGCCGCGGACCCTCCATTCGCCGGTTCGGCTGCGAAACAGGGCAGATTCGCTCCGGCGGGCTTTCCGGGCTCACGGATTCAGGCAGAAGAGAAACCGGGATATGGCGGTCGGGACAGCGCCCCTTCCATTGCTAACAATAATAGTTGGCATTTAGGGCGTGTCAAACCGGCAGCGGCGTCCGACGAGCGGACAGAGCACAGCGGGAGAAGCATCGTCGCGCCTGTCACGTCTCACCCGGGGGATTAGCCATGGCTAATTCTTTTTTATTTACAGCCGGAAACTTTTTATGTATACATTATACGTGTTTACTCGATCCGGCCATGGAACGGAGGTGAAGACCCCAAGCGCACGATGCGTCGCTGGAACGGACGGCCCGGGATGGCCGCCCCGATGAAACCCGGTACAGCAAAGGAGGAAGGGACATGGTTGTACTCGTACGCTTGATCGATGATACCGTTACCGTGGCGCGGGAATCCAATCTCGGCCAACTCATCAAGGATGGCCAGATCAAATCGTTTCTGAATTCCGGTGACTGGATCGAGACCGTGAACCGCCAGAGTGACAGAAAACAGCGCACGGTTCCTCTTTCCGACCCCCGCCATACGGCATACGTCTCCTGCTTCTGAATCCAAACCACCACCTCTTCAAAACGACAAAGGGCGACTGAAAAGTCGCCCTTTGTCGTTTCATGATGCATAACGCCGGCGTTACGCCCGCGTCAGCTGCCGGTACTTGATCCGGTGCGGCATGTCGGCGGCGGCGCCGAGACGCTTCCTGCGGTCCTCCTCGTACTCCGAATAATTGCCGTCGAACCAGACCACCTGGCTCTCCCCCTCGAAGGCGAGGATGTGGGTGGCGATCCGGTCCAGGAACCAGCGGTCGTGGGAAATGACCACGGCGCAGCCGGCGAAGTTCTCCAGCGCCTCCTCCAGCGCCCGCATGGTGTTCACGTCCAGGTCGTTGGTCGGCTCGTCCAGGAGGATGACGTTCCCTCCCTCCTTCAGCATCTTGGCGAGGTGGACCCGGTTGCGCTCGCCTCCGGAGAGCATCCCCACCTTCTTTTGCTGGTCGCTGCCGGAGAAGTTGAAGCGGGCCACGTAGGCGCGGGAATTGACACTCATCCGCCCGAGCTGGATCGTCTCCTGGCCGCTGGAGACCTCCTCCCAGATACTCTTGTCCGGGTCCAGGGTGTCGCGGCTCTGGTCGACGTAGGCGAGCTTCACGGTGTCGCCGATCCGGATGGTGCCGGAATCGGGCTCCTCCTGGCCGGTGATCATCCGGAAGAGGGTCGTTTTCCCCGCGCCGTTGGGGCCGATGATCCCGACGATGCCGCCGGCCGGAAGCCTGAAGCTCATCCCCTCGACCAGGAGCCGGTCGCCGTAGGCCTTGGAGACCTCCTCCGCGTCGATGACGATGTCACCGAGACGCGGCCCGGGGGGGATGTAGATTTCGAGGTCCTTCGCGTGCCGTTCGCTCTCCTGGGAGAGGAGCTGCTCGTAGGAGGTGATGCGCGCCTTTGCCTTGGCGTGGCGCCCCTTCGGGCTCATCCGGATCCACTCCAGCTCGCGCTGCAGGGTCTTCTGGCGGTCGCTCTCGGCCTTCTCCTCCTGGGCGAGGCGGTTCTGCTTCTGTTCGAGCCACGAGGAGTAGTTCCCCTTCCACGGGATCCCTTCGCCGCGGTCGAGCTCCAGGATCCAGCCGGCCACGTTGTCGAGGAAGTAGCGGTCGTGAGTGACGGCGATGATAGTGCCGGGGTAGTTCTGGAGGTGGTGCTCCAGCCAGGCGACCGTCTCGGCGTCCAGGTGGTTGGTCGGCTCGTCCAGGAGAAGAATGTCCGGTTTCTGGAGAAGCAGCCGGCACAGCGCCACCCGCCGCTTCTCGCCGCCGGAGAGGACTTTCACCGGGGTGTCGCCCGGCGGGCAGCGCAGGGCATCCATCGCCATCTCCAGGCGGGAATCCAGGTCCCAGGCGTCCAGGTGGTCGAGCTTCTCCTGCACCTCTCCCTGCCGCTCGATGAGCTTGTCCATGTCGGCGTCGGGATCGGCGAAGGCGGCGGTGATCTCATTGAACTCGTTCAGGAGGTTGACCGTCTCCTGGACCCCCTCTTCCACGACCTCGCGGACGGTCTTGGTCTCGTCGAGTTTCGGCTCCTGCTCCAGGTAGCCGACGGTGTAGCCGGGAGAGAGTACCGCCTGGCCGTTGAAATCCTTGTCGACCCCGGCCATGATCCGCAGCAGCGATGACTTGCCCGAGCCGTTGAGTCCCAGGACGCCGATCTTGGCGCCGTAGAAGTACGAGAGGGAGATGTCCTTGATGACCGGTTTCTTGTCGTAATACTTGCTCACCCGCATCATGGTGTAGATGATCTTGTTGCCGTCGTTACTCATCGCGTGGCGCAACCTCCTGAGGTGAAATCGGTCTTTTTTAACCTTTCACGCGCTGAACTGTCAACTGCGCAGTGAAAATCACTTCAGATGAGGAAAAGCTCCACGAATTCGTGCACCGGGGTCGCATCGAGCCGCTGCGGGTCGAGGCAGAGATCGGCGATGGCCCGGCAGCGGGCCGCCGGCAGGTGCGACGCGAGATTTGCGCGGAATTTCCGCACCAGAAGCGGCACCCCCTCCGAACGCCGGCGACGGTGCCCCAGCGGGTATTCGATCTCCACCTTCTCGGTATGGTTGCCGCTCTTGAAGAATATCTGGACGGCGTTGGCGATGGAGCGCTTCTCCGGGTCGAGGTAGTCGCGGCTGTAACGTGCGTCCTCCACCACCTCCATCCGCTCCCGCAGCATGTCGATGCGGGGGTTGGCGGCCGCGGCGGCCTCGTAGTGATCCGCCGTAAGGGTGCCGAAGACGAGGGCCGCCGCCACCATGTACTGGAGACAGTGGTCCCGGTCCGCCGGGTTGTAGAGGGGACCGCTCTTGCTGATGATCCGGACCGCTGACTCCTGGGTGGTAAGGACGATCCGCTCGATGTCGTCGAGCCGTCCCCGCACCCGGTCGTGGAGCTGGAGGGCGCACTCCACGGCGGTCTGGGCGTGGAACTCGGCCGGGAAGGCGATCTTGAAGAGGACGTTCTCCATGACGTAGGAGCCGTAGGGGCGCTGGAAGCCGAAGCGTTCCCCCCGGAAGGAGGCGTCATAGAATCCCCAGTTCTTCGCGCTGAGGGCGCCGGGATAACCCGGCTCGCCGGCCATGGTCAGCATCGCCAGCCTCACCCCGCGGCTCGTGGCGTCCCCGGCGGCCCACGACTTGCGGGGTCCGGTGTTGGGGGCGTGGCGGTAGGTGCGCAGGCTCTGGCCGTCGACCCAGACCTGGGAGACGGCACTGGTGATCTCCTCCCTGCCGCCCCCCAGCATGGCGGTCACCACCGCCGCCGTGGCGAGCTTCACGAGGACCACATGATCGAGCCCCACCCGGTTGAAGGAGTTTTCGAGGGCCATCACCCCCTGGATCTCGTGGGCCTTGATCATGGCGGTCAGGACATCGCGCATCACGAGGGGAGGCTTTCCCGCGGCGCTCCGGCGACGGCTCAGGTGATCGGCCACGGCAAGGATCCCCCCCAGGTTGTCGGAAGGGTGTCCCCACTCGGCGGCGAGCCAGGTGTCGTTGTAGTCGAGCCAGCGGATGAGGATCCCGATGTCGAAGGCGGCCTTCACCGGATCGAGCTCGAAGCGGGTCCCCGGGACCCGGGCGCCCAGGGGGACGACCGTCCCCGGAACCACCGGGCCGAGGAGCTTGGCGCACTCGGAGTAGCGAAGCGCCAGCATCGCACAGCCGAGGGAATCCATGAGGACCAGGCGGGCGGTATCGTACGCCTCCCCGTTCTCGATGACGCAGTCGGCCACGTAGGCGGCGATGTCGGTCATCTCGCGGTCGGGCTCGGGGCGGATGTTCAGGTCGGCCTGGGTACCGGTTGTCATGGGTTCTCCTTTTCAACACCCACGCACTTCGCGTGTTGCGCAGCGTTTGCAAAGTCGGCAATTGCCTTTATAGTAAATCCTGGCATCAGCAGGGCACCACCAACAGAGGTCAATCCGTGTTAACCAGGAACGCCGCCGCGCGAATCGTCCCCTTTGCCACGTATATGGCGTTCATAGCCGTGGAGGAACTGCTGCGCTATGCCGGCGAACACGGCGTCGTCCCAGTGGGCGACAGAACCCTTCTCTTCATTTATCCGGTCAAGATAGCCGCCGTCATCGCAACTCTTCTCTATTCCCGGCGCTCTTACGGCGAACTGCGCAGCAACGACCTTCGCCGACTTTCGCAACTGACGGCTTCGCTCCTGGTGGGCATCGTGGTATTTATCCTCTGGATCAACATGGATTGGGTGCTTGGCACGAGCACCCCCCCCAGGGGATTCGACCCCTCCCTTTTCGGCGATGGGGCGCTGCGGACAACGATGATACTGGTTCGTCTCGGCGGAGCGGTCCTTGTCGTCCCTATCATGGAGGAACTTTTCTGGAGATCCTTTTTTATCCGGTACATCGTCGACGGAAATTTCGAGCAGGTGCCCATCGGATTTTTCAGCTGGTCATCCTTCGTCGCAACCGTCATCCTGTTCGGCCTCGAACATCACTACGTTTTCGCCGGAATTGCCGGAGGGGTTCTCTACAACCTCCTGCTCTACCGAACTAAAAGCATAGCCCAGTGCATAGTGGCCCACGCGGCAACCAACCTTGCACTCGGCATTTACGTTTTACAGACAGGGAAATGGCGATTCTGGTAGCGACAGAGAGGCTGAAAATCAAAACGGCGCCGGAAGGTGCCGTTCTTGGCGTAACGAAGCGAAATTACACGCAACCTACTTTCGCCATTCGAGGGGAACGCCCGCTCTGGAAGCCTCCTGGTCAAGGGCCGCCAGCTCGGCTTCAAGTTCCTTGATACGTGCCTCGTCCTTCTCGATCTCCTCCTTTTTGGCGTAGTACGCCACCCTCTCCGGGGCTCCCTTAAAGATAACCCGCTTGCGCCGCAGCTGAACCAGCTCTTCCTCCTTCGCCGGAAGCCCCTCCCGAAGCGCCTTTATCTCTGCGCGGAGCGAGGAGAACCGGGCGCGCCATGCCTGCTCGTCCTTCCCCCCGATCAGGGTGGGTGCCGGTTGAGGGGGGGGAGGTTCCGACCCCCTCTCCTGCTGCGATGGGCCCGATGGGGCGGACGGCGACAACTCGGTAATTTTGCGCGCTTTCTTGAGGTACTTGGGAGGGATCTTGTCCGGGTCATCGGTAAAATTGACGACCCCCTTCTCATCAACCCACTGGTATGTAGCCCCGTGAGAGATCTGCGCCCAGAGGATTGTCACCCCCAGCACGGCAAGCACTCTTCTGAATTCCCGCAGCATAGATGAACTCCTCAAACCGTTGATTGTCCGCCATCCGAGGGTTACCCGGCCGTCAATATAATGAAAACAATTACGTTGACGATGACCGGCACGGTGTGTATAGTACAGCGGTTAAAATGCTAATTGACATATCAGGAGTGAATCATGAAGTACCGTTTTGCCACTCTCATTACCCTTGTCCTGATGTTCGCCGCCCTCCCCGCGATGGCCAAGGAGACCAAGGACATCTCTTTCAAGCTCAAAAACGCCGAACCGGTCATTTTCAGCCACGACTTTCACCTGGCCAAGTATAACAACAACTGCCGTATTTGTCATAACGCCCTTTTCAATCTGAGGTCCCGGAAGCATTACACCATGGCCGAGATGGAAAAGGGTAAGTCCTGCGGGGCGTGCCACACAGGGTACAAGGCGTTCAGCGTTGCCGACGAAGCCGAATGCGGCCGCTGCCACAAGGGGAAGCCCCGTCCGGTGGTCTACCGGACGAAAGGTGCGGGTGAAGCGGTCTTCAGGCACGAAATCCATCTGACAAAACTGGGGAACAAATGCCGCACCTGCCACAACAACAAGGCGATAACCGGTGCCGGCCACGTCACCATGGCCCAGATGGAAAAAGGCAAGTCATGCGGTGTCTGCCATGACGGCAAGAAGGCGTTCACCGTCACCGGCAGCTGCGGCAAGTGCCACCAGGGTATGACGCCGCCCAAAACCATATCCTTCAAGCCGAAGGGGGTTGCCGAAGCGCTCTTCAGCCACGATATCCACCTCAGCATGTTCAAATGCGCCGATTGCCACACTAAGCTGTTCCAGTACAGGGCCGGGGCCAGGCACTTCACCATGGCCGACATGGCAAAAGGAAAGTCGTGCGGCGCCTGCCACAACGGCAAAGAGGCCTTCGCTTCCACCGGCGATTGCTCCAAGTGCCACCCGAACCTGAAGCCGGGAATCATCACCTGGAAGACCTCCATGGGCGAGGCAGCGTTCAGCCACGAGTTCCATCTCGGGATGTTCAAGTGTGTCGACTGCCACACGAGGATATTCAAGTACAAGAAAGGCTCGACGCCTGCCACCATGGCCGAGATGGAGACAGGGAAGTCCTGCGGCGCCTGCCACAACGGCAAGGATGCATTCAGCGTCAAGGACGACTGCGTCAAGTGTCACAAGATGTGACGTGATCTGGTTCGAATCAATAGAAAAGGCGGGGTAAGCTCACCCCGCCTTTTTTCGTCTCCTGCCAGAATCCTCTGAAGCAGTTATGCGCGGCGGGGCCTGACGGCACGCAGCGCATCATAGATACCTTGCGGCGTCGCCTCCACAACCTCCACCTTCGTGCCGAGCGACTCCCGAAGCTGCTCCAGGTTCACATCGTCCAGAAAGACCCCTTCTCCCTCCTTCAGCATAACATCCGGAACGAAAACCGCGTCTCCCAGCTCCCGCCCCTTGAGCGCCTCAATAATATCCTTTCCGGCAACGAGGCCGGTTACGGTTACCGCTTCGCCAAAAAGCCTGTTCGGTACCGCGACCGGAACGAGGCGAACACCGGTCTTTGTCTCCAGGCGCTGGAGAAAGTCGGCCAGAAAGCGGTAAGGAGATTCGCCGGTCACCAGAGTGACGGTACGCGGCCGCATCCTTCGCGCCCTGCGCGCGACACGCTCCGCCTGATCGAGAAAGAGGGGGATCATCCCCACTCCGTTTTCGATCTGCGGCAACTCGCCGTACGATTCGAGGGGAGGAAACGGCTCGCCCGCCTTGATGAAGAATTCATCGGCCAGGAAAAGAAACGGCTCGCCAAGCTCCCGGCAAAGACGATCTGCCTCCTGCTGCCAGGTCCGTACGAACTCCCGCGCGTACGACGCAGTCACCGGCTTCAGGGGGGGAAGCCCCTTGCGGTGCGCCGTGAGGCCGACCGGGACAATGGCGAGGGATGCCACCCACGGATACAGCGAGGCAAGGTCGGTGACGGTCCGCCGGAGCTCGTCGCCGTCGTTCAGGCCGGGACAGAGCACCACCTGGGCATGCATTGTTATGCGGGCACGGGCGAGCTCGGCCATGATCTCGATGATCGGCATGAGCCCCTTCCTGCCGAGGAGTTTCTCCCGCAGGACGGCATTCGTCGCGTGGACCGACACATAGAGGGGAGAGAGACGCTGCTCGACAATCCGGGCGATGTCGTCACGACCGATGTTGGAGAGGGTCACGTAATTGCCGTAGAGGAACGAGAGGCGGTAATCCTCATCCTTTACGTAAAGAGGTCTTCGCAATCCCTTGGGGAGCTGGTGCACGAAACAGAAGACACACTTGTTGCCGCAGTGCGCGGGCTCGGGCGGAGCAAAGACGAGACCGAGGGGCTCATCCGGGTCCCGCTCCACTTCCAACTCCCATATCTCGCCCGAGGCCTTGAGAACTTCAAGGACCAGCTCTTCTTCCGATGCATGGTAGTTATAGTCGATGACGTCCCGGAGACGCTGGCCGTTCACCGCCACAAGCCGGTCTCCCGGCTCCAGCTCCAGCTCCTCGGCAATGCTCCCTGCAACGACATGGTCGATGAGCAATCCCTGCATCAGGCCCCCCCGTAGTACGGCGACGAAAGATACCACGCGTGGAGCGCGCGGAGGAAGACCTTGAGGACCGCCGCCACGGGTACGGCCAGGAGCATCCCGAAGATGCCGAACCACTGTCCTCCGATGAACAGGGCGAGGATGGCGACAACCGGATGGAGCCCCACCTTGGTGCCGACCACGGCCGGAGTGATCACCGCCCCCTCCAGGGCCTGAACGAGACCGAACCATCCGAGGCACAGCAGGGGGTGAAGGGCGTCGTGGAACTTCAGAAACGCCATTACCATGGATACCACGATCCCGAAGACGGTACCGACATAGGGGATGATGAACAGTATCCCGGAGACGCTCCCGATCACCACCGCCAGGTCGACGCCGACAAGGGACAGACCGATGCTGTACAGGATGGCAAGAATGGCGCAGACGGACAATTGCCCCCGCACGAAGGCGGAGAGGACATCGTCGATCTCCCCCCCCATGGCTGCAACCTTCCCCCGGTACCGTTGCGGGACAAGCTCCATGACATCCTCCCTGAAGCGGGAGAGATCGGCCAGGAAATAGTAGAGATAGACGGGGGTGATCAGGTACCCGGCAACGGTCAGGAAAAAGGAAAGCGTCGAGGAAAAGGCGCGCTGGAGCACGACGAACGCCCCGCGCGCCACATCGAAGGATGCCCCCTTCAGGGCCTCGACGGCCCGGTTGATCTGCCAGAAGAGTTTCTCCTGGGTCTCGATCTCCAGAAAAACCTTCACGTTTTGGGGAATCAGGTCGTAGAGCCGTCCGGCATACTGGGGGAGATTGATCTGGACGCTGGCAAGTTCCCGCTGGATGGCGGCGGCAAAGAAGAAGAGCGCACCGATGCCGGCCAGCGCGATACCTGCGAGGACAGCGGCTACTGCCAGCACCCGGGGGACCCGCCAGCGCTGCAGAAGAAGCACCAGCGGATTCAGAACGTAAGCAAGGATGAGCGCCAGGAGCACCGGCATGAAGATCGAGCTCAGTGCACAGGCCGTGTAGAGAGCCGCGAGACCCAGTGCCGCCAGCACCAGCAACGGAAATTTAGCTTTGAGGTTGTCTATCAAGGGAACACAACCGGGGAAGACGGACGGGCGCCCCTCGTCTCAAGGACACAGGGGCGCCCGGCATGGGCCAAGGGGAATGCTTCCTGTTACTGGTGCAGCTTGAAACTGCCGTCGACGGAGGTGATCGAAGCAATTGCATGCTTGTAGATCAGGATATCGCCCTGAATCTCCATCAACACCGAAAAATTGTCGAAAGACTTGATGTATCCTTCGAGCTTCTCGCCGGACATCAATTTGACGGCCACCCTTACCCGCTCCTTGCGCGACTGGTTCAGATACTGGTCCTGGATATTGAACGGTGCTTTAGCCATGAGCCGCTCCTTCTAATTATAAAATTCCATCGCAATGCTACAGATACTATCAAACTTGGCGGGATATTCAACCCAGATTATTTCGGGATCCTTTCCGAACCAGGTCATCTGCCGTTTCGCATACTGCCTGGTGTTGCGTTTGATGAGGCTAACGGCCTCGTCGAGGGTGCACTCCCCGGCCAGATACGCGCAGATCTCTTTGTAGCCGATGGCGGACATGGGCTTTAGCGACGGAGCATACCCGGCAGCCAGGAGCCCCTTAACTTCCGTCACCAGCCCCTCCTCGATCATCCGCTCCACCCGTTGCTCCACACGCCGGAAAAGCGTCGAGCGCTCCACCGCAATGCCGAGATTGAGGCAGCGATACGGCTGTTCCGGGAAACCGTGCCCTTCGTGCCACGAGGTCAGGGTACGGCCGGTCAGCAGATATACCTCCAGGGCCCTGACAATCCGGATCCGATCGTTGGGATGGAGCCTGGCTGCGGCAACCGGGTCGACCTCGGCCAAGCGTCGGTGCAGCGCCGAGAGCCCTTCACGCACCGCCTGCTCCTCCAGCTCCCGCCGCAGGGCCTCGTCACCTCCCGGCGAATCGACCAGCCCCCGGGTAAGGGCCTTGATGTAGAGGCCGGTCCCTCCCACCAGAAACGCTTTCCCCCCACGGGCATGGATATCGGCGATGATGCGTGAGGCACGGACGCGGAAATCCGCCGCCGAAAACGGTTCATCGGGATCGACGATGTCGAGGAGATGGTGCGGCACCCGCCCGCGGAGCTCCGCGGAAGGCTTGGCGGTGCCAATGTTCATCCTGCGGTAGACCTGCATGGAGTCTGCATTGACGATCTCGCCGCCGAAACGTTCCGCAAGACGCACCGCCAGTTCGGATTTTCCCGACGCCGTCGGGCCCTGGATGATGACCAGCTCTATCCGTTCCCCGCTCTCCACTCCTCCGCCCATCACGTCCGCTTGAACATCCGCTCCACATCGGCAAGGGAGAGCCGCTGGAGAACCGGCCTGCCGTGGGGACAGTTCGTGGAGAAGTCGGTGGAATCCATCTGGGTGAACAGGGCATCGATCTCCCGTGCCGTCAGGGGGTGCTCGCCACGGACCACGCTGTGACACGCGATGCGGGTCAGAAGCTCCTCCACCACGTCGGCCACGGTTCTGCTCGTGCCGATCGACTGGAACTCCTCAAGGGTATCCCGCAGGATCCTCAGGCAGTCCCGACCCGCCAAAAGCCTCGGCACCCCCTTGACGACCCACGTGGTGCCGCCGAAGTCCTCCAGCTCAAAGCCGATGCGGTGAAGTTCGTCCCGACGCTCCCGCGCCACGGCAGCCTCCCGGTGGGAGAGCTCCAGAGTCTCGGGAAAGAGGAGCCCCTGTCCTTCTACTCCCCCGGCACGGTAACGTGCCTTTAGCCGCTCGAAGGCAACCCGCTCATGGGCCGCATGCTGGTCGATGATGACCAGGTCGGCTCCGTCCTGGCAGAGGATATAGGAAGCGTTGTACTGGCCGATGACCGAGAGGGACGAGAAATAGCCGAGCTCCGCCGGAGGTTTCGGTTTTTCCTCCACAGCCGGCAAAGGTGATGCCTCCTGGAGTGGCGGAGAGAAGAGCGGTCGGGAAGGGGCCGGTGCCGGCCGATAGGAGACGAGGAGTTCTCGCACCTCGGCCACCCGCTCGGCAGCCGGAGCGCTCTCGCGCCGAGGGGGTGGAGCCGCGGCTGCGGTCGTCTGCCTCTGGCGAAGCCATGGCGTGGGACGCAACGCCTCGGACACGGCCCCTTCGATCACGTCATGGACAATGCTCTGGTGCCGGAAACGGACCTCGTGCTTGGTGGGATGGACGTTCACGTCCACCTCGCCCGGCGGCACCTCAATGAAGAGGACAACCACCGGATACCGTCCCCGTTCGAGGAAGTTGCGATACGCCTGCATTACGGCATGCTGCACCACCCGATCACGGATGAAACGGCCGTTGATGTAGGTATAAAGATGCGAAGCCGCAGAGCGGCTGGTATCGGGAC
This sequence comes from Deltaproteobacteria bacterium, assembly GCA_021847245.1. Classification (GTDB taxonomy): domain Bacteria; phylum Desulfobacterota; class Desulfuromonadia; order Geobacterales; family Geobacteraceae; genus Geobacter. The sequence continues at coordinate 3,334 of JAJZUC010000007.1, read as the reverse complement.
TTGCCACAAGTCCCCGGACCGCGATCCCTTCGGCAGCAAGTTCGAGCGGATACAGAGCGCTCGCCAACGAGCGCCCCAGAAGCGTCGCGACCCGCTCTGCCAGGGTGCCGGAGAGTGCCCGGAATACGGTTCGTCCATCGTTGAGATAAGTGAAACGGACCTCCGGTCGGGAGACGGCGAGCCGCGTCAGGAAGTCCCCCACGTGACCTGCCTCGGTTTCGGCACTTTTCATGAATTTAAGCCGCGCCGGCGTATTGAAGAAAAGGTTGCGCACCGTGACCATTGTTCCCTCGGCCATGCCGCATGCCTTTACCTCCTTGATCCGTCCCCCCTCGGCGTAGATTTCCGCCCCCTCGATGGCCCCGCGCTCGCGGCTTGCGAGGGTGAAGCGGGAAACGGACGCGATGGAAGGAAGCGCTTCACCGCGGAAACCGAGGGTGGAAAGGGCGAAGAGATCGTCATCGGTAGCGATCTTGCTCGTGGCGTGTCGCTCGATCGCAAGCAGGGCGTCGTCGCGGGACATGCCGATTCCGTCGTCGGTGACGCGGATGAGCCCACGCCCCCCGGCTTCGATCTCCACGATAATCTCGCTGCAGCCGGCATCAAGGGCGTTCTCTACAAGCTCTTTCACCACCGACGCCGGTCGCTCCACTACCTCGCCGGCCGCGATCTTGTTTGTCAGGTTTTCGGGAAGGATCCTGATCCGGGGAGACATGACACCTCACTTCGAGAAAGGCCGAACTACGGGGCAGACACAGAAATTCACAGCGTGAAGTAGAACGTTGCACCCTGACCAACCACACCCTCGGCCCAGATTGTGCCGCCGTGGCGGGTGATGATCCGGTGCACCGTGGCGAGGCCGATGCCGACCCCCTCGAATTCGCTGGCAACATGAAGGCGCTTGAAGGGGGCGAAGAGATCGCCCGACTTCGCCATGTCGAAACCGGCGCCGTTATCCCTGACGTAAAACGTCCGTCGCCCGTCCTTCTCCAGCATCCCGAAACGGATGGATGCGTCGGCGGTCTTGCCGGTATATTTCCAGGCGTTGCCGAGCAGGTTTTCCATGACGATCCGGAGCAGCCCCGGGTCTCCGGTGGCCACCAGTCCCTTATCGGCGGAAAACCGTACATTCCGCCCGGGAGAATGCGCCGCCAAAAGAGCAGCGATCTCCAGAGCCAGGGAAGACAGCTCCACCGATTCACAATTCATCTCAACGCGTCCGAGGCGCGAGAAATCGAGCAGGGTGTTGATAAGGTCGTTCATGCGCCACGATTCATCGAGGATTCCGCGGACAAAATCGAGCACCTGTGGATCCGCCTTGTCCGGGAACAGTTCGAGGATCACCTGGCACTGGCCGCAGATGTTGGTGATCGGACCGCGAAGATCGTGGGAAACCGAAGAGTTGAACGCCTCGAGATCGCTGTTCAGGACTTCGAGTTCGACAGCGCGCGCTGAAAGATCGGTATTGAGAAGTTCGATCTCTTCGTGGATCCGCTTGAGGTCGGTAATGTCGCGCGCCATGCCAAAGAGACCGGTGACATTACCTTTTTTATCGAACAATGGGCCCTTGGTAGTGAGAAAGGCGCGCTGTTTCCCCCCGGCGGTTGTAACGACCTCATTGAGCGTCTGTGCCCTGCCGGAAGTGATGACGCTGCGGTCCGATTCCATCACGACCCGGGCTTCATCAGGCGGAAAGATCACGGTGTCGTCGCGGCCAAGGACCGCCTCGACGGGCTTTCCGACAAAGCGCAGCGCTGCGCCGTTTATAAGCTGATAACGCCCATGCAGGTCTTTCACGTAGATCGCGTCGGACGTACCCTCCACAATCTCACGCAACAGCTCCCGGCTCTCCCACAGCTCGTTTCGCTCGGCGACGATGACTTCCTCCTTCAGCTTCAGTTCCCGAAACAGAAGGTCGTAAGGCTTTGTCAGCCCGATCTCGATCACGCCGCGGTACAGAAAATAGTACCCGAGGATCTTCAGAAGATGCCCTGCCAGGTTGGCGTAGCCGGAAACATCGGTATAGGACGAAAAGGCGAGCTCGCACAGGGCAAACGCGACGATGGACATCCTGAGCAGCCGCAGCACGCCGGGATCGAAGGCATAACGTTCCCGGTGGAGCAGTGCAAGCGTTACGAGATAAGCAAAAACAAAGAGAAATTCGCTGGCCTTCTTGAATGGGGTGACACCTACCCCCTCCACGTAGCACTCGGGAAAGATCCCCCCCGCGAAGATGACCGCCAGGACAATGAAGGTGAGGATAATGCTGGAAATAAGCGTCAGACGGGGAGGGATCGTACGGCGCACACATAGCGGTGCAACGATAAAAGCCCCTGTCTGCAGATAGCGGCCGGCGATCCAGAGTTGTGTCGCCAGCGGCGCCCCGCCGGCGGCAAAGACCCCCATCCCCTTGAACGCCATGGCATGGAAGAGATCGACGATTGCCGCCGACAACGATATGCAGCCGAGCAAAAACAGAAAGCCGTTCGTCTGGAACCTACGGCAATTCCACGCCACGACGAAGATGCTGCAGGCGACCACGGCCGTGAAAAACTCGGTAAGGGTATGGAAGAGGAGATAGTTGAGCCGGCCGAGGAAAACCAGCGCGGCCAGCACGGCAACGATTATTACCGCCCCCCTCTTTGCGCCGATGGGTGGGATATCATGTCCGTGCTGGATGTCTGTCGATAAGGGTGTCATGGACGGAATACCGAAAGCAGCTTGGGTCGTGTTTGATCACTGAAAGTATCACGAACGTTTGCAGATGCGCAACCCCTAGTCACCAGCATGACCAGCCACTATTGTGCACTTGTTCGGTAAAGTTTCACGGATGATGAAAAACAGAAAAAGCCCGCCGGATTATCGACGGGCCTTTCTTTAGTAACAGCGAGAGAAGCAAGCTATTTTTTCCTGGCCTTTTCTTTACTTGCACCTTTTCCAACCAGGTAGTTGGCAGTGAAAATGAAGTCATCGACATAATCGCGTTTGCCATCGCCATTCAGGTCGAAGCGGGGAGCCTTGTCAGTCCCCTTTTCCTTCAGGAACAGATTGAAGTCCTTTTCGGTCATAGCGTCTCCCTTGTCGATATTTACATCAACCGGAGGGGCAACCGTCAGGGGATACTCAATCATCCGCTCTCCGGCGACGATGATGAGCACCGCGTCGGTACGGCGGGCCTCGGGAAGTACCACGACCACCCATTTGCTGCCATCTTTACCGAGAGATTTGAGACTCGCTCCACGAAGGGCAAAATTCGGGGCGGCACCACTTTCGCCGAGGTCTACCTTGAGAGTGACGGTCTTCTTGCCGTCGCTAAAAGCGATGGGGGGGTAGA
>JAJZUC010000065.1 GCA_021847245.1 Deltaproteobacteria bacterium | reverse complement strand
GCCTATAGCCATCGGCCTCCTGGAGCGCAACTGCGTGGAAGGCACTGCCGGAAAGGCCAAGATCCAGCTTCTGCCCCGGAGGTCACAGAAGGTAGCCGTCATCGGTGGCGGGTTCGCAGGACTCACAGCCGCCTGGGACCTGGTGAAGAAGGGGTTCACGGTAACCTTATTCGAACGGAGGGACCGGCTTGGCGGGTCGCTGCACGATATTCCGGATAATCTCCTTCCTCGGGAGGTTATCGACAGTGAGCTTGCCGCGCTGGAAACCTTGAAGGCGGAAATACGCCTCGGTGAACAGCTCGATGCGCAGGCATTCGAGGGAATCTTCGCTGAATTCGACGCCGTTTTCATCGACCGCGAAGGGGTATCAGGGTGCGATTTCGAGATCGGAAGGGACGGCGCGGGTGAGATCGCGGCAGATGCCGCAACCGGCGCCACCGATCGTGAGGGGATATTCGCCGGCGGCGGAACCGGGGCAAAGGGGGGTTATTCTCCGGTCAACGAAGCGCTGCAGGGGAGGAAGGGCGCCCTCTCGATCGAGCGGTTCATCCAGAATGTACAGCTCGGAACCGGCAGGGAGAACGAGGGCCCTTTTAAGACCCGGCTCTTCACAAGCATCGAGGGGATCGGGCAAGAGCCCCGGATCGTCCCCCGGAATGCCGAGGCCGGGTTCACCGCCGACGAGGCGAAGGGAGAGGCGGCGCGCTGCCTCCAGTGCGAGTGCATGGAGTGCGTGAAGGTCTGCCTCTACCTGGAGCGCTACGACGGATACCCGAAGAAGTACGCCCGTCAGGTCTTCAACAACGAGCGGGTCATCTTCGGCGCGGCCCACACCAAGAACCAGTTCGTCAACTCCTGCAGCACCTGCGGCCTCTGCGAGACCGTCTGCCCCAACGATTTCTACATGGGGGACCTCTGCCTGGAGGCCCGCCGCACCATGGTCGAGCAGAAGCTCATGCCCGCCTCCTTCCACGAGTTCGCCCTCCAGGACATGGCCCACAGCGGCGGCGAGCGCTTCGCGCTGAGCCGTCACGAACCGGGGAAGGATAAGAGCGACTGGCTCTACTTCCCGAGCTGCCAGCTCTGCGCCACCTCCCCGGTGGAGGTGCTGTCGTCCTACCGCTTTCTGCGGGAGAAGCTCTCCGGCGGGGTCGGGATCATGCTCGGCTGCTGCGGCGCCCCCGCCTACTGGGCCGGCCGGGACGACATCTTCCGGGAGACGCGGGAGACTCTCCGCCGTGAGTGGGAAGCGATGGGGAGACCCCGGGTCGTCACCGCCTGCTCCACCTGTCAGAGTCTCTTCAGGGATAATCTCCCGGAGATGGAGGCGGTCTCAATCTGGCGGGTCCTGGAGGAGAGCGGACTCCCCGATTTGAACCGGTGCCGCGCCGCGGGGACGACCGTGGCCATCGCCGACCCCTGCATCACCCGCCACGACCCGGAGACCCGGGAGAGTGTGCGGCGGATCGCCCGGGCGCTCGGCATCACCATCGACGAGCTCCTCCTTTCCGGCGACAAGCCCGAATGCTGCGGCTACGGTGGCCTCATGTTCAACGCCAACCCGAAGCTCGCCAAAAAGGTGATCGACCATCGCACCAATGCGGAAGCGCCCCATCCGGCGAAGCCCTTCACGCAACCGGGCGGCTGGCACCGGACCGGGCGACAGGAGGGGACCGACACCGCCTACTACCGCACCGGGGTGAGCGGGCACGACTATCTGGCCTATTGCGCCATGTGCCGCGACAGACTGGTCGCAGCCGGCAAGAGGGCGAGCCACCTGATCGAGCTCCTCTTCCCGGCCGTGGAGGGGGGAGACCCGGCGGCCCGCGGCTGGATATCCTGGTCCGATCGCCGGACGAACCGCGCCAGGGTGAAGGAGGCGATCCTCCGGGAGCTGGGCGAGACTGGAGGGGGGACCGTGGAAGAGTACGAGAGCATCAGGCTTGTCATGACCGACGAGGTGCGCAGACGGATCGACGAGCGGCGGATCCTGGAGGACGACATCCGGCGGGTTATCGACCATGCGGAGCGGACCGGCAGACGGCTGAGGAACAACGAGGCCGGGGCGTACCGGGCCTGCCACCAGCCGGAGAACGTCACCTTCTGGGTCGACTACACCCCGGGGGACGAGGGGTTTACGGTCCATAACGCGTACTGCCATCGGATGAAGATCGTGGGGGTCAAGAAATGAGCCTGTCGGAAGAAGCGGCGGCCTGGAACTGCAGCGCCTGCGGGGGAGCGCTGGAGATCGTGAAGGTGGGCTTCACCTACATGAAGGGGAACTTCGAGGTGGACCTTCCGGCCTGTCGCGCCTGCGGCCTCGTCCTGGTGTCCGAGGATCTGGCCACCGGGAAGATGGCAGATGCGGAGCGGATCCTTGAGGACAAGTAGGGGCGAGCGAGCATTTCCGGAACCTGGCGGCGTTTTGCTTCCTCCCCCATTGTGCGGCGTAGCGCTGCTACGCCTCCGCCGGGGTCGTCGCAAAGCCTTGCCAGAACCCGAAACTGCTCGCTCGACGGACGCTTAATCAGAACTATGGATGTTACAATGGACGCATTTGAGTATGAATCGGTAGTTTTGCGCGCGGTGACCGGCCCGACGATCCGGCCGGGAGGCTTGACGCTCACCGATCGGGCGGTCGGGTTCTGCAGTTTCCCTTCCGGAGCCAGGCTTCTCGACGTAGGGTGCGGCGCCGGCGCCACCGTAGAACATCTGCGCAGCCGCTACGGCTTTGCTGCCGGTGGTGTGGACATCTCCCGGAGGCTGATCGCGGAGGCACTGGTCCGCAACCCGGCGCTGCCGCTGGCGGAGGGGAGGGCAGAGGCACTCCCCGTCGAAGGGGAGAGTCTGGACGGCATCTTCTGCGAATGTGTCCTCTCAATCGTTGAAGAACCTCACGGGGCGCTGGCGGAGTTTCGCCGGGCGCTTCGCTCCGGGGGGTTTCTGGTCCTCAGCGACATGTACGACCGGGAGGCGTCAGCCCGAGGGGAGCTGGAGAAGCGGCTCTCCGAAAGCGGTTTCTCCATCCTCCTCCGGGAAGACCATACCCCGCTTCTCAGGGAGCTGGCGGCCCGGCTGGTTCTGACCCACGGCTCCCTGGAGGGGGTCTGGTGCAACGCCGGCGGGTGCGTGGCCGGCGCGCGGTCGGGGTACTATCTGCTCATTGCGCGAAAAGACTAACCGGGGGAGGACAAAACCGTGGACGAAACCCTGCTGAAGCTGTTGGAACTCTCCTACAAGGGTTACTACTGCAGCCAGGTCCTGGTCATCATGGCCCTGGAGGCCCAGGGTAAGGAGAACCCCGACCTGATCCGGGCACTGGGGGGGCTGGCTAATGGCTGCGGCTCCGACGGTGGGATCTGCGGCACCCTGACCGGCGCCGCCTGCCTCCTTGGACTCTATGCCGGTAAGGGGACCGACGACGAACACGAAGACGAGATGCTGAAGTACATGCTGAACGACCTGACGGTGTGGTTCGAACAAACCGTCGGCAGCCGCTATGGCGGCATCACCTGCGGCCTGATCGTAGGCGACCGGACCGAGGTCCGGCAGCGCTGCGGGGCCATAGTTGCGGAGACCTACGACTACGCGATGCAGCTCCTGGCCTCAAGCGGCTACGACGTAAGCCGGGGTCAGGATTAACGACGGGTCTGACCATGAATGTCGAGTCGAAGATAGAACCCCTGGCCACGGAAAGCCTCTGCCCCCGCTGTCTTGAGCGGATTCCGGCCGAGCGGCGCTGCGAGGGCGGCGAGGTCGTCCTCGTCAAGAGCTGTCCGGAGCACGGCGACTTCCGGACCCCGGTCTGGCGGGGGGGGCCTGCGCTTTCCGGCTGGTCCCGGCCGAAGGCAGCAGTCCATTCCTCCGTGAACCATCCCGGGACGCAGAGGGGCTGTCCCTTCGACTGCGGCATCTGCCCGGGGCACCGACAACAGTCGTGCACGGTCCTCCTGGAGGTGACCGGCCGCTGCAACCTGGCCTGTCCGGTCTGTTTCGCCGACGCCGGCCGGGAGAACGGCACCGACCCCTCCCCGGAGACCATCGCCGGCTGGTACCGGACCGCGCTCCGCAGGAGCGGGCCCCACAACATCGTCCAGCTCTCCGGCGGCGAGCCGACGGTGCGCGACGACCTGCCGGCCATCGTCAGGATGGGACGGGAGCTGGGGTTCCCCTTCATCCAGGTGAACACGAACGGGGTGCGGCTTGCCGCCGACCGGGAGTATGCCGGGGAGTTGAGGCGCGCCGGGCTCTTCTCGGTCTTTCTCCAGTTCGACGGCACCGATGACGCCGTCTACCGGGCGGTCCGGGGGCGCCCCCTCCTCGCCGAGAAGCTGCGGGCCATCGAACACTGTGCGGCCGCCGGTCTCGGCGTGGTGCTCGTCCCGACCATCGTCCCGGGGGTCAACACGGGGAATGTGGGGGCCATCCTCAGGCTGGCCCTGGAGCTTGCGCCGGCCGTGCGCGGGGTCCATTTCCAGCCTGCCGCCTTCTTCGGCCGCCACCCCGAGCCCCCCGCCGCTACGGCCCGCGTCACACTCCCCGACCTGATGGGGGCCATCGAGGAGCAAACCGACGGGCTAATGCGGGTGGAACATTTCCGGCCGCCGGGGTGCGAGCACCCGCTCTGTTCGTTCCACGGCAATTTCCTCCGCCAGCCGGACGGCGGGCTCAGGGCCCTGACCGAGCACACGCCTCCCTGCTGCTGCGGCTCCCCGGAGCCGGAGAACCGGGGGACCGGCAAGGCGGTCTCCTTTGTCACCCGACAGTGGGCCGCTCCCGCGGATGGCGACAGCATCGCCGGCATGGACAGCTTCGACGCCTTCATGGAAAACCACCGGATCAACACCTTCGCCGTCTCCGCCATGGCCTTCCAGGATGTCTGGAACCTGGACCTGGAACGGGTCCGGGAGTGCTGCATCCACGTGGTCGCCCCCGATGGCCGGATGATCCCGTTTTGCCTCTACAACCTGACCTCGGCCGAGGGGAAGCCACTTTACAGAAACAAGAAGCCCTCCGATTGGCTCTAATAAAGTTACCCCCCTTTGAAAAAGGGTGGCCAGGGGGGATTTCTGGCGACATCACAGGCAAATCCCCCTGAATCCCCCTTTTTCAAAGGGGGACTGGAACTCGCGTGTGTTCTGACTTGATTGGTTTACAGGAAGATCCTCCTATGAGCACATCCCCACTGGAATCGTGGATCAAGACAAAGATCGGCATTTCGGCGCAGGAACCGCTGACCCGGGGCGCCCTGGAGAGCTACCAGCTGCACCGGCTGCGGGAGACGGTGGAGTACGCCCGGCAGCATTCCCCCTTCTACCGCTCCCGGCTGGCTGAGGTGCGCTGCGAAGAGATCCGTGCCCCGGAGGATATCGCCCGGCTCCCTTTCACCACCACGGCGGAGCTGCTGGAGGATGAGCGCCGCTTCCTCTGCGTCTCCCAAGGTGAGATCGAGCGAGTGGTGACAATCCGGAGCTCGGGAACCACGGCGCCTCCCAAGAGGCTCCACTTCACCGCCGAGGACCTGGAGCTGACGGTCGATTTCTTCCACCGCGGCATGTCGACCATGGTAAAACCGGGTGATCGGGTCCTCATTCTCATGCCCGGGGAACTTCCCGGCAGCGTCGGCGATCTCCTGGTGAAGGGGCTCCGTCGTATGGAGGTTGAAGGTATCGTTCACGGCCTGGTCCGGGATGCTGGCGAGGTCATCGAGCGGATCGTTTCTGAGGAGATACATTGTCTGGTGGGGCTACCGGTACAGGTGCTGGCCCTCGCGCGGCACCCGGATGCCGCGCGGATTCCGCTGGGCTGGCTCAAGAGCGTTCTGCTGAGCGCCGACCATGTTCCGTCGTCCGTCGTCCGGGTACTTACTGCCGCCTGGGGGGTGCGCGTCTTCAACCACTACGGCATGACCGAGATGGGGCTCGGCGGCGGGGTCGAATGCCGGCGCCTGCGCGGCTACCACCTCAGGGAGGCCGATCTCTGGTTCGAGGTGGTCGATCCGGAGAGCGGCCGGCCGCTTCCCGATGGCGAGCCCGGGGAGGTGGTCTTCACCACCCTGACCCGCCGCGGAATGCCGCTCATCCGCTACCGGACCGGCGACCGGGCGAGATTTTTGCCCGACCCCTGCTCCTGCGGCACCGTTCTGCGCCGCCTGGAGCGGGTCAGGGGAAGGCTTGCGGGGGACATCATCCTGGCGGGAGGACACCGGCTGAACATCGCCGAGCTGGACGAGGTGCTTTTCCCCCTCCCGTTTCTCCTCGACTACCAGGCCGTGGTGAGGAGCGACGATGGCCGGGCCTGTCTGGACATCGCCATCGAGACTACGGCGGCCGCGGGTGGAGAGGCCCCGCCTCTCGTGCGCCGGGCGCTCCTGGAGGTCCGGGCGGTACGGAGAGCGGTGGCGGACGGAAGGCTCATGCTGGGGGCGGTCGGTCGTGACGCCTTCGCCAGGTCCATAAGCATAAAGAGAACGGTCGTCGACCGGAGAAAGGAGCAGTAATGTTGATTTCGTGGGCGGTGGACGCCATCTGGCCGGTGCTGGAGCGGGGCGAAGAGCTGGTGCTGGCGACGATCATAGCCAAGTCCGGTTCGGCCCCGTGTCTGGCGGGGTCGAAGATGATCGTCCATGGGGACGAAACCTCCGTCGGCACCATCGGCGGCGGGGTGTTGGAGGCGGAAGGGCAGAGAAGGGCCGGCGAGGTGTTCAGGACCGGGGTCTCGCAGATCTTCACCTTCGACCTCTCCGGCCGTGACGCGGCCAGCATGTCGATGATCTGCGGCGGCCGTGTGGAGGTGTTTCTGGAGCTGATCGATCCCGACCCGGTCAACCTTGAGGTCTTCCGGAGCCTGCGCGAGGCGCTGCGCAGCGGGGAGAAATGTTTCGTGGTCAGCGATCTTGGGGAGTACGACGGCGACATCCGGCGGATCAGTCGCTGTATCGTGAGGGGGGACGGCTCGGTCACCGGGGAGTTCCATCATCCCGCGGAGTGGCTCGCCACCCTGGCGGAGCAGGCGCACCGCTCTACCTACCCGGTCCTCGCCACCCTGGGAGCGCGGCGTTTCCTTGTGGAGCGCTGCTATACGCCGAGCACCGTCTACATACTCGGGGCCGGCCACGTCTCCCAGCATGTGGCGGAGCTGGCGGGAAAGGTTTCGTTCCATACGGTGGTGATGGACGACCGGGAGGAGTTCGCCAACCGGGAGCGGTTCCCCACGGCGGGTGACGTCATCGTCCTCGATTCCTTCACGGGCTGCTTCGCGGGAATGGAGGTGGGTGGAGACAGCTACGTCGTCATCGTGACGCGGGGCCATACCCACGACAGGGTTGTGCTGGAACAGGCGTTGCGGACGAAGGCGGGCTACATTGGGATGCTCGGTAGCAGGAAGAAAAGCGTGGAAATCCGGAAAGCCCTGCTGGCCGAAGGGTTCGGCGAGACGGATGTCAACCGCTTCAACTGTCCCATCGGCCTCAAGATCGGTGCCGAAACCACGGCGGAGATCGCGGTCAGCATCGTGGCGGAGCTGATCCAGGCCAGGGCGAACCAGGGAGAGTAGATGGCCGGCGCCGTGACAGCCGTGGTTCTCGCGGCGGGATATTCCTCGCGGATGGGAGAGTTCAAGCCCCTTCTTCCTCTCGGCGAGGTCTCGGTCCTGGAGCGGGTCGTGACCCTCTTTCATGATGCAGGAATCAGCGATGTCCGGGTAGTGACCGGCCACCGGGAAGCGGATCTGAAACCCCGCCTGGAGCGGCTCGGGGCCCGTGCCGTGGCGAATCCCGACTACCGTGACGGCATGTTTTCCTCGGTGGCGGCAGGGGTGGCAACGGTCGGGGCTGAAGTGGAGGCCTTCTTCGTGCTTCCGGTGGACGTACCGTTGATCAGGCCGGAAACCGTCAGGCGGCTCATTGACGCTTATCTGAACAATCGGGCCGACGTCGTCTATCCCCGTGTTCTCGGGCAGAGAGGGCACCCGCCCCTCATAGCCGGCCATCATGCCCCGGAGATCGCGAAGTGGCAGGGCGCCGGCGGCCTCAGAGCCGTATTGGCCCGGTGGGACGCGGGTGCACTGGATGTTGCCGTTGCGGATGAATATATCCTCAGGGACATGGACACCCCCGACGACTACCGATTGCTCCTGGAACGGGCCGATCGTAGCGCCATACCTACGGAAGCGGAATGCATGGCTCTGCTGCGTACGGTTTTGCAGGTCGACGAACGGATCGTCCATCACGGACAGGCAGTGGCCCGAGTGGCGGTACTCCTGGGGGATGCATTGAACCGGGCCGGTTGCTCCCTGGACATACCCCTTCTGGCCGCAGCCGGCCTGCTGCACGACCTGGCCAGGCAGGAGCCCGACCACGCACGGGCAGGGGCACATATTCTGCGCCAATGGGGTTTTGACCCGGTAGCCGGGCTGGTGGCCAGCCACATGGATCTGGTGGTGAATGAAAGGAAGCCGGTCCACGCCAGGGAAGTGCTCTACCTGGCCGACAAGCTTGTTCGGGGCGAGCGGGTTGTTTCTCTGGCGGAACGGTTTCGCCCGATGCTGGAACGTCACACCCACGAACCGTCGGTCATCCGCAGTATAGCCGGCAGATTGCGGACTGCCCGGACCGTCCGGAAACGTCTGGAAAACGTACTGGGGTTTCCCCTTGAAAAGTTGATTACTCTCCATGAATAGACGTTCGTACACACCAATATCAGCCCCTGTTTATCTCATGCGCCACGGTGACTGCCGGCAGGATGACGTCAAACGCTACATCGGCCAGAGCGATCTTCCGCTCAATGCTGCCGGACGGACACAGGCCCTCCACTGGCGGCGTGCATTGGCCGATGCCCCATTCCGAAGGATCTTCTGCAGCGATCTCAACCGCTCGCGGGAAACCGCCCGTATCGTGGCGGACGGACGGATAGAATCGTTACAGCAGCTCCACGGTCTAAGGGAAATCCACCTGGGGGAATGGGACGGACTGCCCATCGACGAGGCGTCACGGCGCTACCCCGGTGAATACGAGAAGCGCATCGCCGACATCGCCGCGTACCGTACGCCGGGCGGGGAAAGCTTTGCCGAACTGGCGGCGCGCGTCATTCCCCTGCTTGAGGATATCCTGCGGAAAAACCATGGCCCGCTGCTGATCGTCGGTCATGCAGGGGTGAACAGGGTGATCCTCTGCCACATCCTCGGCATGCCTATGGCTAACCTCTTCCGCCTCCATCAGGATTACGGCTGCCTGAACGTGATCAACTGCAGCAGAGAAGGTTTGACCGTACGGAGGATGAATATCTGTCTCCCGACACCTTTGGGGAATTATTCGCCATTGTAGTAATTCACCACAGCGAGAATCGAGCACCTTTTCCCCCGCCCTTCTTTTCGCCAGCACCGGCTCGACGCCACTATGTGGTGCACAAAGCCGGTAATTTATCCATCCTGGTCATTTTACAGCAACCGAAGGACTATTCTCCCCACCACTGAGTCCGGCATCATTCCTATCTCCGCTTCCCGTAAGGGTTTGCAGCGCTATCCGTCGTCCCGTATTTTGCCTTTGGCGTATCTTTTGCTGATGGAATCATTCGTACGATCGATGCGAGCGTGCGGGAGGCACCGTGAAACACACCAAGATGCAGCTATCGACCGAGACGATGAATCTCGGGTTCGTGAGAAAAGTGGAGGCCCTGTCGGGGAGTTCGGTTCGGCGCTGTTTCCAGTGCGGGAAGTGCTCGGCGGGGTGCCCGATGAGAAGCTTCATGGAGCACCCCCCCAACCGGATCGTGCGGCTGTTGCAGCTGGGGCAGTACGAGCGGGTGCTGGCGGGGCGCTCCATCTGGTACTGCGCCTCGTGCGAGACCTGCACCACCCGCTGTCCCAACAAGGTGGATCTGGCGGCGATCATGGATGCGCTGCGCAAGTGCTCATGGGACGCCCGGGGGCCGTCCAAGGAGAGTCTCGTGCAGCTGGCGAACCGGCTTTTTCTCGACAACATCCGGACCTACGGCCGGCAGTACGAGATGCGGCTCGCCGCGGTGTTCAACCTGCGCAGCGGCAAGCTTCTGAAGGACTTCATGCTCGGGCCGACGCTCCTCACCAGGGGGAAGCTCAAGATGTTCCACCGCAAGAACCGCAATATCGGTGAAATAGAGAAGATCTTCTCCCGGATCGAAGAGCTGCGCAAAAAGGGGGAAGCGCCGTAAAGGCGGGGACTCGGGACTCGTAAAGGGACTGGAAGACCATGACGAAACACGACCTCAATTACTCCTACTACCCCGGCTGCTCGCTGCACGCCTCGGCCAGGGAATACGACGAATCGACCCGGGGGCTCTTCCATGCCCTGGGGATCGGGCTCGTGGAGGTCCCCGACTGGCTCTGCTGCGGGGCGACCCCGGCCCACAACGTGGACGAGCTTCTGTCGCTCTCCTTGTGCGCCAAGAACCTCGCCCTGGCCGAACGCGTGGCGGGGGACCTGGCCGTGGCCTGCGCCGCCTGCTTCTCGCGGCTGAAAGCGACCCAGCACCACCTGGCCGAGAGCGAAACCAAGCGCCGGCAGGTGGAGTACGCCATCGACGGCGAGGTCTCCTTCGCCAAGCCGGTGAAGCACCTGCTGGAGATCCTCGCCACGGACCTAGGCCTCGACCGGCTTGCCGCCGCCGTGCGCAAACCCCTTGCGGGCTTGAGGGTCGCCTGCTACTACGGCTGCCTCCTCACCCGCCCCCCCGAAGTGCCGCAGCTTGACTGCGTCGAGGCCCCCACCATCATGGAGCGGGTGATCGGGGCCGCCGGGGCCGCCACCGTAGCCTGGAGCCACCGCCTTGAGTGCTGCGGCGCCAACTTCACCCTCTCCCGCCCCGGAGTGGTCCTGAAGCTCTCCGGCGACATCCTCGCCTCTGCCAAGCGGGCCGGCGCCGACTGCCTCATGGTCGCCTGCCCCCTGTGCCACGGCAACCTCGACATCCGGCAGAAGGAGATCGAGGAGGCCACGGGGAATCGCTTCGGCATGCCGGTCTTCTACATGACGCAACTGTTGGCCCTGGCCGTGGGGGTAGCGCCCTCGAAACTCGGCTTTGACAGCATGATCGTGAACCCGCTGCCGCTTCTGCGGGAAAAAGGATTAGTGTAAATGTCCCGAATCGGCGTCTTTGTCTGTCACTGCGGCGAGAACATCTCCCGAACCGTTGACGTGGAAAAGGTCGCGGCCGAGGCCGCGCGGCTTCCCGGAGTGTCCTACGCCTGCGACTACAAGTACATGTGCTCCGATCCCGGCCAGAGCCTGTTGAAGAAGGCCGTGGCCGAGCATGGTCTCGACGGCGTCGTCGTGGCCGCCTGCAGTCCGCGCATGCACGAAAAGACCTTCCGCAGCGCCGCGAAGAGCGCGGGCCTGAACCCCTTTCTCTGCGAGATGGCCAACATCCGCGAGCACTGCTCCTGGGTCCACGAGGACCGGGAGGAGGCCACCGCCAAGGCGAGCGACATCGTCGCGATGATGGTGGCCCGGGTCAAGAAGGACAAAAGGCTCGTCCCGATCACCGTCCCGGTCACCAAAAGGGCGCTGGTCATCGGCGGCGGCATCGCCGGGATCCAGGCCGCATTGGACATCGCCGACGCCGGCCACCAGGTGGTGCTGGTGGAGCGCGAGCCCTCCATCGGCGGCCACATGGCGCAACTCTCCGAGACCTTCCCGACGCTCGACTGCTCCCAGTGCATCATGACCCCCAGGATGGTCGACGCCGCCAACCATCCGAACATCACCCTCCATACCTACAGCGAGATCGAGAGCGTTGACGGCTACATCGGCAACTTCCAGATCACGGTGCGCAAGAAGGCCCGAAGCGTCATCGAGGAGCGGTGCACCGGCTGCGGCATCTGCTCCGCCAAGTGTCCCCAGAAAAAGATCCCCAACTCCTTCGACAAAAACCTGGGCCTGCGTCCCGCCATCTACGTCCCGTTCCCCCAGGCGGTCCCCAACACCCCGGTCATCGACCGGGCGAACTGCACGTACTTCAGAAGCGGCAAGTGCGGCGTCTGCCAGAAGGTCTGCGGCCCCGGCGCCATCGACTACGGGCAGGAGGATAGCCTCATCGTGGAGCCCGTCGGGGCCATCGTGGTCGCCACCGGCTTCGAGCTCTACAGTATCAGTGAAAAGCCGAAGGGCTCCCCCATCAAGGGGTACGGCGAATTCGGCCACGGCACCATCCCCGACGTCATCGACGGCCTCACCTTCGAGCGCCTGGCCAGCGCCTCCGGTCCCACCGGCGGCAAGATCCTGCGCCCCTCCGACGGCAAAGAGCCCAAGCAGGTGGTCTTTGTCCAGTGCGTCGGCTCCCGGGCGCGGGAGAAGGGGATCAGCTACTGCTCCAAGATCTGCTGCATGTACACCGCCAAGCACACCATGCTCTACCGGCACAAGGTCCACGACGGCCAGGCCTACGTCTTCTTCATGGACGCGCGCACCCCGGGGAAGAACTACGACGAGTTCTGGCGCCGGGCCGTGGAGGAAGAGGAAGCGGTCTACATCCGCGGCATGGTAAGCCGCCTCTACCAGAAGGGGGACAAGGTCGTGGTGATGGGGAGCGACATCGCCGTGGGACTCCAGGTGGAGATCGAGGCGGACCTGGTGGTCCTTGCCACCGCCGTCCAGCCGCGAACCGGGGCCGACACCCTGGCCCAGAAGCTCGGCATCTCCTACGACCGGTACAACTTCTACTCCGAGGCCCACGCCAAGCTCAAACCTGTCGAGTGCGCCACCGCCGGGATCTATCTCGCCGGCGCCTGCCAGGGGCCGAAGGACATCCCCGACACCGTGAGCCAGGCAAGCGCCGCCGCGGCCAAGGTGATGACCCTCTTCGCCAAGAGCGAGCTGGAGCGCGAACCGATCGTCGCCAAGGTGAACGAGCGGACCTGCGTGGCGTGTCTCTACTGCCGGAAGGTCTGCCCCTACGGCGCCGTGGAGGAGAAGGAGCTCCGGGACCGGCAGGGCAACCTCATCCGGGTCGTCGCCTATGTCAACCCCGGGGTCTGCGGCGGCTGCGGCACCTGCCAGGCCACCTGCCCCTCCAAGAGCGTAGAACTGGACGGCTACACCGACGAGCAGATCATGGCGATGATCGAATCATTGTAGGGGCGAATCTTGTATTCGCCTTGGGCGATCACAAGGATCGCCCCTACGGGGAACCAATGCACGGACACAAAGAGAAACACGCATTCGAACCGAAGATAGTCGCCTTCGTCTGCACCTGGTGCACCTACGCCGGGGCGGACCTGGCGGGAACCTCACGCCTGCAGTACCCGGCCAATACCCGGGTGGTGAAGTTCCCCTGCACCGGCCGCATCGACCCGGTCTTTATCCTGCGGGCGTTCCAGAAGGGGGCCGACGGGGTGCTCGTCTCCGGATGCCATCCCGGCGACTGCCACTACATGGCGGGGAACTTCCACGCCCGCAGACGCTTTGCCGCCTTCCGGCAGCTTCTGGACTTCATCGGGGTGGACCTGAACCGCTTGCAGTTCTCCTGGGTCTCCGCCGCCGAGGGGGGGAAGTGGGTCGAGGTGGTGACGGAGCTCACCGAGCGGGTGCGGGCCATGGGGCCCATGCCCGAGTTCCGGGAGCTGGAGGCCGAGGAGTGCTGGTCCGGGGCCATCGACACCCCGGAGCTCAAAGAGGCGTACGAGACCATTCCGTAGGGGCGCTGCAAGCTTGCGCCCGTCAACCGAAACAGCAAGGGCGCAAGCTTGCGGCGCCCCTACAAAGGCATGACTGCATGAACAACAGCGCCCAGACACAAAGTATCGATCCCGCGCTCTACGCCACGGCCACCGAAGCCATCCGGGCCGAGGCGAAGCGGGTCCTGGAGGCCGGCACCGTGGCCGCCGTGGTCGGCTGGCAGGCGGGCCGCAGAAAAGGGAGCGCCCTGCCGGCCATCGTCACCGACCCGACGAAGGCCGACACTCTCGTCTTTTCCCCGGCCTGCGTCAACAACCTGGCCCTCTACCTCACCAAGGCGAAGAAGGAGATCCGGCAGAAGGGGCGGCTCGCCATCGTGGTCAAGGGGTGCGACCTCAGGGCCCTGGTGGGACTCATGGGGGAGAACCAGCTGAAAAGGGAGGAGCTCCACATCATCGGCGTGGTCTGCCCCGGGGTGCAGGGAAGGGGCGAGGCGACCATGGCGGCCAAGTGCCGGGAGTGCGCGGTGCATACCCCCGAAGGGACCGACGTCACCGTCGGGAGCCTGCCCGACCTCCCCCGCTTCACCCCGGTCGAAAGCGAGGAACTGGCGCGGCTGGAGGCCATGACCCCGGCCGAGCGCTGGGCCTTCTGGAAGGAGCACTTTGCCCGCTGCATCCGCTGCTACGCCTGCCGCCAGCTCTGCCCCTTCTGCTACTGCGAGCAGTGCCTGTGCGACCGCAACCGCCCCCAGGCGGTGGAGACCACGCCGCGGCCGGCGGGGAACATGGCGTGGCACATCGTGCGCGCCATGCATCTGGCGGGGCGCTGCGCCGGGTGCGCCGAGTGCGAGCGGGCCTGCCCCATGGACATTCCGCTCAATCTCCTGAACCGCAAGATGGCGAAGGAGCTGAAAGAGCTCTACGGGCACGAGGCGGGCTTTGAGGTGCAGGAGAAGGGACCCCTGGCGCAGTACCGGGAAGACGACGATCAGAGTTTTATAAAATAATTGCAGGGGCGATCCTTGTGATCGCCCGTTCCGCAGAAAGTCTGGGCGAATACAAGATTCGCCCCTACAGGACCGTCAATGGCTAAATCGATTTCCGAACAGAACCTCCGCCTCCTCATCGACGCGCTGGTAAGCGAGGGAAAGCGGGTCATCGGCCCTCGGGCCGCCGGCACCATGACCCTCTACGGGCCGCTCACCACGGGGGAGGAGCTTAGCCCGGGGGAGCTTCCCCGCCGCTCCGCCAAGGAGTGCTTCTTTCCCCTGTGCGAGACTATCCTCGCCTACGAACGGGACAAGGAGGGGGTGCGGGTCAGCGACGTGGACTCCTGCGCCATCCCCGAGACGGTCCTCATCGGCGCCCGCCCCTGCGACGTGGCCGCCGCGCCGGTTCTGGACGCGGTCTTTTCCTGGGACTATCGGGACGAGTTTTTTCTGGAGAGAAGAAAAAAGACCACCATCATCGGCCTCGCCTGCACAAAAGCCGACGACGCCTGCTTCTGCACCGCGGTGGGGCTCGCCCCCAATGATACGAAGGGAAGCGACCTCTTTCTCTCCCCCCTAAAGGAGGGTGGCTACCGCTGCGATGTCATCACCGAGAAGGGAGAGGCGCTCCTCGCTGCCCATGGCCCCCTCTTTGCCGATGCGGCGGCGGCCGAACCCCTGCCGTTAGCCGAGCCGACCCTGGGGAAGCTCGACCTGGAAAAAATCAGGAGCTGGCTCGATCTCCACTTCGAGGACCCGCTCTGGGAGGAGATCGCAGAGCGCTGCGCCGGCTGCGGCGCCTGCGCGTTCCTCTGCCCCGCCTGCCACTGCTTCGACATCGTGGATGAAGGGGGAGAGAAGAAGGGGGTACGGAGAAAATCCTGGGACGCCTGCGGCTTCGGCAAGTTCACCAACCACGCCTCGGGCCACAACCCCCGCGACGTCCAGCCAAGCCGCTACAGAAACCGGATCATGCACAAGTTCAAGTACTACGTCGACAAGTTCGGAGAGCGCCTCTGCACCGGCTGCGGCCGCTGCATCCGCGCCTGCCCCGTGGGGATCGACATCGCGGCGGTGCTGGAAGAAATAGACAGGAAAGGGGCTCGGGACTAGGGGCTCGGGACCTGGGAAGGCCTTTGCCAGCCCCGGGCCCCTAGCCCCTAGCCCCTGTTTTCACCATGTGCGACCACAGCAACAACATCTACCTCCCCCGGCTTGCCACGATTGAAGAGATCGTGGACGAGACCGCCGACATCCGCACCTTCCGGCTCGTCTTCCAGGACGAGACGGTGCGGGAGCAATTCAGCTTCCGGGCCGGCCAGTTCGCCGAGTACTCGGCCTTCGGGGCCGGGGAGTCGACCTTCTGCATCGCCTCGGCCCCCACCCGCAAAGGGTACATCGAGTGCTGCTTCCGGGCCGTGGGACGGGTCA
Organism: Deltaproteobacteria bacterium; assembly: GCA_021847245.1. GTDB lineage: Bacteria > Desulfobacterota > Desulfuromonadia > Geobacterales > Geobacteraceae > Geobacter. The sequence goes on along the minus strand of JAJZUC010000065.1, from coordinate 592 downwards.
CCGAGGCGCTGCGGCAACTGGAGGTGGGGGACGCCATCGGCGTGCGCGGTCCCTACGGCAACTCCTTTCCGATCGAGGAGTTCTTCGGGAAGAACCTGGTCTTCGTGGCGGGGGGGATCGCGCTCCCCCCCTTGCGGACCCTCATCTGGCAGTGCCTCGACTGGCGCGATAAGTTCGGCGAGATCACCATCGTCTACGGCGCCCGCACCGAAGCCGACCTGGTCTACAAGCGGGAGCTGAAGGAGTGGGAACAAAGAAGCGACGTGCGGCTGGTGAAGACCGTGGACCCGGGGGGGAACTCCCCGGCGTGGGACGGCAGGGTCGGCTTCGTCCCCACGATTCTCGAAGAGGCGGCCCCGAGTGCGGCGAACACCATCGCGCTCGTCTGCGGTCCCCCGGTCATGATCAAGTTCACGCTCCCCGTGCTGGAGCGGCTCGGCTTTGCGGACTCCGCCATCTACACGACCCTGGAGAACCGGATGAAGTGCGGGCTTGGCAAATGCGGCCGCTGCAACGTCGGCAACGTCTACGTCTGCAAGGACGGTCCGGTCTTTACCGCCGCCCAGGTGAAGGCGATGCCGCAGGAGTTCTA
>JAJZUC010000006.1 GCA_021847245.1 Deltaproteobacteria bacterium | reverse complement strand
TGCCGCTCCAGTCGAGCTACGCTCTCCTTCCGCGGCACCGGTGACAATAATATCCTTTTCCATTGACGACCTCCTTGTACACGATATTTACCTCATTTCCGTGTCCAAGAAAACCGGGGCCGCCATACCGGCAAAAACTCAGTAGGCTCCACATGTTCGAGCTGCCGGCGGAGGTCCGCACTGATGACCCCCGCCCGGACAACCGCGCCTCCGAACAGTACGCCCCCGACCAGAAGGGTCGCTATCAGCACCCTGACGGCCTTTACGGCACCAAATGGGTTACTCAATCGCGCTGTCACCCCCGATGGAAAACAAACCCTGCTTACCTGCGTCATGATTCTCCCCGGAAAATCATATTCGACAGAACTGAGTGACAGAATTCTTCATGCAAAAATCATGCAGCACACTCACTCCGACATCTTCCTGCTACAGGGAGATGTCAGGTACGCATCATATGCCAAGGGTTTGTTGGAAAACTACTTCGAGGTTGCAAGGAGGGGAATTTAGCACAAAGGGGGAAGATCACGAAGCGGAAACAGGCGTCGTGGGCTTGAGGAGCGAGATGGCCTCGACGGCATCGCGATTGCCTTCGAGATGATAGACCTTTTCGAGCGAGGAGAGCACGGAAGCGTAAAGCCTCTCCAGTTCGGCACGCTCTGTCGAGATGAAGGCGTCGAATGGCTCTTCAGGCAGGAATTCGCTGATGTAAATGTCCTGAGCTGTTTCGAGATATTTTCGCGCGGCAGAAATTTCACCACGGGCAAGCATCTTTATGCCACTGGCCGCATGGTATTTGAACTGGCTGGAGTCTAGCCGAAACAGATTGAAATCGAGGCGTATCGCCTCGCCGAGAGTAACGACAGGGTTGACCGTCCGGGCCCCCGAGAAGGATTTCCTGAGGCGACTCAGGGTCGTCTTGAAGTTTTTAGCGCCGGCGACCATGTCGCATCCGGGCCATATCATCTCAATCAGTTTATCCCGGTGTAACCATTGATCGTAAGATATGAGAAGGTAACAAAATAGAATCCGGGCCTTCTGGCTTTCCCAGATAATAGAGACGGGGCTCCCCTGATAGGTGAGCGCAAGGCCTCCAAAGGTCTTTATCTCTATCAGATCCCGCGGGGGAAGAGCTCGCTCGGTTGTCGACTTTTCATTTCGCTGGCGCATTTTATTAACCGGGACTAAAACATTAAAACATAGTGTCTTATTACTATAAATGAAGTGGGGAGTCAACATAAAGACCATCCCCCGAAATCAATCCCCCACTTTGTGCAAAAAAAAGGGGGAGCAATGCCCCCCCTGAATCCAGAGTATTTTCCTATTTCGATGCACTCATTTTCTTGAGTATTTCCCACCCCTTGAGCAGGTCGAGTGCCCGGAGAATCTGATAATCTCCCTTCATCTGCTCATCAAGTTTGTATGCGGGCTGTTTTTCCTTTACGGAGCCTTCGTCCTTTTCATGTGACTCGAAATGATTTTCGAGGTCCTTCTCACGGATATGACCCTCTTTTTTCTCGCTCGACTGAATTTCAGCACGTTCAACAACGATGTCGGGCGTTATCCCCTTGGCCTGAATGGATCTCCCACTGGGGGTATAATAACGCGCAGTGGTCAAGCGCAGGCCCGATTCATCGGAAAGCGGGATGATGGTTTGAACCGACCCCTTACCGAAGCTCTGGGTTCCCATAACCACTGCCCGCTTGTGATCCTGCAGGGCGCCCGCCACGATCTCGGACGCGCTCGCACTCCCGCCGTTTATCAGCACAACCACCGGATAGTTCGGCTCAGTTCCAGCCTTGTGGGCAGAAAACTTCATCTGGGAATCCTTCTCGCGCCCTTCGGTGTACACAATGAGACCATCGTCTATAAAGTGATCCGCAACCTTGACCGCCTGGTCCAGCAACCCGCCCGGGTCATTACGCAGGTCGAGAATAAGCCCCTTGAGTTCCCCGCCACTTTCACTCTTCAGCTCACTGAGGGCCTTCGCGAGGTCATCGTCGGTCTTTTCCTGAAACTGGGCGATCCGAACGTAGCCGTAGCCATTGTCGAGGGTCTTGAACCGGACACTCTTGACCTGGATAATGTCACGAACCAGCGTGTACTCTTTAGGCTTGTCGAATCCTTCGCGCATTATCGTCAGCGTGACCTTCGTCCCCTTGGGACCGCGCATTTTCTTGACCGCGTCCATGATGCTCATGTCCTTGGTAAACCGGTCCTCAATCTTGAGAATCTGGTCTCCGGACTTAATGCCGGCCCGGAACGCCGGGGTGTCCTCAATCGGGGAAATGACCGTGAGGATGCCATCCTTGATCGTTATCTCGATGCCGAGCCCGCCAAAAGACCCTTTCGTGTCAATCTTCATTTCCTTGTAGGTGTCGGGGGGCATGAAGGAACTGTGAGGATCAAGGGAGGCGAGCATGCCATTGATTGCTCCGTAGATCAGCTTCTTGGTGTCGACCTCTTCGACATAGCTTTTCTTGACTATCGCCAATACATCCGTAAAAAGCTCTATCGATTCGTAGTCATTCCCCCCCTCTGCAGCGCAGCGCTTCTGGACCACTATCCCACTCGCAGCAACGAGCAGGACCAAAGCGGCCACGAGAAACGCAATCTTTTTCCCCTTGATCTTCTTGAACATCATTCCTCCCAGGACTTGCCGTGTTGACACCTATTTGAACCAGGGAGCCGGATCCACCGGTTTCCCTTGCTGCCGCAACTCGAAATAGAGCATCGGGCCGCGGGGAGAGTCGACATCTCCCACGCTTGCCACAACTTCGTTGCGGGCGACCTGCGCCCCTATCCGCTTGGAGATCCGCGACGCATGGGCATAGAGGCTGAAAAAGCCCCCCCCGTGATCGATGATCACCATATTGCCGTACCCCTTGAAGTAATCGGCAAAGATGACGGTACCATCATAAACGGCATGAATGTCAGCCCCCGCGGGTGCTGCGATCGATATTCCGTTGTTGACGGTATAGGAATTGAACTCGGGGTGTTTGTGCCTGCCGAACCTGTCGACAATGTCACCTCTCACAGGCAAGGACAACCGTCCCCGCTGCGAGCCGAATCCCTTGTCGGGAACAGGGGGAAGGGCCCGAGAAAGCCCTTTTGCCGCACCCTTATCAGATCTTGAAGTATATCGCTTTCTACTCAAGGCTTCAAGCTTTTCCACCATCGACTGAAGCCGGCGGGCGTTGACCTGTAGTTCGCGCAGAGAGGCAAGATATCCCTGTTTGTCTTGCCGGACTTTGTTCAGAAAGACCGATTTCTTTTGTTTTTCGTCCTCAACTTCCTGCTTCTTGCGGGCAATGCCGGCAAGAAGCTTCTCCTTACGGGCGGCATCGGCCTCAAGTCGGGTCTTCAAGGTTGAAAGCTCGACAACCTTGCCGTTGTATTCGGCGAACAGGCGCCGGTCGTTATCGATGACCCCCCTCATATAACGGACGTTTTCAACAAGCTGCGGAAATGATTCGGACGAGAAGAACATCCTGATGTTGCCAATCTCTCCAGCCTTGTAGATCGACACGAGGCGACGCTGAATCTCCTGTTTTTTCCGCTCCGTCTCCCCCTTGACCCGCTCGATCTCTCTTTCGGTCCCGGAGACATTCCGCTCGGCCCTCTTCAGCTCCTGATTAAGCACCGCCAGTTGGGCCTGTTTCTCCTTGAGAGCCTTATCAATATCGAGAAGCTCACCCGACACCTTCTGCTCCACTTTGGCTGTCTTGCGGAGCAACTGCCTCTTCTCCCGGATCTCCTTCCTGACACCCTGGAGCTGGTCCCGCACATCGGCACCGGCCGCAACGTGTGAAATAGTCAGAACTGCAAGGATTGTGATGATCGCAGTTTTCATCATGACTGGCTGTTTATGAATTTCCTGAGGGAGGTAATACTTCCGAGGAAACCGAGCATGATGCCGCCGGCGATAATGCCGGCAACATAGACAGGGGGCAGAAATGAAAGACCGGCAACGGAGACCGAGAGATTGACGAAGTTGGTGGCGCTGTGAAGAAAGCCGAAGTAGGCACCGACAAGGACGAGCAGCGCCAGGAGCGCTCCGGCGGCGCCCTGGATGACTCCTTCGATGAGAAACGGCGCCTTGATGAACAAGCGGGTTGCTCCGACAAGCTCCATCAGCTCCAGCTCTTCTTTCCGGGCATAGATTGTAAGCTTTATCGTATTGGAAACAATGAAAAGGACGGCAAGGAGCAGGAAGGCCGCAAGCAACGCTCCTACAAAACGAAGGAAATTCATGAAGGCGTTGAAACGCTTGACCCACTCATCGCCATACTGAACCTCGGAGATACCCGGGACCTTTTTCAATCGGGTGACGTAGGCTTCAATGGCTCCATCCTCGCGGCTCTTGCGCTTCAGGGATATTTCCAGAGATGAAGGAAGAACATCGGCAGGGACCCCCTCCAGAAGCGACTCCTGACCCTTTAGACGGGCCCGGAAACGCTTCATTGCATCCAGCTTGCCGACGAAGACGACCTTGTCAGTCCCCTCGATAGCCTTCACCCTGTTCATGAGCGCCGAAAGCTCGGTCGAATCAGGCTCCTTGTCGAAATAGGCCGTCACCTGAATCTTTCCGCTCCATTCGTCGGCGGTCGATTCGAGGTTAACGAACACCAGGAGAAAAAGCGAAACGATGAGCAGCGCAAGGGCGATGGTCCCGATGGTCAATACATTCACCAGGACATTCTGACGGATGTTGAGCAGGGCCCTTCTGACAAAATACGCGAACCTCCCCTGCCCTCTGTCGCCCGAGAGAGTCGGACGTTTTGCGTGGCTAGTTCGAGACATCACTATCCTCCACGATGCAGCCATTCTCCAGCCTGATAACCCGCTTATGACTGCCGTCGATGACACGGCGGTCATGGGTCGCCACCACCACCGTCGTACCTCGAATATTGGCCTCACGAAATATGGAAAGTATCTGTTCCTTGTTTTCGTCGTCAAGATTTCCGGTCGGCTCGTCGGCAAGGAGAATCTTGGGCTCGTTCACAAGCGCACGGGCCAGTGCCACGCGCTGCTGCTCCCCGCCGGAGAGGCGAAGCGGCGTAGCATTGATCTTGTGCTCGAGTCCGATCTGTTTGAGCATGTGATACACCTTCTTGCCGATATCGCGCCTGCCCCAACCCAGGACTTCCAGAGTTATGGCCACGTTTTCGAGGACTGTCCGATTGGGGAGAAGCTTGAAATCCTGGAAAACGACCCCGATGCTTCGTCGCAGATAGGGGATCTGGGAACGGGTGAGCCGTGTGATGTTCTGCCCGTCCACAACCACCTGCCCCTTGTTGGGGATGAGCGCCCCGTAGATCAGCCTCAGCAGGGTGGATTTGCCCGCACCTGACGGGCCGGTCACAAAAACAAAGTCCCCTTTGGGGACCTTGAGGGTTACGTCGTTGAGAGCAGCCATGTCGCGCTGGTACGACATGGACACGTTGTGAAACTCGATCATGCTTACCTCTCTCGTCCGGGGCCCGCAAATTGCATCGCAGCGCGATCCTCACCACTCGTTATAAGGTTTACCGTCGCTGCCGACAAGATCGGACCCACTGTGTACGTCGAAAACTTTCCCCATATCTTTAGGTCCCTGGGCAGTGGAACCTCCCGTCGGTTCCGGCGGTGGAACAGTCACCCAGGTATCGTTCTTGCCGGTAAACGGATCACGCGGCAGTTCACGCAGATATTTTTTGTCGGCGAGGTCCTGAAGCGTGTCGGGGTACTTCCCCTGGTCGGCAAAGAATTGGTCTATGGTGTTGCGGAGATTGTAGAGATTCTCCCGGAGAACCGCTTCCCGCGCCCGGATGAGGCCCCACTTGTAATTCGGAACGGCGATGGATGCCAGGATGCCGATGATGGTTACGACGATCATCAGCTCGATCAGGGTGAACCCCCGGCTATTCTTCAACAGGCGTCTCAGCATGCTAGCTACCAGTCCTTGTACTTGGTACCGTCAATCGCGGTATCCTCGCTCAGAGAATAGACGTCAAACACGTCTTCTCCTCCCCAATTCGTACTCTCGGGGTCATCGGTGTACGACCGAAGCCCCCACTGGGGTTTCTCACCGGCAGCCGGACGGTTGAAGGGATCAACCGGAATCCGTCGCAGATATTTCTTCTTGAGGGGAGATGCGCCACCGAAATCCTCCCCCTCCACCAGCTTGTCGAGAGATTCTGGATAACCTGACTTGTTCAGCGACTTGATCTTGACGAGGTCGTCGTAGTCCTTCTTGTAGGCGTCGAGTGCCGTGCGAATCTCCCGCAGGTCTCTGCGCAATTCGAGCTCCCTGGTACGCTTCACCGTCATCTGCGTGAACGGCACCACAAGTGACGCGAGGATGCCGAGAATCGCCACCGTCATCACCAGCTCAATAATTGTCATCCCGCAGATGTTTGAACCAGAACAGCTTTTCGATGGAAGCATGCGCCTCACGTCACTTCACTTCAATAACCGTGTTGTAGGGGATGATCTCCAGGGGGCGATTTGCCTGATCGGTGAAATTCGCCCCCTGGAACCCGATGCTTGCCGGTCCCTTGTTTTTCGCCATGAACGTTGCCGTAAGGAGTGTGCCGGAACCGCTAACCCCCTCTGCAGTACCGGTACGGGCCAAGGTGAAGGCGACTTTCCCCGAGGCTTTGTCGGGAAGTGCATTGAAGCTGGTCGGTTTCCCGTCGCGGTTGAGGAAATTCCCTTCGGTGGCTCCGACGTAATCAACAAAGATCGGGTCGTAGAGTAGAACGAAGGGGGCCTTGGACAGCCCCGTAACATCCGAAGCCTTTATCTCTACCCGGAACTGCGAGCCGACAGCGACGGATGCCGGCGCCGCGATATTGAGACTCCCCCGGCTGACGGCCTGGGGGGTCACCGCAGTGGGCTGTACTGACGCCTGGGGGGCCGGCGCAGCGGCTCCCGGCGCCGCGGGCGGGGCCACGGCCTGTACCGGCTGCGACGGTGCCCCGGCAGGTGGGGTCACGGTCGGAATTCCTGAAACCGGCGCGGCAGGGGCCGCAGGGGGTGCCGCAGGTGCTGCCGCGGGGGGCGAAACCTTGGCCGGCGCCGCAGGTTTGGGCTGGGCAGGTGGTGCCGGGGGGGCAAACTCGGGCTCCTGGGCAAAGGAGGCGAAGGGCTTGGTCACCGACGGATCGTCTTCCTTGCCGGACCAGAACGAGACGACATCGGGGCTGGGAATGGAGACCGCCCGGACAATCCGCGGGGTAATGGCCAGGATCAGCTCATTCTTGTTGTCCGTGTTCGTGTTGCTGGAGAGAAGAGGTCCGAGGAACGGAATATCGCCAAGGAGGAAAATCTTCTGTTTGCTCTTGTTCTTGTTGTCCTGGATCAGGCCGCCGATAATGCTCGTCTCCCCGTCCTTGAGATTGAGGACCGTATCGAGGTTGCGGGTACCGATGGTGACGACCGTCGTTGCCGAATCGGTGCCGCCCACGGTCTGCTTATCGATTATGGAGCTTACTTCCAGTCCCAGCTTGATGGAAACCTCGTTGTCGAGCTGGATCGTCGGCTCGGCGTTAAGCTTCACGCCGACGTCGACATACTGGACGTTGACGCTGAATCCGCCGGTAGTGCCGGTGGTGGAAGTAGTGGTGATCGGCACCCGGGTACCGACGGTGAATTTGGACTTCTCCCGGTTCTTGACCCGTATCTTCGGGTTGGCCAGCACTTCGGCATTCGAAATATCCTTGCTGAAATTGTACGTTGCGCTCGGGACGGTTAAGAAGCCGCCGAACCCCTTCCAACTGAAGGTCTGCAAGAGATTCGAGGGTTGCGTCCCCTGGGTGGTGTTGACCGTCGAGGACGTGGTCGACGCAGCGGTGAAATTGTCGGCAAGAAAAGCGCCTTGGGGTGAAAGGGTATTGAGCGAAACCGAACGCCGGCTCAAGCCGAGGCCGAAAATCTCGGAATTGGTCTTGGTAACCTCGATCACCTCGACCTCCAGGAGCACCTCCGCGTCCGGAACATCGTTCGCATCGAGAATCTTCCCCGCGACGTCGATCACATCCGGAGTATCACGGATGACGATCGCATTCATCTCCTCGTTCACGTACACCTTGCGGACCTGAAGCATGGTCCGGAGAAGGTTCACCGCCTTCTTGGCATCGAGGGAGTTGAGGTAGAAGGTCTTGACGACCAGATCCTCGTACTGTTTCGACTTCTCGGGGTTTTTCGGATAGATGATGATGGTGCTTTCATTGAGCACTTTCTTGCCGAGCTTGTTCATGTTCGTGAGGATGTCGAGGGCCTGTTCGAAGGTGGCGTTTTCCAGATAGACCGTCACGTTCTGGTCCTTCACCGCCTCGTCGAATATGAAGTTGATGCCGGAAAGCTGCGTAATGATGTAAAAGACATCCTTGATCTTGGCATCCTTGAACTTGAGTGTGATCGGTTTGGTCGACTTCAGATTGAGATCGTACCCCTCGAGGCGGGTCTTCTTGGTCTGGAGCAGGCGGTTGAGGGCGTCCTTGGCATCAGCATTATCCGGGTTGAGATCGAGGGCCTTGCGGTACGACTGCAGCGCCTCCCGAGGCTTGTTTCCCTGTTCCAGCTCCTTTCCCTCTTTAAAATACGTTTCCGAGTTCTTGAAACGGATCAACTTATCGCTCTGCTGCTGTGCCCGCTCCAGGGAAGAATCGAGTGCCACGGCGTTCTGGTACTCCCGCAGGGCCTCGTCGTACTTCTTCTCGGCAAAAAGCTTTTCGCCCTTCTCATAGTGGATGGACGCGGCCCGTTCGCTCGCCTTGATGAGCCGCAAGCGATACTCGTAGGTGTCGGGATTCGCAGTCGCAGCCTCGGCATATTTCAGGACCGCCTCGTCCAGCCGCCCTTCCCTCTCGAGTTTCTCTCCCTTGTTGAATGCGGTAAGACCCGCACCGCAACCCGACAACAGGGCCAGGAGGGAGATGGGAGCGGCTATCTTGAAAATGATTCGCATCATAAGGCTCCTTGAACCTGATCGTTTTTCATCGCACCTGCGCAACCAGCGGCCTGTTCTCGACAAGCGGGATCACGATCTCGCTCCCGTCGCTCAGGACACGGATTGTGAGGGCCGTATCGGTAACGCTTGTTGCCTCGTACTTTCCGGCCAACTTGTCACCCTGCCTGACGAGGAGTATCTCCTTATCCTTGGAGAGGAAGATCGTCTTCCGGTTGTCCTTTTGCAGGTAGCCGAGAAAGGTGAAACGGGCCATATCCCGCACTACGGGAGGCGGCTCGGGCGGTGCAGCCACGGGAGGCACCGGCGCCTTCGGGATCATCGAAGCCGGCGGCGGCGGCACCGGCACAGGGAGGACGGGAGTCGCCGTCACCTTCCCCTCGGCATGGAAAATAGGGGTGAAGAGATTACGCCTAAAACCGGCGAAACGACCCTGGCGGCATTCCATGAGATCAAGCCGCACCCTCCTGCCGTCATCTGCGGGAAGAGATGGCCGAGGGGCGCCCCTCCCGGTGCGGGCTTCGGATGGAGCATGCTTCAACTGGTTTACCGTCTGCTGGCGGGGCATCCTGAAATAGCTGTAAACCAGGGAGAGGGCAAGTACGACAAGCAGGAGAAAAAGAGCCAACCGCTGCCGGTTCATCGTGCCTCCGCCCTGAGATACATCGAAAGGCCCAGCTTGAGAGCCACGGCTTCTTCGGTGGCACTCCCGGAAGAAAGCTGCAGAGAATCGATCGTCACGAGAGCGTGCTGGCATTGCAGGTCCGAAACGAAGCTCTTAACGCCTGCGTACTTCCCGGTAAGATTCAACGTTACACCGTAGACCACGAACCCGGACTCCTTAGACACTTCAGGCTTGTATGTTATCGAAACGACTTTGAGACCGTTGTTGGAAGCGGTTTCAAAGATTTCCATGATCTCCCGGGTAAAATCCCGCTTGAGGGGCGCTGTTTCCTGGAATTTGGCCAGATCGGCGAGACCTTGGCGATAAACTGCCGCAATATCCCCTTTGCCTTCGGCGCCCAGCGTCCGTTTCGCGGTCCACTCTCCTTCGAGACGCACAATCCGCGGCCCTTGAACCGTCCGCACATAGACCGCCAGCCCCACATTCAGGAGCAGCAGGAGCAGAAGCAGGAGCAGTGTCTTGGGCCTGGAGCGGCAAAGCTCCAGAAGCTGTTGTTTCGTCATGAAAGCTGGACCTTGCAGGTAAGGGTAAACGAGATCCCCTTTTGAGTTGCACCGAACGTCATTTCGCTTTGGCTTTGAAGAAAAACATCCGAAAAATACGATGCACTCTCAAGGTTTTCAACAAACTCCCTCAGACCGCGAAACTCCCGAGCCGTTCCGGAAATCTTGAGCGAACCGTCCTTGAGGCTCGGGTCGAGAGATGAGAGCACAACGCCGTTCGGCACCGCCGCTTCGAGGCGGTCCAGCAGAACAAGCCAATCGAACGACTTCTTCCGGATGATCCCGTTGGCCGCCGCAATCTGTTTGAGAAGAAGCCCGTACTCCTTTTCGGACACCCCGCGGGAAGAGGCGCTGAACCGGGCCTGAAGAGCCGCAATATCGGCAGTCAGGCGCTTTTCCCTGCCGAGGTTGCCGGCAATCGTGGCAACCAGATAGCAGAGAACCAGTATCAATACGACGAAACACGACCCCGTCGCCGCGGAGAACTTCTTTGTATCGACAAAATAACGGGTTGCGAGGTTGATCTTCAGTTCCATCAAAGATTCCTCATCGCGGCACCAAGAGCCGCGGCAAGGGGTGCGGCCGATTCGCCTCCGCCCGGGATCGCGTCGGAAATGGCAATGATGCGTCCGATTTCGGGTGTCTGAGGTTCAATACCGCAAGCCTCGCTGATCACGGCCCGGAACAATGCGGCGTCCCCATCCCCGAGGAAGAAGGCCTCTTTCACCTCAAGGCCGGGGTTCTTGTCACGGAAGATGAGGAGCGAACTGTTGACTTCCATGAAGACCCGGTTCATATCCGGCTCGGCGCCACCGAGCTCTTTGGTTCTGAAGAACTCCAACACCCCCTCCGAGAAAACCAGGATGCTCAGGACACCCTCGTGGTAGGCAACGCACAGGGAGGTCTCGCTCATCTCCAGCCTGCGCACAAAGGGGCGGCAAAGGTTGAAAGTGGTGAAGTCGATACGGTTCGGCTGCAGGCCGGCCTCAAGGATGAGATCCTCGTACTGCGTCAAAACCTGTCGGGAGACAATCGCCACGAGCACCGACAGTTCGCCGTTCTCTTTTTCGCGCAGGACCTGGTAATCGAGGTGGATGTCGCTCACATCATAAGGAAGGCTCTTCTTGAGTTTCCAGCGGATGATGTCGCGACCCTCCTCGTGGCTGCGGAATCGGGTTTCCAGATCGAGAAGCATGACATGACCGGCTGCATCGGGAAGCGAAACCGAAACCTGTCGCGTCTTCACCAGCAACCGGTTGTATGCTTCACGGACCGTCCCGACGAAAACGGCAGGATCGAGAACGTTGGGCTCACGATGGACGATGCGAAGGGTCCCTTCGGGAAAGGGGGCACTGCCGCGCGCCAAAAGCCTGGGCGCCTTTCTGCTCCCTCCCAGAGCTGCCAGATTTACGCCGAGCGGGGAGATATCCATTCCGACTGCAGTGCGACCGAATAACATGAATCCCTTTTCCCCGTCCTTACTCCACGAAGGTTACGCGATTGATCTCGCGGAGTGTCGTCTCACCCGCCAACACTTTTTCCACTGCAGATTCCCTCAGAAACACAGTCCCCGCTTCCCTGGCGGCAGCCTTGAGCTGCACTGCCGGGACCTTGGAGATAATCAGTTCACGGATGTGATCATTGAGGTCGAGCAACTCGACGATGGCTGCCCGGCCGCGGTAACCGGTCCCGTTGCATTCTTCGCACCCCTTGGATTCGTAGAAGGTTACGCCACGACACTGCAACGGGTCAAGCCCCGATTCGATGAGGGTCGCGTCGGAATACTCGGTGGGGTACTTGCAGTGGGGGCAGATCTTGCGCACAAGCCGCTGAGCCATGACGCAGTTGAGACAGGAAACGAAGTTGTACGGGTCAATCCCCATGTGGATGAACCGGCCGAGGACATCGAAAACGTTGTTGGCATGAACGGTAGTAAAAACGAGGTGGCCGGTGAGGGCGGACTGAACGGCGATCTGGGCGGTTTCCGGGTCGCGGATCTCGCCGACCATGATCTTGTCCGGGTCGTGCCTGAGAATTGAACGAAGCCCCCGCGCGAACGTGAGTCCTTTTTTCTCATTGACCGGAATCTGGACAATCCCGCGCAGGAGGTATTCGACCGGATCCTCGATGGTGATGATCTTCTCTTCGCCGGTATGAATCTCGGTAAGGGCAGCGTAAAGGGTCGTGGTCTTGCCGGAGCCGGTCGGGCCTGTGACAAGGACCATGCCGTAAGGTTCGCGAATCTTCTTTCTCAGGCGTTTCATTTCCCGTGGGTTCATGCCGAGGGTTTCCAGCGTGAGCCCCCGCAGGTCCGACGCGATGCTCTCCTTGTCGAGGATACGGATGACGGAATCCTCTCCGAAGGCGCTCGGCATGATGGAGACCCGGAAGTCGATGGCCTTGTCGTTGATACGAACCTTGAAGCGACCATCCTGCGGGATGCGGCGCTCCGAGATGTCGAGCTCGCTCATGACCTTGAGCCGGGAGATGATGGGAGCCTGAAAATGGATGTCAAGCGGCTCGGTAGCCCGGTAGAGAACCCCGTCGATCCGGTATTTGATGATGACCCCTTCCTGGGCGGTCTCTATGTGGATATCGCTAGCCCGTCTGCTGAGGGCATCGAGCACCGTCGAGTTGACCAGCTTGATGATGGGGCTGGTGTCGGCGGAAATTTTCTCCATCGAGAGGATCTCTTCCCCCCTCTCGGTCTCCCGTACCAACTGCAGCATGAAGTCCTCGGAAACCTCCTTGAGGACCCTGCTGGTGGCCTCCCCCTTTTTGAGGATGCTGGAGATGGCGGACTCGGTGGCCAACTTGATGATGAGAGGCCTGTCAAGCAGCAGTTCCAGCTCATCGAGCTTGATAACGTCAGTTGGGTCGGCAATCAGGATGACGAGGCTGTTCCCCTGCTCTTCCAGTGGGACGAAACGATAGCGGTACACCGCATCGGAGGGGAGTTTTCCCATGATCGCTTCATTGAACCGCACCCCCCGGGCATCCACAAATTCGATGCCGAACTGCTCGGAAAGCGCACGGGCCAGCGCCTCCTCGGAGACAAACCCTTCTTCAACGCAGATCTCCCCGAAACGCTTATGGGTAGTCTTAAGTTTCTCGACGACAAAGGGAATGTTCTCAGGATTAAGGTCTCCCCGCTCCATAAGAATATCGCCGATGTTTTTGCGCTTGAAAAAATGTTTCATGTCAGTTTTTAGTGCCCCGCAGTGCCATTTTTCTCCTTTATTATCCTCCGACCGCTCCCGCAATCTTGAAGATCGGCAGATACATGGTGATGATGATCGCTCCGATCACCACCCCCATGAAAATCATGATAAAGGGTTCGATCGCGGTGGTAAGCAAATGAAGCCGGGCATCGATTTCTCCCTCGAAATACTCGGCGATATCGGCAAGCATCTCTTCCAGGGAACCGGTGGATTCCCCGACGCCGAGCATTCTCAAAGCAAGCGGCGGCATGATTCGAACCGACTCGATGGCAGCCGAGAGACTCGTCCCTTCTTCCACCTTAATGACCGCCTCCAGCAGCTTTCGTTCAAGAACGACGTTGTTCAAGGTCCCGACCGACATCTTGAGGGACTCTACGATCGGGATCCCGCTCCCGATTACGGTGGCAAGGGTTCTCGTAAAGGAAGTAACAGCAAATTTCGAGAAGATCTCTCCCAGAAAAGGGAGCCAGATCTTCAGGCTGTCGACTCGGTAGCGGCCCGACTCGGTGGCCGCCCAACGCCGGACCAACACTACCCCGAGGATCAGCAATGCGGTGATTGCGAGAAAATACCGCTTCAGTGCCGTTGAAAACGTGATGAGGATCTTCGTCGCCAACGGCAATTGGGAACCGGCGTCGGCGAATATCTGGCTGAACGTCGGCACGACATAGACGAGCAGAAATGTGATCGCCACCGTCGCCACGGTCACAAGGATAGCGGGATAGACGAGAGCTGCAAGAAACTTCTTCCGCACCTCTTCGACCCTCTTGAGAAACGCAATGTAGCGGCGGATTGTCAGCGGCAGATCGCCGGTGCGTTCCCCGGCTCTGATTGATGCCACGTAAAGGTGTGGAAATGCCCGCGGATGACGCTCCAGAGAATCGGACAGGGCCATCCCCCCCTTGACATCCTCCCGAACCTGCCGAAGGATCTCGTAGAGCAGCCCCTGTCCACTTCTCTCCAGAACCGTGTCGAGGGCCTGGATGATGGGAAGCCCGGCCTTGATCAGCACCAGAAATTCCTGATTGAAGGTAAGAAGGCTCTTGCTGTCAACCTTGCGGCGGGAGATCCCTTTCTCCCACAGAAACTGGAGGGGCTTCTTCTTTATCTCGAAAACGAAGAAACCTTGCTCCTCCAGCGTGGTCCGCAACATCTCCGGGCTTGCGGATTCAAACTCCTTGATCACTATCCGCCCCTCAGCGGATCCAAGCTTGCACGTGAAGAGAGACATGGATTTTTCTTAGCACAAATACCGGGAAAAATGAAAGTAAAATACGGGAAATACGGAGATCGTCAACAAGCGCTGCGCCGAGAAAACCTACTTGTTGTGGCAGGAAATGCAGAGCTTCCCGATGGGAAGCCGAAGGTGATAGCGTTTCTGATGCCAGTCGGTTGCATCCTTGAGGTGCATGTTGTGGCAAGTGATGGCACAGGTGATCGTGCCGTCCGTACCGAGTGGCAGGGATTCGCGGTTCATATCGGGTTTCTTGCCGACACCATGACCGAAACCGACACCGTGACACTTCCGACAAACCGCCACCAGGTCGGCGCGGAGACTTTGCTTATTACTCACCGGAACGGACAGGCTCTTGAGCTTGGCCTCCGGCAACATGTGACAAACTTCACAGTTTGCGGATTCAGTGTGGGGATTTGCGCCCTTTGCAGAAGAGGCAATCTCGCCTTGCGCCCAGGCCATGCTCAAGGGCGCAAGGAAAAGAAGAGCTACCATCCGTGAAAGAATCCTGGTGTTCTCAGTTGCCACGTGGTCGACTCTCCTTAGTAGGATTTAGGGTCGTGGTCGACTCCATGGCATGAAAGGTAACACTCGCCATGGAACGTTGCGACCCCCTTCTCGACGAATTTTAGCATCCCTTTGGAATTTGGGTAGACCACTGCGGGATTAAATCGAATCAAATACCTGTTGTCAATGCTGCCATGGGAGTTGTGGCATGTATAGCAGGATGTACCGTTGGCGCCGGCCAATCCTCCCGTCCCTTGAATGTGGAGCGCATGATAACGGAAGCTTTCGTTGCCAAGGATACTTGTACGGTTATGGCAGCGATAACAAAGGGCATAGGCATAGGGGGTCTCGGGCTGATTATCGAGAGTCGAGTAATTGTCGACAAGTATGTGCTCGTAGAGGGAGCCGTGGGGCCCCCGGGGCGAAGCTGAACTCTCGCTGCCGTGGCAATCGCCGCAGGTGATCGTTGCAACGTCCCCCGCATTCACTTTCTTTTCTTTGTACGGCTTCACGAGGCTCACTACTGCGGTATTCTTTCCTTCCGCCTCAACGGGGTGATACGAAGGATTCGTAACGTTGAATTCCATCCTCTTGTTCGTGAACCTTCCGGGGAGATTTGCGCTCTCTGCGTGGCAACGATAGCACAGTTCGTATTCCTGCGTGATCGACGAAACAAGATTCCCGACCCTCTTGCCTCGAATCCCTGCAAATTTATTATCCGAAGAAACATAGTGCGGATTATGGCAGTCGACACAATCGGCATGACGAGGCGCCCGCGGATCCGTCTCCGGGAGCACCTCGCTCCCGCTGTGAGCGCCTCGGACATCAAAGCTCGGATGTCTGTAAGGTTTGGTGAATTCAGCCTCGATGTTCTTCATGTCGCGGCCCGCAGGGGCAAACCCTTTGGGCATCGAACGGTTCTGCTGTTTAAGACGAGAGGGATCGCCGTGGCAAACGATACAAGTCTCGGGACCTCCTCCTGCCTTGAAATTGAACTTCAGATGGCAGGTTGAGCACCCCTGCGGGACGGTTTGACGGTCCAGATGGACACCACTCCTCACAGGGGCGGCTGGGGAGACGGATGGCAAGACGAGAAAGCTTGCGAGGATGAAGGCCCGCATGAAATTCATGATTCGTCCTTTACGGATTCGGTGAAACAAAGTTGTGGCAGGCAAGGCACACTTCATCATGGACCGTA
Organism: Deltaproteobacteria bacterium; assembly: GCA_021847245.1. Lineage (GTDB taxonomy): Bacteria > Desulfobacterota > Desulfuromonadia > Geobacterales > Geobacteraceae > Geobacter. The sequence goes on along the minus strand of JAJZUC010000006.1, from coordinate 60,647 downwards.
TTCGGGGATACGGTTCCGAGTCCCGAACCGTCGTAGACCCAGAACGGCGTTAGAGGAGGGTTGTTGATAGTGTCCTTGTACTGGCTCTGATGCGGCTCGTGGCAGGTCGTGCACTGAACGCGCTGATCCCTGTCGAGCTTTATGAACCCCCTGGCATTGGAAGTCGAGTCCATCGGGAGCGTGTACGAATTTCCGGGACCTTCAAGGGTATTCAGCCTGGCAACGACGTCGGTTGTATACTTGAATGAGACCGGATGGTGCGAGTTGGTCACCTTGGTACGGTCGAAAACGTGGGTTCCCGACATCACGGTCAAATCGCTTCCGTTGACTTCAATTGCCGAGGTATCGAACCCGCTTCTCAGAATTGCGCCCAACGCAGTAACGCCATCATGGCAGCTAAGGCAAAGCCGTGAGGAACCGTTCGGCTCGGACAGATAATCGCTCGCACTCCGTGCGGTAGCGTCCTTGTGGATCGACAACGATGCGGAACTGTAATGGCCGAAAGTCTGGGTGGTGTCGGCACGATTCCAGAGAGGAGTCTGGGCGCGGGCATTGTGAGGCGTGTGGCAGAAAATGCAGACCTGGTTGGCGCGGGGATCTGCGGCATTGGTTGCCTTGAAGTTTACCCCGGTATTGGTAATCGAAAGATTGTGGGGGTTCCCCCCATCCCTGAACATGGGGCCTTTCGTACCGGCGCCGCGGCTCTGACCGGCGTAGAGAACCGCGACCAACACAGCCGACAGGAAGAGAACGATTCTGACCATTATTGAACGCCCTTTTTCAGATACTGGAACACCTGGATACGCTTATTGAAGGTATCCGAAACAAAAATGTTGTCGTTTCGGTCGATTGATATCCCGCTTGGAAGAAAAAACTCTCCGGGGTTCTTGCCTTTCCTCCCCACAAAAAGCAGAAGGCGCCCCTCCTGGTCAAATATCTGAAAGTTGTCGAAGGTAGCATCAACCACGTAAACATGGAGATCACTGTCTACGGCAACCCCCCGCGGCCTCGCGAAAGAACCGGGTGCGTCCCCGATTTCACCGATACTCCGCCGGAAGGTGCCGTCGTGCTCATACACCTTCACCTCGAAGTTCATCGAATCGGTAACGTAGACCGCACCGGTGCGATCTACGGCTACGTTGGACGGAGAGTTGAGCGGCTCGCCGCTCCCCTGCTTCGGAAAATCACCAAGGTACGAGCCATCACGGGAAAAAACTTTCAAGTTATGTGCCAAGACGTCAACAACGTAAACCTCCCCCCCACTGCTTACGGCAATGCCGGCGGGACGCTGGAAGGCCACCTTCCCGTGACCCAGTTCGTACTCGAATTTTCCTCCCTTGGAAAAAACATAAACCTTGGCATTTACCGAATCTGACACCAGCAGATTGCCAACATCATCGAGAGCCACGGCCACGGGGCTGATCAACGGTTCATTCCCCGCCTGAAACAGATAGTCCACTTCACGCCGTGCCAGGTCGAAGCAGTGGACCACACCCGTGCCGGGGTCCGCCACATAGAGCATCGAACCATCCCACACGAGGCCGTAGGGCGATGAAAGAGGGATCTTGATCCTGTTCTCCCCGGTGAGCATCTGCCAGAACTGACCGACCCTCCCCCTTTTCGCCTCAACTTGATCCGGGCCGTTTATCTCGCGAAGAAACCGTATCTTGGGGGAAGCGGGTAGCGGCGGCCAGGCGAGATCAACCGCCGGATCGCTCAGGACAACCGGGGGAGGGGCGAAGAGCGTACAGGCGCAAAGGGAGAGAGAGACAATGATGACAAGGATTAGTCGTGTGCAACGCGCCAGGAGCTCCATCATGCGTTAACCATTCCCGCTATCCATAATGAGAAAAAAAACACGACCAAAGTGCCCCAACGGAGTGCAGGAACTTTTGCGAAGACGCCTCGCGAGGGGAATGCCGCGACAATAAAGCAGGCTGTCGAAACAATCCATCCCCATAATCCCACCATGCAGGCGATAGCCCATCCCTCACGAACCATGGCCACTCCCCGCACGGGAAATCCTCTTCAGGATGGTACCCAATTTCAATTTCCAGACCATGACCACCGCCTCCCGGACGATCCTTTTCGACATCTTTGAACTACCCGAATGACGATCGATGAAAATAATGGGAATCTCACCGACACGAAATCCCATCTCAACACAGCGATAGTTCATCTCGATCTGGAACGAGTAGCCGTCGGAGCGTATCCGGTCAAGTTCGATGGATTCAATGACACGACGCCGGAAGCACTTGAAACCGCTTGTACAATCCTGAATCCTCAACCCGGTGACCAAGCGGGTATAGACGTTGGCGAAATAGCTCAACATGAGTCGGCGCAGAGGCCAGTTGACCACGCTGATGCCGTTGAGATAGCGGGAACCGATAAGAAGGTCGTAATCCCCCATCTTTTCGAGAAACCGTGGAAGGACGGCAGGATCATGAGAAAAATCGGCATCCATTTCGACAATAAAATCCGCCCCCTGATCGAGGGCGACTTTGAAGCCGTCCCGGTAGGCCGACCCGAGACCCATCTTCCCGGGCCGATGGAGCACGCGGACACGGGGATTGAGGGAGGCAAGCTGAGCGACGAGAGTGCCGGTCCCGTCCGGGGAATTATCATCCACCACCAGGACCTCCAACTCCTCGTTTTGGGCAAGGACCTGCTCGATCAATCGCCCGATGTTATCACGCTCGTTGTACGTTGGTATAACCGCAACAACCTTCAATGGCACCCCCCAAACCACAATGCATCAAGGAACCGGGGAAACAACAACCCAAACCTGTTACACGCATTGATACACCTCAGGTCCACCGCACGCAATCCCCTGTTTTTAATGAAATGATAAACGATTTACGCCAACACCGTCAAGGAAAACACCCGAGCATCAGCATGCGCAATTTTCAAATTAAAAAACAGCGCGACAAAACCAAAAAAGGCCATGCAATGCATGACCTTTGGTGTTGGCGGGGTCGACGGGGCTCGAACCCGCGGCCTCCGGCGTGACAGGCCGGCGTTATAACCAACTTAACTACGACCCCAAACTCATATTTGGTTGTTGGTGGGCGAAACAGGGATCGAACCTGTGACATCCAGCTTGTAAGGCTGGCGCTCTCCCAGCTGAGCTATTCGCCCTCTATTAAATTGGCGGGGTCGACGGGGCTCGAACCCGCGGCCTCCGGCGTGACAGGCCGGCGTTATAACCAACTTAACTACGACCCCGAATCTTTCCAGATTAAACAATAAACCGACCGGCACTGCTACTTTCTGCGGTCTGTTTGCAAGCGGATTTTTCTTATAACAAACACAATCAGCCGCGTCAAGCAGTATTTCTCTCTTAGTGAGCGGTCACCGACTCTGCAGGCGTTTTTCCTCCAGCGCAAATGTCTGTGGCACCAACTGCAGGGACTGGCTCTCCAAGAAGCGCGCGAGAAAGTACCTCATCCATGTGGGCCACCGCATGTATGGCCATTCCCCGATAAACTTCAGCAGGTATTTCGTCCAGATCCTTCTGGTTGTCCCGCGGAATGATCACCTCGGCGATTCCCCCTCTCCGGGCTGCAAGGAGCTTCTCTTTGAGTCCGCCTATCGCAAGGACATTGCCGCGAAGGGTTATCTCGCCGGTCATCGCGATATCCCGGCGCACCGTCCTCCCCGTGAGCGCGGAAGTCAAGGCGGTGGCAATGGTAATCCCAGCCGAGGGCCCATCCTTCGGGACTGCCCCTTCCGGGACATGGATATGGATATCGACATTCTGGTAGAAGTCCCGTTCGAGGCCGAGAATCTGCCAGCGTGACCGAACATAGGTCATGGCAGCCTGGGCCGACTCCTGCATCACTGCCCCGAGCTTTCCCGTAACCGTCAGCTTCCCCTTGCCGGGAACCACCGAAACCTCGATGATGAGAAGGTCTCCACCAACCTCGGTCCAGGCAAGGCCGGTTACCGCTCCCACAATATTGCGCTCCTCCGCAAGACCGATTCTGAAACGCCTCGGACCGAGGAAATCCTTGATATTCTTCGGCTGAACAACCAGTTTTTTCTTTTCCCCCTTCACCGCCCTGTGGGCAGCCTTACGGCATAGCGCTGCAATTTCTCGCTCCAGGTTTCGCACCCCCGCCTCACGGGTATAGTAGCGAATGATGTCGAGAAGGGTCTTGTCTCCGATGTTTATCTGAGCTTCCGTCAGACCGTTCGCGGCAATCTGCTTCCTGACCAGATAGCGTTCGGCAATATTGAGCTTTTCATGCTCCGTGTACCCTTCCAGTCGGATGATTTCCATTCTGTCGAGAAGTGGCCGCGGTATGGAATGAGTGCTGTTGGCAGTTGCAATGAACATGACGCGAGAGAGATCATACTCCACATCGAGGAAATGATCGCTGAAATGGGAGTTCTGTTCGGGGTCGAGAACCTCAAGCATCGCAGAGGCCGGATCCCCGCGGAAATCGGAACTCATCTTGTCGATTTCGTCAAGAAGGAATACCGGGTTGTTACTCCCGCACTTCTTCAGATTCTGGATGATCTTCCCCGGCATGGCCCCCACATAGGTGCGGCGGTGCCCCCTGATCTCGGCTTCGTCGCGCATGCCGCCCAGCGACATCTTCACGAAGTTGCGCCCAGTCGCCGTGGCGATGGAACGGGCAAGAGAAGTCTTGCCCACCCCCGGCGGTCCCACAAGGCAGAGGATTGGCCCCTTGAGAGATTTAACTAGCGTCTGGACCGACAGAAATTCCAGAATCCGCTCCTTCACCTTCTCCAGCCCGTAGTGATCAGCCTCCAGGACCCGCTCGGCGCCCCCGATATCGTGTTTCTCCCTGGTGGTCTTGCCCCAGGGGAGCGACACGAGCCAGTCAACGTAGTTTCGGACCACGGCAGCTTCAGCCGAAGAGGGGACCATCAGCTTGAGTTTCTTCAATTCGGCAACAACCTTCTGTTTTGCCTCCTTTGAAAGCCTGCTTTTTGACGCCTTCTCTTCTAGCTCAAGAATCTCCTGCTTGAAGTCGTCCTTCCCTCCGAGCTCTTTCTGGATCGCCCGCATCTGCTCATTGAGATAGTATTCCTTCTGATTCTTCTCCATCTGCTTCTTGACGCGGGAGCGAATCTTGTTCTCGAGTTGCAGGATCTCCAGCTCTGATTCCATCAGGGTCAGAAGCTGTTCGAGGCGTCGCGCCCCATCCATCACGGCGAGGAGGTTCTGCCGATCGGCCAGCTTCAAGGTCAGATGAGGCGCAAGGATATCAGCCAGCCGCCCGGGTTCGGTTATCCCGCTGACGGCAGTCGACGTCTCCTGGGGGACCGCTTTGCTGAGCTTGGCGAACTGCTCGAAGGTCGACTTGACGCTCCTGACGAGAGCTTCGCTCTCCACGGTGGTCTCATCGACCTCAAGCGTCACACGCACATCGGCGACGAAATAGTCGTGCATCGGGAGGAATGACGCAATGACGCCCCGCCGCTTCCCTTCAACAAGCACCTTGACCGTACCGTCCGGCAATTTCAGCAGCTGTATGATCTGGGCCACGGTTCCGGCCGAATAGATATCCTCCTTCTTCGGCTCTTCGGTCTTGGCGTTTTTCTGGGCGGCAAGAAAAATGAGGCGGTTCCCATTCATGGCCGCTTCCAAAGCGGAGATGGACTTCTCCCTTCCAACAAAGAGAGGAACAACCATCTGCGGAAAAACGACAATATCTCTTAAAGGCAAAAGAGGGAACCTTTCCAGATCCCCTCTCGAACTGCTTTCATGTGAGTTCAATTCCATGCAATCCTCTGATCAGGCGGACTCCGCTACATTTTCGTAGACTATGATCGGTTTTTCCTTGCTGTAAATAACATCCTCGCTGATGACCACTTCCTTCACCATGGTCTGCGACGGGATTTCGTACATGATATCCAGCATGGCATTCTCAAGAATGGAACGAAGACCACGGGCCCCCGTCTTGCGCTTCAAGGCCTCTTTGGCAATCGCCACCAGAGAGCCGTCGGTGAACTTGAGCTTCACATGCTCCATCTCAAACAGCTTCTGGTACTGCTTGACAAGGGCATTCTTCGGCTCCTTGAGGATCTGCACCATGGCGCTCTCATCCAGTTCGCTCAAGGTCGCAAGCACAGGAAGGCGGCCAATGAACTCCGGAATGAAACCAAACTTCAGCAGATCCTCGGGCGTCACATCCGACAGAAGCTCCCCTGCCCTTTTCTCCATCTTCTTCTTCACGTCGGCACCGAAACCGAGCGTCTTTACGCCGATGCGCTGCTGAATGATGCTGTCCAAGCCGGCGAAAGCCCCTCCGCAAATGAAGAGGATGTTGGTCGTATCGACCTTCAGGAACTCCTGCTGGGGATGCTTGCGCCCTCCCTTGGGAGGGACGCTTGCCACGGTCCCTTCGATGATCTTGAGAAGGGCCTGTTGCACCCCTTCTCCGGAGACGTCGCGGGTAATGGACGGCGAATCGGACTTCCTCGCAATCTTGTCGATTTCGTCAATGTAGATGATCCCCTTCTGAGCCCGCTCAACATCATAATCGGCAGCCTGCAGGAGGTTCAGGATGATATTTTCGACGTCCTCGCCCACATATCCCGCCTCGGTGAGGTTTGTGGCGTCTGCCATTGCGAACGGAACCTTCAGAATGCGCGCGAGCGTCTGCGCCAGAAGCGTTTTGCCTGAGCCGGTGGGGCCGAGCAACAGGATATTGCTCTTCTGCATCTCCACATCACTCGGCTTTCCGAGGGACTCGATCCGCTTGTAGTGGTTGTAGACTGCAACTGCCAGTATCTTCTTGGCCTGGTCCTGCCCGATGACGTATTCGTCAAGAACATCCTTGATTTCACGGGGTTTGGGAAGCTTCTTGACATCGGGCCCCATCGCCTCTTCAAGCTTGCTTTCTTCGGCAATGATGTCATTGCACAACTCGATACACTCGTCGCAGATGTATACGGTCGGCCCGGCAATTAGCTTCTTGACCTCGTCCTGACTCTTTCCGCAGAAAGAACAGGTCAAGTTGTCGCTACTGTCGTTTCTTCTACTCAACGGGAACCTCCGGTGATGACATTCCGCTCAATTATGTTATCAATAATACCATACTTCTTCGCTTCCTCACCAGACATAAAATAGTCGCGTTCCGTATCGGCCTCCACCTTCTCCATGGGCTGAGCACAGTTTTCGCTGAGGATCTCGTTAAGCCGCTTCTTCATCTTGAGGATTTCCTGGGCATGGATGTGGATGTCGGTCGCCTGTCCCTGGAAACCTCCGATCGGCTGATGGATCATGATCCTCGAATGGGTGAGGCTGAATCTCTTCCCTTTCTCTCCGCCTGAAAGCAGAAGCGCCCCCATCGATGCCGCCTGCCCCACGCAGATGGTGGAAACCGGGGCCTTTATGTACCTCATGGTGTCATAGATTGCCATTCCCGCCGTGACGACCCCTCCGGGAGAGTTGATGTAAAGATGGATGTCCTTGTCGGGATCTTCCGCTTCAAGAAACAGAAGCTGGGCGATTACCAGATTGGCGACGCCATCGTCGATCGCCCCCCCGAGAAAAACGATCCTGTCCTTGAGGAGCCTCGAATAGATATCGTATGCCCGCTCTCCCCTGCCGGTCTGCTCTACTACCATCGGTACGAACATGCTGTCCCCCAAGATTTAGAGTTCGTCCTTCGCAACTTCGGTCACAACGGCCTTCCCGAGCAGGAAGTTCAGGACCTTGTCCTCATTCAGATGGGCCACGAGATTCTCCCTGGCATTGTGGTTCTGGTCGTAGTACTCCTTGACCTTTTCGTACTCCTGGCCACTCTCGGCCGTCATTTCGGCAAGTTTCGCCTCGATATCGGCATCCTCGACCTTGATCCCTTCCTTTTTCCCCACAGCGTCAAGGAGGAGCGAACCCTTGACCTGGTTTTCGGCCACACTGCGATACTGCTCCTTGAACTTCTCATCGTCCAGCCCCATCATCTCGAGGGAAAGTCGCTGATAAGCAAGGCGGTTCTTCATATTTGAAAGCATCATCTCAAGCTGACGTCCCACAAGGGTCGCGGGGACTTCGATCTCATTCCGCTCTATAAGCGCCTTGACGAGGCGGTCCTGCAGATCGGACTGAATCCGCTCCTTCTCCTGTTTTTCAAACATCTCGGAAATCTTCGCCTTGAGCTCCGCCAGGGTCTCGAACTCGCCAAACTGCCCGGCAAACTCGTCGTCAATCTCCGGAAGCTGCTTGACCTTTATCTCCTTGACCGTGACATCAAACTTCGCTTCCTTCCCCGCAAGGTCCTTGTTCCAATATTCGTCCGGGAAGGTCACCGTAATAGTCTGCTGATCACCCACTTTCATTCCGACAACCTGCTCTTCGAAACCGGGGATGAAACGGCCGGAGCCGAGTTCGAGCTCATAGCTCTCGGCAGCCCCTCCCTCGAAAGGCGTACCATCAACCGAACCTATAAAATCAATTACGGCGAAATTTCCATTTTCCGCCTGCTTTCCCTCTTCAACCGCAACCACCCGCGCCATGCTCTCCTGCATCTCGCTCAAACGCTTCTCCACCACCGAATCGTCAAGGACGAACTTTTCCTTCTTGACCTCCAGGCCGGTATAGTCCCTAACCTCAATCTCGGGCATCACCTCGACGGTGGCGGAATACTTGAGGGCGGCACCGCGCTTGATCTCATCGCTCTCGATAACCGGATGGGAGACGGGAAAAATCTTGTGCTCAGCCAGGGCCTTGAAATAGGTTTCGTCGAAGAGGTTCTTGAGCACGTCAGTTTCCATCATATCAGCATAATGCTTTTCGACGAGAGTCTGGGGGACCTTCCCCTTGCGAAATCCCTTGATGGCTGCACGCTTGCGGATCTGAGCGAATACTTTCTCTATCTCCGCCGTTACCCTCTCGGCGGGGACTTCGAAAGTGATCTTTTTCTTTACACTGCTGAGCGCTTCGACGGTGCTTGTCATGATTCGACCTCTCTTATGGATTAGATTGCAGAAAGCTGCTACGGAGGATATGTCGGTGTCTTGTGGATTCGAGCTGAGTCAAGGGGCGGGATGTCCTTCTGGCCGCGGGGTGAATGGTGCGAGAGAGGGGAGTCGAACCCCTACGGTTGCCCGCTGGATCCTAAGTCCAGTGCGTCTGCCAGTTCCGCCACTCTCGCACAAACTTCCTGCGCATACGAATAAGCCCCGCTTGTCACGGGGCTCTCTGTTAATTGGGGTGGCTAGTGGGATTCGAACCCACGCATGAACGAGTCACAGTCGTTAGTGTTAACCGCTTCACCATAGCCACCATAATGGGATTGGCACGCCTGAGAGGATTCGAACCTCTGACCTACGGATTAGAAGTCCGTTGCTCTATCCAGCTGAGCTACAGGCGCAGAGTTGGTCGGGGTGAGAGGATTCGAACCTCCGACCCCCTGCTCCCAAGGCAGGTGCGCTAGCCAGGCTGCGCTACACCCCGTGGAATTTGTATAACTAACATATGACGAAACGCCATGCAAGCATTTTTACACCACACCAGCAGCAACCAGATATTCCTTGAGGGACTTCAAGGCCTTCGCCCGATGACTGATCAGGTTTTTCTCTTCCAGCGCCATTTCGGCCAAAGTCTTGCCGTACTCAGGGACAAGAAACAGCGGATCGTAGCCGAAGCCTTCGCTTCCCCTCGCCTTATCGAGCAAAACACCTGACAGCTTACCGTGAAAGGTGTGACAGACCCCATCGGGACAACAAAGGGCCATGACACAATGGAACGCGGCATTCCGCTCGGAAGAAGGGGTATTTGCCAGCTCCCGCAACAGCTTCCGATTATTCTGCTCGTCGGTGGCCGACTCTCCGGCATAGCGGGCAGAGTAGACCCCCGGTGCTCCCCCCAGGGCATCAACGACGAGACCGGAGTCGTCCGCAAGAGCCATCAGCCCCGTGGTCCGGGCCGCCGCCCGCGCCTTCTTGAGGGCATTCGCCTCAAACGTATCGCCATCTTCGACCACATCCGGGCAATCCGGAAAATCGGCGGCTGAAACAAGTAAGAACCCCATCCCGGCCAGAAGCTTGTCGAGCTCTTTCAATTTACCCCTGTTGCGGGTTGCGACCACGAGTCGCTTCGTCATTTCAGTGCCTCCTCCTGCACCGCGAAGAGCTGACGGATGCCTGCCATGGCCATATTACGCATGGCATCCATCTGTTCGCACGTAAACGGCTCGGCTTCGGCCGTCCCCTGAACCTCCACAAAACGGTTCGATGCGGTCATGACGAAGTTCATGTCCACCTCCGCCGAAGAATCCTCCTGATAGTCGAGATCGAGCAATATCTCTCCAGCAACGATCCCGACGCTTACGGCCGCAACCGCCTCCTTTACAGGGAGCTTCGGGAGACTTCCCCGAGCGACCAGCCACTGAAGCGCATCGACAAGCGCTACATACGCCCCTGTTATGGAGGCGGTCCGAGTCCCGCCGTCAGCCTGAATGACGTCGCAGTCGATGAAAACGGACCTCTCGCCAAGAAGCGTCAAATCCGTGACGACCCGAAGCGATCGCCCGATAAGACGCTGGATCTCGTGGGTTCTGCCACCGATTTTCCCCCTGGCAGCCTCGCGCGGCGACCGGCTATGGGTAGCCCGGGGGAGCATGGAGTACTCCGCCGTCACCCACCCGCTACCCTTGCCGCGCAGAAAGGGGGGAACGCTCTCTTCGACCGATGCGGTGCAGATCACCTTGGTATCCCCAAACTCAACCAGCACGGCCCCTTCGGCATGTTTAATATAATTACGGGTAATCCTTATCTCCCTGAGGGATTCCGCCCGCCGACCATTCGTACGCATATCGCTCCTTTATTCTGCATTCTGAAGCATCGTACCTTAAACGATCGACGCCCCCTTGTCAATCCAACCACTCAGGTGCCCTGGAGCGCGGGCTTCAGACTGCCGAGAGGTATCCCCATCACACCTTCCAGGCCCAACTCAGCAAGCATCCTCGCAATGAGGAGCTCTTGAACCTCCCGTATTTCCTCCTGCTCAGCACCGACATTGTCGATTTTTCCTCCTGCCATCATCCCATGCCCGCCGGCAAGGCCGCGACCCTCCACAATTTTTCTTATCAGCACGCCGGCATTCAGATCGTGCCGGGTGGTTCGGAGCGAGAGGATCATTTCATCGCTGTAGCGCCCCATCGTCAGGACAATCTCTACCCCTTCGAGGCGAAGGAAATAATCCGCCATTTCTGCCACAATCTCCGGAAAACAGAGATTTCCGAGATTGGTGACGAGGAGCTGGCCGTAAATCAAGGCATTTTCAATGGCCGTATTGATGGTGAGAAAATATTCTACCGGCAACTTCGGATGGGTAATCTCGTACAGAAGTTTCTTGTTGCTGGGCGCAAAAAGCCGCAGATACGCTTCGCGGTCCGGCTTGTTAGCCTCTCTCCCAAGGTCCTGGGTTTCGGACTTGATCGCATAAAAAAGCGCCGTCGCAAGCTTTGTGCTTATCTGCACATTTTGAGCACAGAGGTATTCATAGAGTATGGTCGCAGTTACCCCATAATCGTCCCGGATGTCGACCCAGCGGCATGCCCTGCTTGCCTCGCGTATGGGATGGTGATCGATGAGGATGTCGACCTTCACAGTTGGTGGCAGTGAATTATTGCCCGTTCCTGGCTGGGTGTCGAGCATGCAGACCACGGAAAACTCTCCGAAATCGAGCAGTCCCATCGGCACGAGCGGAATCTCCAGTTCCTTGGCCATCGCCAGGTTCTCGCTCCTTCCGATGATCCCCGAAAAGGCAATGGTCGCTTCGCGGTTGAGTTTCATCACAAAGAGATGTCGAAGCGCCATTGCCGATGCAAGGCAGTCAGGGTCCGGGTTGTCATGCACCACGATGAGGATCTTTCCCTGTCCCCTCGCCCAGTTGAGCATTTCGTCCGTGTAACTTTTCGTATCCAGTACCGCGGCTTCCCCTGTCATTGTCCCTCCAAAACCCGCAAACTCCCAAGAGTAGTTTTACCGGAAGTTTACCAGAACAACGCAGAAAAATACCCGCAAGCAAAAAAAGAGGGGAAAGTCGAAACTTTCCCCTCTGACTGTCTGTATGTTTACTTCGGCCTAACCAAGGAACAGATTGAAATTCCTCGCCCTGTTCGCCAGGATGGTGGGATCGATCACCTCGCCGCAGCAGGTGCACTTCCATGCATCGAACGATCTCACGAAATCATAAAACTTCTCGGCGAACATTCTACCCTTGCATTTCGGACATTTCATATGGCGGCCCCCAATCTAGTGTAGTTAACTGTGAGTGCTGGGGTGGTTTCACCATATGTGCCAAACTCTGGAAAAGATCATGTATCCGGACTAATCACGAATCTCCTCAACAGAATTCCTTTCATTTACTGCATGTTACGCGCCGCGAAAAAAATGGTGCAACTTCTTCAAGGTGCCGGGACCGATCCCCGGAACCTTTTCAAGCTCCTGCCAACCCCGAAAACCGCCATTATGTTGACGGTACTCCATGATCCGCTTGGCAAGAGTCGGCCCAATCCCCGGAAGCAATTCCCACTCGACTTCGGTCATTGCCGCCGGATCGAGCGGAATTCCGAGAACCAGGCGCTCCTTCACCGAGATGTTTTTCACTGTAATTTCGGCATGTTCTCCGTCAATGTTCTTTACCGCGACAGAATCACCATCCCCCAGACGCCGACCGAGAATTGCGTTTCCTTGCAACTTCGATGGAACGTGGCCGACCGCCATAATTATGACGGTCTCCACTGAAGCGTCCGGAGGAAGCTGATAAATGCCGCTTCTCCCCGGGACGCCCGAGAGTTGAATGCGCACCTTTCCCGAATGGCCGTAGAAACGGGGAGAGGCCACGGATGGCCCCCTCAACAGAGGTGGTCCGTGGCCTCTCAGAACAACCGGAAGGGCGATCAGGGCGGCCAGAAACAGCAGGGCAAGCCGCCGTCCCCTCTCGTTCACTTCTTGACGCTCTCCGCTTCCTCGCTCTTGTGGAGCTTGTACTCGATGCTGTCGATAAGGGCCTGATAGGAAGCGTCGATGATATTTTCGGAGACACCGACGGTGCCCCAACGGGCTTCCCTGTCGCCCGACTCGATGAGGACCCGGATCGACGACGCTGTCCCCTGCCCGGCCGGGAGGACCCGCACCTTGTAATCGAGGAGCTTTACCTCCTTGAGCTTCGGATAGAATTTCTCAAGGGCCTTGCGCAGGGCGTTGTCGAGGGCGTTGACCGGGCCATTCCCCTCCGCCGCGGTATGCTCGATCTTCCCCCCCACCTTCACCATGACCGTTGCCTCGGAGAAAGGCTTCTGGTCTTCGTGGCGCTTCTCGTCGATACAGCGGAAGCCGATGATCGAGAAAAATTTCCGGTGGGTGCCGAGGGCACGTTTCATGAGAAGCTCAAAGGAGGCCTCCGCCCCTTCGAACTGGTAGCCGCGGTTTTCCATCTCCTTGATGTTGTCGAGGATCTCGAGAGTCACCGGATCCTTGCTGTCCATATTGATATGGAACTCCTCGGCCTTGGCGAGGATGTTGGAGCGGCCGGAGAGGTCGGAAATCAGCACCCTCGTCATATTGCCCACGAGCTCGGGACGCAGATGCTCGTACGTCTCCGGGTGGCGCTGGATCGCGCTCACGTGCACTCCCCCCTTGTGGGCAAAGGCAGAGTTCCCGACGTAAGGCTGGTGCTTGTTGGGCGAGATATTGGCGAGCTCGTAGACGAACCGGGAGAGATCCCGAAGCTTTCGGAGCTGCTCGTCGCTCACGCACTCCTTCTGCATCTTGAGCCTGAGGGCCGGGATGATGGAGCAGAGATTGGCGTTGCCGCAGCGCTCGCCGAAGCCGTTGATGGTCCCCTGGACCTGGACTATTCCCTGGTCGACCGCATGGAGCGAGTTGGCGACGGCACAGTCGGAATCATTATGGGTGTGGATTCCCAGCGGGGTGGAGATCTGCCTGCGGACCTCCTTGATGATCTCGACCAGCTCAAACGGCATGGTCCCACCGTTGGTGTCGCACAGAACGATGCAGTCCGCCTTGGCGTCCTGGGCCGCCTTGAGGGTCTTGATGGCATACTCGGGATTGGCCTTGTAACCGTCGAAGAAGTGCTCGGCGTCGTAGAACACCTCGGGGACCCGCGACTTGAGGTACTCCAGCGAATCGAATATCAGCTCCAGGTTCTCATCGAGCGATATCCGCAGCGCCTCGCGCACATGGAAGTCCCACGTCTTGCCGAAGATGGTGCAAACGTCCGGCTCGGCCTGCACGAGGGTCTTCAGGTTGTGGTCCTTGTCGGGGGTAATCTTGGCCCGGCGCGTTGAGCCGAACGCCGCTATTTTCGCCTGCGAGAGCCTTTCCTTCTTGATGTCCTTGAAGAAAGCGACATCCTTGGGGTTGCTCCCGGGCCACCCACCCTCGATGTAGTGAATGCCAAGCTCGTCGAGCTTGTGGGCAATACGCAGCTTATCTTCAACAAGAAACGAGATATCCTCCGCCTGGGTGCCGTCACGGAGAGTGGTGTCGTACAGTTTCACGAGGCTCATTGGTCCACCCTTTGAATGTATGAGATTAGATACGCAAATAGCGTTTAGCATCGCGATGGACCCACCGGACACTAGACGCTATCCGCAAAACGTTTCTTGGCTGCGGTAGTTACTTGCCGGAGAGTCCGAAGGCGTCGTGCAGGACCCGGACCGCGAGTTCCGTATACTTGGCGTCGATTACGACCGACACCTTGATCTCGGAGGTGGAGATCATCTGGATGTTGATCCCCTCCTTGGCAAGGGTCTGGAACATCTTGGTCGCCACGCCGGCATGGCTCCGCATCCCCACACCCACAATGGAAATTTTCGAGATGTTTTCGTCCTCGGCAATTTCCTTGGCGTTGATCTCCTTCGCCACTTCGCGGGTGATGGCGAGCGCTTTCTTGAAATCGGCCTTGGTAACAGTGAAGGTGAAGTCGGTCAACCCACCCTCGCTGGCGTTCTGCACGATCATATCCACCGAAATATTGGCGTCGGAAAGGGGCGACAATATCTTGGCGGCGATCCCCGGCTTGTCCGGCACCCCCATGACAGCGATCTTCGCCTCGTTCTTGTCGTAGGCAATCCCTGAAACGAGAACAGCTTCCATATCCTTATCCTCCTTGGTAACCATTGTCCCTGGATTATCATTGAAACTGGAACGGACATGCACGTCCACATTGTATTTCTTGGCGAACTCGACGGAACGGATCTGGAGCACCTTGGCGCCGAGGCTCGCCAGTTCGAGCATCTCGTCGTAGGAGACCTTCTCGATCTTCCGGGCGTCCTGACAGATGTTCGGGTCGGTGGTATAGACACCGTCGACATCGGTGTAGATCTCGCAGACATCGGCTTTCATGGCGGCAGCCAGAGCGACGGCGGAGGTATCGGAACCACCGCGGCCCAGCGTGGTGACGTTCCCCTCGCGATCGATTCCCTGAAAACCGGCAACGATGACGATCGTGCCATCCTTCAGATCGGCACGGATCTTCGTGTCCGGGATCTCTTCGATGCGGGCCTTGCTGAAGGCGCTGTCGGTAATCACCGGCACCTGCCACCCGTGGTACGACTTCGCCTTGTATCCCATCGACTTGAGGCACATCGCCAGAAGCGCAATGGACACCTGCTCCCCCGAGGCGACCAGCACATCGTATTCGCGGTTATCGGGAAATTCACAGATCTCGTTCGCCAGGGCAACAAGCTTATTGGTTTCACCGGACATTGCCGACACTACAATCACCATGTCGTTGCCGGCGTCGTATGTTTTGGCGACCCGCTTGGCAACGTTGCGGATGCGTTCAACCGATCCCATCGAGGTGCCGCCATATTTCTGGACCACCAGAGCCATCTACTCTTCCTCCTTTGCCGTGTTCAGTGCGGAAAGATGCCCGTTCGCATACATTAGCCCGGCGCATCGTCCCTTAATATCAGGATTCACTACGCCGGTCAAAACATTTTTTTAATAATGCCTCATGGTTCGGCCCGCGGGGGACAAAGTCGAGCCTGCGGGTGGACTCATCCACATGATGGAGGGTCACATCCAGCCTTTCGGAAGGAAGCTCGTTCCCCAGACGCTCGGCCCACTCGACGAGACAGACCCCTTCGCCGTGAAAGTACTCGTCAAAACCGAGTTCTACCGCATCGTCCCCGCCCGCCAGGCGGTAGAGGTCGAAATGGTACAGACGGATCCTCCCGGCATATTCGTTCAGCAGCGTAAAGGTGGGGCTCGTGACGGGAACCGTCGCCTCGACACCGACTCCTGTGGCCACCCCCCGGGCAAAATGGGTCTTGCCGCTGCCGAGCTCTCCGTACAGGGCGACAAAAGTGCCGGCGGTCAGCACCCGCCCGAGGCGCTCGCCG
Source organism: Deltaproteobacteria bacterium (assembly GCA_021847245.1). Classification (GTDB taxonomy): domain Bacteria; phylum Desulfobacterota; class Desulfuromonadia; order Geobacterales; family Geobacteraceae; genus Geobacter. The sequence goes on along the minus strand of JAJZUC010000006.1, from coordinate 44,292 downwards.
AGAAGTACCGTTTCATCGACGCTGCGGGAAAGAATGGTAACCACGGGGCCTACTTCACCATGGTCTTGATGAGATCGATGCGCGAGACGATGCCGACGAGTTTCCTTCCCTCGACCACCGGCAGGGTGTGAACTTTCCTGGTGCTCATGATATCGGCGACATCGGAAACCGATGTATCGGGCGTCACCGTTTCAACCGAACCGGTATAGATGTCCGCCACCGTCTGGCCGGTCATCTTCTGCAGTTCCTTCTCGAATTTCTTCTCGCTCTCGAGGTAGAAGACCCAGTCGAAGAGGGAAATCACAGTCGGAATGTGAAGATTTCGATCCTGCTCGATCAGGTCGGACTCGGTAACGATTCCGATCAGGTTTCCCCCCTCGTCCACCACCGGCACGCTGCCGATGCGGCGGGATGTGAAAATTTCGGCCAGTTCCCTGATGCCGGTTTCCAGCCTCACGGTGACGACGTCGGTCGTCATGATATCCCTAACCTTCAGCATGGTCATTCTCCCGTCTGTGATATGAGATTGCGGAATGCCGAGGGGAGACATTCCTGTACATCGACCGCCGACATGCCGATCTCCCCCTTGCCGGCGGCAACGATGTCGGCTGCATGCCCGTGAATGAAGACCCCGAGGCGACAGGCGGCAAACGGCTCGTATCCCTGCCCCAAGAGCGCGGCAAGAACTCCGGTCAGCACGTCTCCCATCCCGCCCGAAGCCATGCCGGGGTTGCCGCTGCCGTTGATCGCCATCCTGCCGTCGGGGGCGGCAACCACCGTCCTCGCTCCCTTGAGGATGAGATAAACACCGTATCGCGCGGCAAATTCACAGGCTACGCCAAGCCGGTCCCCCTCCACTTCAGCCGTGGAGATACCGGCCAGGCGGGCCATTTCGCCCGGATGCGGGGTCAGCACGGCCACCGGCGAGCGTTTCCCCATCAGGACGTCGATCTGCTCCGAGAGGGCATTCAGAGCATCGGCATCCACCACGAGGGGAAGCTCGACTTCGGATACGAGGCGCCGGACCAGCCGGGCCGTCTCCGGGTCCCACGAGATCCCCGGCCCGATGGCGACTACGCTCTTCCCTTCCGCCGCCTGCATGATGGCGGGAAGGGCCCGCTCGTCGAGCACCCCCCTCCCCCCGTCGTCCAGGGGAAGCGTCATCGCCTCGGTGGTCTTTATCTCCAGAATTGCATTCAGCGTCGCGGGCGCCGCCAGGGTGACGAGCCCCGCGCCGCTTCGCACCGCGCTGTTCGCCGCCATGGCCGCAGCGCCGCTCTTCCCCGTGGAACCGGCAACGACGAGGCAGTGCCCGAAGCTCCCCTTGTGGGCCTGTCGCTCGCGCCTGCATACAAGAAGCCGCGCCGCCTCGCGGTCGACATAGTCGATCCCCGGCGCTCCGTCGGCCACCTCGCGCGGAATCCCGATATCCGCAATCCTGAGGAGACCGCAATGATCGGTCCCCGGGTAAAGGAGATGACCCAGCTTTGCCAGGGCGAACGTCACGGTAAGATCGGCCCTCACCGCCACCCCGAGTATCTTGCCGGTCGTTGCATCAATCCCCGACGGGATATCGACCGCCACGACGGGCTTCCCGGAGTCGTTGATGAGGGCAATGGCCTCGGCGTAAGCTCCCCGCACCTCGCTGCGCAACCCCGTCCCCAGCAGGGCGTCGACCACGACGGTCGCCTCTTCCAGCTCGGCGCGCCAGGGGGTGAGCCCCGCGGGAGGGGAAGAGAAAACGACCTCGGAGGGCGCGAGCCGGTCCAGGTTCGCCCGCGCATCACCCGTGATCTCTTCCCGCTCGGCCAGAACGATCGTTTTGACCTGCCACCCCTGTTCCCCCAGGAGGCGGGCGATCACATAGCCATCCCCTCCGTTGTTCCCCTTGCCCGCAACCACGAGAACCGTCCGCGGTCCCCGCACGCCGAAGGCCTCGATAATCGCATCGGCACAGCCCCGGCCGGCATTTTCCATGAGGGCAAGCCCCGGCACGCCGAACTCCCGGATGGCGCGCCGATCCATCGCCTGCATGGTTTCGCCGGTAACAACCTTCATGCCCGCTCCAGTATCACCATCGCCACGGCGAAGGTGCCATCGTGGGAAAGGGCCACGAACGACTTCGTCAATTCCAGGTCCGTGAAGATCGTGAGCGCCTGGCCGTGCAGTCGCAGCTCCGGCTTGCCGAGGCTGTCATTCACCACCTCCACATCATGCCAGGTCATCCCCTCCCGCAAACCGAGGCCGCAGGCCTTCAGAAACGCCTCCTTGGCCGCAAACCTGAGGGCATAGTGCTGGGCACTCCGCGCCTTGCCGGCGCAGTATTCGCGTTCATGCACCGTAAAGAGGCGGTCGAAGAGCCGCTCGTTCCCTTCCCCGAGCAGACGCTCGAAGCGGGTGATATCCACAATGTCGACGCCGGTGCCGAAGATCACGCCCGGCCTACGCATACTTCACGAGATCGACCATGTCCCGCACCGCGCGGTCGAGTCCCGCGAAAACCGCCCGGGAGATGATCGAATGGCCGATATTGAACTCCTCGATCCCCCCCAGAGCCGCAATCTTTCGGATATTGTTGTAGTTGAGGCCGTGACCGGCGTTGATCCCCAGGCCGAGCCTGGTGCCGAGCTTGATTGCGTTCTCGATCCGCTCCAGCTCGGCGCGCTCGTCCTTCCAGGTGCGCGCCTCGGCGAAGGTACCGGTATGGATCTCGATGTAGTCGGCGCCGGCCTTGCTGGCGGCCTTCACCTGGTCGGGGTCGGGATCGATGAAAAGGCTGACGATGATGCCGCCATCCTGAAGCTTTCCCACGATCTCCGCGATACCCTGGATGTTTATCCGGACGTCGAGTCCCCCCTCGGTGGTCAACTCCTGTCTCTTCTCCGGAACGAGGGTACACATGTCGGGCTTCAGCGACAGGGCGATCCCTACCATCTCCTCGGTAGCCGCCATCTCAAGATTGAGCCTCGTCTTCACGGTCTGGCGCAGCAGCTTCAGGTCTCGATCCTGGATATGCCGCCGGTCTTCGCGCAGGTGGACGGTGATGCCGTCAGCCCCGGCCATCTCCGCCAGCACGGCCGCAGCCACGGGGTCGGGTTCGACTCCTCCCCGCGCCTGCCGGATCGTTGCCACGTGATCGATATTCACCCCGAGTTTCGCCACTCACTTCCCTCCGATCTTCTTCTCGACCAGATCGGCGATCTCCTTCGCCCAGCCGGTGATCTGGTACTTGTCCTGCCCCTCCAGCATGATCCGCAGCAGCGGCTCGGTTCCCGAATACCGGATGAGGATCCGTCCCTCGTCCTTCAGCTTTTCCTCGATCCCGCGAATGAGGGAGGCAACCTCCGGGATCGTCATGATGTCCTTCTTCTCGGCCACCCGCACATTCACCAGCACCTGCGGCAGAGGGATCATCACCTCGGCCAGCTCCGAAAGGGTCCGGCCGCTCCGGCGCATGATGGCAAGGAGCTGAAGCGCCGAGAGCATCCCGTCGCCGGTGGTGTTGTGATCGAGGAAGATCATGTGGCCCGACTGCTCTCCCCCGAGATTATACCCTTCTTTCAGCATCTCCTCCACCACGTAGCGGTCGCCGACAGCCGTCTTGACCACCTTTCCCCCCGCCCGTTTCACGGCGATGTCGAGTCCCATGTTGCTCATCACCGTCGCCACGAGGGTGTTGCGGTACAGCGCCTTGTTCTTCAGCATGTCGGTGGCGCAGATGGCCATGATGTGATCGCCGTCCACCTCGTTGCCGAACTCATCCACGAAGATCACCCGGTCGGCGTCGCCGTCGAGGGCGATTCCCAGGTCGGCCCGGTGCTCCTTCACCGCCTCGCTGATGACCTCGGGATGGAGCGAGCCGCATCCCGCGTTGATGTTCGACCCGTTGGGCTTCACGCCGAAGGGGATCACCTCCGCGCCGAGCTCCTCCAGGACCGCCGGCGCCACCTTGTAGGCGGCGCCGTTGGCGCAGTCGAGGACTATCTTCATGCCGGTGAGATCCAGCTCTTTGGGGAAGGTGTTCTTGAGAAAGACAACGTAGCGCCCCACGGCGTCGTCGATCCGGTACGCCTTGCCGACTTCGGTCGCGATGGGGCGGAGGGAATCGATTTTTTTCGAGAAAATGAGGTCCTCGATCTTCAGCTCGATCTCGTCGGGGAGCTTGAATCCCTCGCGGGAGAAGAACTTGATCCCGTTGTCCTGAAACGGGTTGTGGGAGGCGGAGATGACGACCCCGGCGTCGGCGCGCATGGACGAGGTAATGTTGGCGATGCCGGGGGTCGGAAGGGGCCCCACCAGCAGGACGTCGACCCCCATGGAGCAGATCCCGGCGACCAGCGCGTTTTCGAGCATATACCCGGAGAGGCGGGTATCCTTGCCGATCACGATGCGATGACGGCGGTTGCCGTTCTTGAAGAGATAGGCGGCAGCCCGGCCGATCTGCATCGCCATTTCGGTGGTCATCGGGTAAACGTTCGCAACGCCGCGGACCCCATCGGTTCCGAAGAGCTTTTTCATATGAACTCCTGCATAAAGGATAGTCTCAGGGATATTTTCCGGCAGGGCCCCGGGCGAGCACAACTTCAACCGAAGCGGGACAAACCCGGGTCACTCGCACCCCGGTCGGGAGCGGAAGCGATCGGTCAAAACCGGCGAAAAGCACACGTCCCTCCTTGAGCCCCCCCATGTCGAGCGGCATGATAATCTTTTCACCCCGGAGCTTCAACAAAAGAATTTTCGGCCCCGAGATGGTCACCTGGAGAGCGGGGTGCTCCATGCGGGTAACCGCAATCCCGGGAGGAAGATTCCGGACGACGAGGGGAACGGTGAGCGTCAGCTCCCCCGTGCGGTTGCCGGCGACGGTAAACCAGAGCGCAGCGGCGAGAACGAGCGACAGAATCTTGATGTCGGCATCCCTTGTCACCGTAGTCCACTTCATGTCAGCCACCGCGGTTCGATAAGACGTCTCAGAAGCTTGCGCAGCGCCCCGGCATCGGCAACCGGCGTGAGCTTTCCCCCGGCCGACACCGACATCATTCCGGTTTCTTCGGAGACGACGAGCGCAACGGCATCGGTCAGCTCGGTCAGTCCCAAGGCCGCGCGGTGGCGGGTTCCGAGGGATTTGCTGATGTTCGGATTCTGCGAAAGGGGGAGAAAGCAGCCGGCCCTGGTCAGTTTCCCCTTGCGCACGATGACCGCTCCGTCGTGGATCGGCGAGTAGGGGAGGAAAATGGAGGTGAGGATCTCGCTCGTGATCTTCGCGTCGATTTCCGTCCCGGTCTGAACGTACGGCATCAGCCCCATCTCACGTTCGATAATGACCAGGGCGCCGTGACGGCGGGCCGAGAGATTGGCCATCGCCCCCACCAGTTCGTCGAGCACCTCCGAGGCCTCCTCCTGGTCCATTCCCCGCGCCGGGCGCGCTCGCCCCAACGTGACGAGAAGACGGCGGATATCGCTCTGGAAAACGATGACCAGGATCAGGACAAGCGAGCCGAAGAACGAGTCGAGCAGCCAGTGAAAGGTTTCGAGACCGGTCAGGGCGGACAGGGAGTAGAGGACGGCGAGGCAGGAGAGGACGACCAGAAGGCGGACAGCCACCCCACCCTTCAGGAGCAGAATGAGCCGGTAGATGAGGTACGCGACGACCGCAATGTCGACGAGGTCGCGCCATGCGAAAAATTGGAGAGAATCAGGCATCATTGCCACCAGACGGGAGGAGATACGATACGCCCCGTTTCCCGCCCGGTGAACCGGCGGAAGGGCTCAGTCGGCAGGATACGCTATGGCATGGGCCATGTCGGCGACATCGCGCATCGCCTTGACGTCATGGACCCGGAAGATGGAGGCCCCCTCAGCAACACCGAGGGCCACCGTGGCCGCGGTCCCGAAGAGCCGCTCATCCACCTCGCGGCCAAGAACCTTGCCGATGAAACCCTTGCGGGACGTGCCGAGGAGAACGGGGCGGCCAAGAATGGCGAATTCCCGCATCCGCCGCAGGATTTCGAGATTGCCTTCTTTGCTCTTCCCGAAGCCGATGCCGGGATCGACCACTACCCGTTCGGCGGGAATCCTGGCCGAACGGGCGATGGAAAGGGACTCTTCCAGAAAAGCGAGGACTTCGGCGACGATGTCGCCATAGCCGGTTGAGAGCTGCATCGAGTCGGGCGTTCCCCGCGTGTGCATCACGACGAGGCCCGCCCCGGTCTCCGCGACGGTGGCAGCCATCTCCGCATCGAAGGTGAGGCCGCTGACGTCGTTCACGATTTCGGCACCGGCGTTCACTGCGGCGCGGGCGACTACGGCTTTGTAGGTATCGACGGAAATGGGAATGGAGAGCCGCCCCGCCAGCGCCTCCACCACCGGCACGACCCGCCGCAGCTCCTCGTCGGCACCGACCGGCGGAGCAAAAGGGCGGGTGCTCTCGCCGCCGATGTCGATGATGTCGGCCCCCTCGGCCTCCATCTCGAGCGCCCTCGCCACCGCACGGGAAGGGTCGAAATAGACATTCCCGTCCGAGAACGAGTCCGGAGTCACATTGAGAATCCCCATGATGCCGGGACGCCGCGAAAAATCGAACGAACGCCGGCCAAAGGTCCACAAACATGCTGTTTCACTGCAAAAGCGGGAGGCTGGGATCCCGACAGGAGGAATCATGGCGCTTCGGAAGATACCCCGGTGGCCGTTTTCGCGCGTCCGACGTCGATGATCCGGTCGACCTCTTCGCCACTCAGGTTTTCCTTCTCGATGAGCTGGAGGGAGATGTCGTGCAGGAGATCGACGTTTTCCCGAAGCAGTGTCTTCACCCGACCGTAGCTTTCCTCGATGATCCGCCGGATCTCGACGTCGATCTCCACCGCGGTCGCCTCGCTGTAGTTCTTGTGCATCGACATGTCGCGGCCGAGGAAGATCGACTCCTCCTTCTTGCCGAAGGTGACCGGCCCCATCTTCTCGCTCATCCCCCACTCGCAGACCATCTTCCGGGCGATTTCGGTGGCACGCTCGATGTCGTTCCCCGCCCCGGTGGTGAGGCTGCCGAAGATGATTTCCTCGGCGGCGCGGCCTCCCATGAGAACGGCGATCCGGTTGAGGAGCGCCTCCTTCGAGTAGCTGTGCTTGTCCTCGCTGGGAAGCTGCATCGTAACCCCAAGGGCGCGCCCGCGGGGGATGATGGAGACCTTGTGGACCGGATCGGTGCCGGGAATCAGCTTGGCGATGAGGGTATGGCCGGCCTCGTGGTAGGCGGTGTTCTTCTTCTCCTCCTCGGAGATGACCATGCTGCGGCGCTCGACCCCCATGAGCACCTTGTCCTTGGCGTCGTCGATATCCTGCATTTCAACCACGCTCTTGTCCTTGCGGGCGGCAAGAAGCGCCGCCTCGTTCACCACGTTCGCCAGATCGGCGCCGGAGAAGCCGGGAGTCCCCCTGGCGATGACGGCGAGGTCGACGTTGGGCGCCAACGGGGTCTTCTTGGTGTGAACCTTGAGGATCATCTCCCGTCCCTTCACGTCGGGCTGGGGCACCACCACCTGGCGGTCGAAACGGCCGGGGCGGAGCAGCGCCGGGTCGAGAACGTCGGGACGGTTGGTGGCGGCAATCAGGATGACCCCCTCGTTGGACTCGAATCCGTCCATCTCCACCAGGAGCTGGTTCAGGGTCTGCTCCCGCTCGTCGTGCCCACCGCCGAGGCCGGCACCCCGATGACGGCCGACGGCGTCGATCTCGTCAATGAAGATGATACACGGGGCGTTTTTCTTCCCCTGCACGAACAGGTCGCGGACCCGGGACGCCCCGACGCCGACGAACATCTCCACGAAATCGGAGCCGGAAATCGAGAAAAACGGCACTCCCGCCTCACCCGCCACCGCCCGGGCCAGAAGCGTCTTGCCGGTGCCCGGAGGACCGACGAGAAGCACACCTTTGGGGATGCGGCCGCCGAGCTTGGTGAACTTCTTCGGATCCTTGAGGAACTGGATGATCTCCTCGAGCTCTTCCTTGGCTTCGTCGACGCCGGCCACATCTTCGAAGGTTATCCGCCCCTGGGCCTCGGTGAGGAGCTTCGCCCGGCTCTTCCCGAAGGCCATCGCCTTGCCCCCCCCGCCCTGCATCTGCCGCATGAAGAAGATCCAGACCCCCACGAGGAAGAGAAGCGGGAACCAGGAGATGAAGATCGAGAACCAGGAGACCTTCTCCTCCTCCGGCTTGGCGGAGACGGTAATCTTCTTCTCGATGAGCTTGTCGGAGAGCATGGCGTCCATCGGCTTGTAGCTGTGGAACTCCTTGCCGTCCGAGAACTTGCCGATGATGTCGTTCCCCTGGATGACAACCGAATTCACCTTCCCCGCGTCTACGGCGGCGATGAAATCGCTGTAGCTGAGGCGTTCGGCGGTGGTGCGCGGCTTGTTGAAGAGATTGAAGAGGAGGATCATCATCAAGCTGATCACCAGCCAGAGCGCAAGATTTTTGTAAAATTGGTTCAAGGCTACCCCCGAGGAATGGATGAGGCGATCGGTCCGGTGTCGGTCACCGTAGCGGACCCCCTCTGCGCGAAGTGTTTGAATAATTGAAAAAAGCTATCATAACGGACACTGGATGACAAGTGATTTCAGGTCACTTCAGGGGCCTGTGGCGGACTTCCGCGCGGGCCACGCGAGCGGTGTCAGCGGCAACCCGGACGCGTTCGCCCACGCGATATCCACAGACCCAGATCAACTCACCGCCGCTGAAAACCAGGGGGATCTTCCGGCGGACACCCCGGGGAACCTTCTCGTCGACAAAGAGGTCCTTGACCTTTCTGCTTCCGGTCATGCCGAGGGGACGGATGCGATCCCCGGGCCGTACCCCCCGCACCAGCCAGGGGAATGGCGCGCGTTCGAGATCGAAGCAGGCCGCGTGCGGCGGAAAATCCAGGTTCGCAGGGGGAGGACCCACCTCCACGAGCAACTCCCCTCCCCCCGGCAGAGGAAAGGATCCCGGCCCGTCGATGAGCACCTCCCCCTCGAACGTGCCCGTATCGGTCGTGCCGCCGATGAAGAGCATCCCGTAGGCCCTCGTGACCGCTACCCCCTCCGGGAGCGTGCAGCTGAGATTGGGACGCGGTGAACGGACGATGTCGTCGATCTGTCCCACGTGACTGAAGGCAAGTCGGGCGAGATTACCCTTGACCATCTCGACGCAGCGCCGGTAAATCCGGTAGCGGATTCCCCGCGGCTCGCGAAGAAGCGCCTCCAGATCGAGCGCAACCCCCTCCCCCCCCTCCCCTCGGCAGAGCCGCTGAAAGGCAACTGCCGTGGCGCACTCCAGCACCTCCTCATCAGCGGCCAGCAGATCGGCCGTCACCGCCAGACGGCGGGAGATTTCGGGATTGAACCGGGCAAGGGCCGGCATGAGCTCGTGGCGTACCCTGTTGCGCAGAAACGTGGTGTCGGTGTTGGAGGAGTCGATCCGGAAGGAGAGCCGCCGGGTCTGGAGATAGCGCTCGATCTCATGGCGGGAAAGGGCAAGGAGCGGCCTGACGTAGCGGCCCGCCGTGCGCGGGGCCATGGCGGAGAGCCCCGTCACCCCCGCCCCACGGAGCAGGCGCAGTAAAAGAGTTTCAGCCTGGTCGTCGGCATGGTGGGCCAGCGCCACGGACGAGGCACCATAACGTGCGGCAAGCCGGTCGAAAAAAGCGTACCGGCAGCGGCGCCCGGCATCTTCCAGCGACAGGCGCTCGCGGCGGCTGAAACCGCGCACGTCGGCCGTTTCGCTCTCGAACGGAAGACCGTAGGAGGCGGCAAGAGCGGCGACGAACCGCTCGTCCTCGTCCGATTCTGCCCCGCGCAGAGAATGGTTCAGATGGGCAACGACCAGCCGCAGACGCAGGGCGGCAAGACCGGCGAGAATATCGAGGAGGGCCACCGAGTCGGGGCCGCCGGAAACGGCGACGACAACCGTGTCTCCGGGGGAGAAGAGCGCATGCTCTGTGACAAAGGAGTGGACTTTGGAGAGGACCGCTTTCACCTGAATGCTCCAGGCGCACCAACGAAAAAACCCCTCTTCCGCGAAGAGGGGTTTGCTGATATTGGTGGCGGTGCAGGGACTTGAACCCCGGACACTACGGATATGAGCCGTATGCTCTAACCAGCTGAGCTACACCGCCGTAAAGAGACGTGTTTAATAACCCACCTTTTCCGTCATGTCAAGAAAAAAGCTGCAACACGGGGACAAACCGCGAGATTACGCCCCATCTCCTCCACGCGACTCATCCCAGAGCGCATCCCGAAGCCCCGATCGGCGCTCGATCCGGCGCGAAACCGCGCGGCGGAAGATATCCTCGCCGCACCAGAGTTCAACCTCCGTGCGGGCACGGGAAATACCGGTGTAGAGGAGCTCCCGGGTCAGCACGGGTGCTTCGAACGGCGGCATTACCAGCAGAACGGCATCGAACTCGCTTCCCTGGCTCTTGTGGACGGTCATGGCGAACGCCGTCTCGTGGGGGGGGAGCCGCAGCGGCGAGAGCTTCCTGATCCCCCCCTCGGGCGAAGGGAAAAAGACCGCGAGTCCTCCGACAGCCTCGGAGTCGGGGAGCGCGATGCCGACATCCCCGTTGAAGAGCCGCACCGAATAGTCGTTCACGGTGATCATGACCGGCCGTCCCAGATACCAGCGCCGCTCGCCGTCGATGAGCCGTGCCGCGGAGAGAATCCGCTCGACGGCGTGATTGAGGCCGTCGACCCCATACCTGCCGTCGCGGAGGGCGGAAAGGATCCGGAACCGGTCGAACGCCGCCAGGGCCGCGGCGGGATCATCCTGCTCCAGGTAGTGGCGATAGCCGTTGATCACCCTCTGTTCGAGGGCCTTGGGAAGCGCTTCCACCGACGGTGTTTCTCGCCATCTCACCCCGGAAGAGCCTGCGCCGCGGAGGAGCGCGAGCGCCCCCTCTCCGTCTCCCTCGTTCACCAGCCGGCTCAGGCGGCCGATGCCGCTGTCGCTTCCAAACCGGTAGTTCTTCCGGAGAATGACGACCGCATCCGCCAGGGGAGCCGGATGCGGATCCGTGTCGCCAGGAATGAGCCCCTCGCCCGCAACCTCGGCGGCAAAGCGGCGGAACGAAGTAGAAAAACGGTGCACCCGTCCCGTATCGCAGATGTCCCCCAGCACCGCCCCCGCCTCCACCGACGCAAGCTGGTCGCGGTCGCCGAGGAGAATCAGGCGGGAGGGGACGGCCATGGCGGCGACAAGTTTCGCCATGAGCGGCAGGGCCACCATGGAGGCCTCGTCGACGATCACCACATCATGGGGGAGAAGATTCGCCGCGTTGTGGCGGAAACGGCTGGAGCCGGGAATAACGCCGAGCAGGCGGTGGAGCGTCATCACATCGTCGGGAATCCGGTCCCGAACCTCCCCGGGGACGGCGAGGCGCTCCTTCGCCCCGCGGATCGACTCTCTGAGCCGCGCCGCCGCCTTCCCGGTCGGGGCGGCAAGGGCGATGCGCACCGGCATCTCCCCTCCCTGTTCGAGGAGGAGCGCCATGATCCTGGACACCGTGGAGGTCTTGCCGGTACCGGGGCCGCCGGAGATGACCGAGACACCGCTGCGCACCGCCGCCGCGGCGGCCACCCGCTGCCAGTCGGTATCGCCATCCCGCCGGGGCCCGAAAAGCCGGGTGATGCCGTCGGCAAGGAGCACCTCATCGACCTCAAGCTCCAACCCGGCTTTTTTCATCAGTAATTCCGCAAGATCCCGCTCGTACTTCCAGCAACGGTAGAGATACAGGCGTCCCTCTCCGTCGAGGATCAGGGGGGCTTTTTCGCCCGGCATGCCGACGGTTCCCGAGGCCAGAAGCTCTTCCGCTCGCAGCTCGGACCACCCTCCCGGAAAAGCCTCGGCCAGATCGAGACAGGTGTGCCCCTGCCCGACGGCGCAACTCAGAGCAAGGGCGGCCTCCCGCAGCCCGTCGGCCGGCCGGGTGGCGATGCGGCAGATGAAGTCGGCGAAGCGGTGGTCGATCTCCCGAAGGAGCGTGGCTTCAGGCTGCATGGTTTCCTCCCGTGCCGGCAATCAGGAGCGATCCCAGCTCCCCCACCAGCGCCGCCGGGGGGGTGTCGCGGTAGATGCCGAGATCGGGCCGCTCGGGATCGACCCCCCGGAGAAAGACGTACAGGACCCCTCCGAAGTGCGTCTCGTAGCGGTAGCCCGGAACCCTGCCGGCGAGATGGCGATCCAGAGCCACGGCGTAGAGGAGATACTGGAGGGGGTAGAGCTCCCGCGCCATCTCCCGGACCAGGCGCTCCCGGCGGTACTCCTCGGGGCGGTTCCCGAGGTGGTTCGACTTCCAGTCTACGAGGTAGTATCTCCCGCCGTGGCGAAAGACCATGTCGATGAAACCGCGAACCATCCCCCGTGCCGGCGTGAAATCGAGCCGGGATGCGACCTCGGCCAGATCGACGCCGCCGGAGAGCCCGCCCCAGCGCCGCAAGAGCTCCGACACCCGCCCGGAGGTGACGAACCCGAGGGGAAAGTAGAATTCCAGCTCGGGGACCCATTCCCCTTTCTTCAGGGAGGCGAGGGAAAAGCTCTCTCCCGCCAGGGGCACCCGGAGGACGTTCCCGACGAGCGAGCAGACCGCCTCGCACCACTGGTCGCCGAAGCCGTACCGTTCGAGCTGCCGCGTCACAACCTCGCGGATGGTCCCGGTCGGGGCCTGCGCAAAGTTGAGTTGTTCGAAGATGGCATGGAGCACGATCCCCGCCCGGGCGCCGCGGGGAAAGGCGAAGATGGAACCGGGCGGGGGTAGGAACGCCTCGGTCTCCGGCGGCTCCCCGGCACTGGTGGTCCCCTGGTCGCGGTCGGGCTGCTCCTCCTCCGTCCGGTGGCGGAGGGCAAAGGAGGTAAAGCTGGCAACGCGCCAATCGCTGCCGATCCGTCCCGTGAACCTGCGGCAGACGGCGACGGGAGGGACGTCCCGGTCACATTGGTACCGCTTTGCTTCCGGCCCGGGATTGACGGTGATGGACAACAGGGGCTCGTTTCCCCGGCGAAGCTCCGCCAGACGCTGCATGAGGGTGGCGTCGGGAAGTTTTCCGAACGCCTTCGCCAGGGCGGTGGTGACGTCGGCATCGTCGCCGCCGCCCGGGGCGTGAAGCAGGTAGGCGGGGGCCGACGTCTCGGCATGCCGGATTTTCCCCCAGGCGAGGTAGCAGCGGTATTTCGCCCGGGTGAGGGCGACGTAGAGGAGGCGGACGTTTTCGGCCAGGCTCTCAGTGCGCGCCCGCAGCCGGTGCTCCTCGAACCGCTCCGATCCGAAATCGGCCACCATCCGGTACCCGTCGTGACAGAGCGCCACCCCGCCGTCGTCCCGTACCCCGCCCCAGGCGAAGGGGCAGAAGACGATCGGATACTCGAGCCCCTTGCTGATGTGAACGGTGACGATCCTGACTGCCTTCTCGTCCGATTCGAGACGGATCTGGTACTCCTCCCCCTCGGGGGGAACGCTCACCCGCTCGCCGAACCAGGCGCAGAGCCGCTCCATGCCGAGCCCTCCGGCAACGGCGACGCCGTGGATCACCTCGCTGCAGTGGTTGATGTCGGTGAGGCGCCGCTCGCCATCAACGAGCGGCAGCAGGCGCTCCCGCACCCCCTCGCGGGCCAGGAGCGTGCGAAACATCGTCATGAAGCCGCGCGTCCGCCACAGTTCGTGGTAGTCGCGAAAGGCCGTCAGCCACGCCTCCCACTGGCGCTCGTCGTCCAGCAGCCGGGCAATGCCGTTGGCGGAGACGCCGAACAGCGAGGTGGCCAGCGCCGCCCGGACCCCCGACTCCCCGGCCGGCTCGGCAATGGCCTGCATGACCCGCAGAACGTCCCGCGCTCCATCGGTGTCAAAGAGGCTGCCGCTGCTCTGTACCACCGACGGGATGCCGAGCCCCGCAAGGGCCTCGCGGACCAGCCCCGCCTGCTCGTGGCCTCGGACCACGACCGCGATATGCTCCGGCTGAAGCCGCTCTCCCTCGATGGTGGCATTCCCGGCGCAGCCGTCGGCCAAAAGGCCCGCAATCTCCCCCGCCACCGCGGCGACGATGCGCCGGGTCGCCTTGGCGACACCGATGCAGGCCCCATCATCCTCGGTCCGCCCCAGGAACCAGAGCTGCAGCGGCGCAGGGTCACGCCCGTCGAGGACCAGGGGACTCCCCTTCCGGGCGGCGCTCACCGCGGGATAGCCGATGTTCTCCACCACGAAGGGGCGCCCGGGACGCTGGTCGAAGAGGTGGTTGACCGCCCGCACCATCCCCGGCGTGGAGCGCCAGTTGCTGGTCATGGTGAACCGCCTCCGGGGGGGGACATCCGCCCGGGCCTCCAGGTACGCGAAGATGTCGGCGCCGCGGAAGCCGTAGATCGACTGTTTGGGATCGCCGATCAGGAAGAGGGGAACGCCGCCGTCGGCGTGGATCCGCCTGAAGATCCGGTACTGGACCGGATCGGTGTCCTGGAACTCGTCGATGAGGGCGGCCCGGTACTGCCGGCGCAGGCGCAACGCCAGCTCGGCACCGTTATCCCCCTCCAGGGCGCGGTAGAGATCGGAGAGAAGGTCGTCGAAGAAGCGGATGTTCCGCTCCGCCTTCAACTCGGCGAGTCGGGCCGTGGCAAAAGTCACGAGGCTACCGTTGAGGGCGAGGAGTCGCTTCCCGACAATCGTTGCCATCGCTTCGCAGAGGTCGAAAAACCGGTGTTCTGGAGGATCGACCTTCTTCAGCCGGTTGTCCCGCAGGTACGCCGCGGAAAACTTCTCGAACCCGGCGGGGAGGTCGAAGGGATTCCCTCCCTCCAGGTAGGCGGCCATCCCCGCGATGAGAAGGGGGACAATCTCGGGGTGGTGGTTGTTCCGGGAACGGCTGAGCCCCTTGTGCCCGTAAAGGATCTCCTCGATCTCCCCCCGGCACTGTCGCCACTGGCTCACCAGGGCGGCGCAGGTATGTACCGCTTCGTCCGAGAGGGCCGCGACCTCATCGGGGGTGAACCGCGGCACGAGAAGGAGCTCGGGATTGCCGACCTTCCCCCGGAGGAACGCGGCAAGCCCCTCGGGGGACCATCCGGCCCGCAGGGCCGCCGGCAGCAGCTCGGCGTCGGCGCCGAAAAACGACCGGCGCCAGAAGTCGTCGGCGATCTCCTGCAGCAGCCCGCGCTGGTCGGTGACGAGCTCGGTGTCGTAGAGAGAGCCGCTTTCGAAGGCATTTTCCTTCAGGACGCGGAAGCAGAAGCCGTGAATCGTCGAGATGGCGGCGCAGTCGAAGGTCCGGAGGGCCCGGTCGAGCCGCTCCAGGGCCTC
The DNA here is from genome assembly GCA_021847245.1 of Deltaproteobacteria bacterium. Lineage (GTDB taxonomy): Bacteria > Desulfobacterota > Desulfuromonadia > Geobacterales > Geobacteraceae > Geobacter. The sequence goes on along the minus strand of JAJZUC010000006.1, from coordinate 28,988 downwards.
CTTCGTCCCCGGACCGGCGCCATTGGCGTTGGCGGCCAGCCCGTCGAGGAACGGGTCGGTGCGCGCGGGCGAGAGCGTGCCGGCAAAGGCGTCACGGGCATCCCGCAGCCGTTCCCTGATACGGGCGCGCAGCTCCTTGGTGGCCGCCTCGGTGAAGGTGACCACCAGGATCTCTTCCGGCAGCAACCCCTTCTCCACCACCAGCCGGAGGAAGAGGCAGGCGATGGCGTAAGTCTTGCCGGTGCCGGCGCTCGCCTCGATGAGGTTCACCCCGTCGAGCCCGATTCCCAGGTTGTCGTAGGTCAGCATGGCATCCATGGATCACCCTCCACAGTGAAGCATGAGGGGCTCGAAGATGGCGCGGGAGATCCGCTCGAACTCCCCGTCGAGGGGATCCTCCCCTGCGAAGCAGAGCCGGTAGTAGGGATCGTCCCGTTCGGGGTAATGGTCGCCTCCCCACACACTCCGGGCGCTTCCCAGCTCCCATTTCCTGGCATAGGCGGCGGCGCTGCGGGGGAAGAACCTGAGCGGCCTCCGCAGCCCCTCCCAGTAGAGGTGAAGCAGCGTTTCGAGGCAGGCGAGGCTTTCCACCGCCGGCATGAAGGCAAGGGTTGCGTCGGACATCGCCAGGACGCTGGCGGCCGGGTACCCGCCGGCGGCAACGGCGTTAAGCACCAGGTGTTCGATCCAGAGCCGCACCTGGTCGCGCCCCGAAAGCTTCGCGCAGCGGTAGCGGAAGAGCCGTTCGCTCCGGATCCCGCCGAGGGTCCCCGTGACCCGGAATGGACCGACGGAGAGATCGACGGCAAGGGGCTCCAGGTCCCCTCCCCCTCCCTGCAGCTCGGCGACCCGGGCGGCAAATTCCGCAACCTCCGCGGCGATGGCCTGGAACGCGATCTCTCCCTGGCGGGCGGGGGGGAGAAGGCCCCGGGCGCGCGCCACGGGGAAAAGCGTCGCCGAGTCATCTCCCGCCAGCAGCCTTTCGAGCAGCTCGCGCCGCAGAGCGTAGGCGTCGAGGGAGCCGAGGCCGAACGGCTCCCGGTCCTCCAGGGGGGGAGCCGCTTCGTCGAGGGTGATCCCCAGGCGGGTGCGGGCGAAGTAGCGGGCCGGATTGTCGAAAAAGGAGAGGAGGTTTCCGAGGGGGACGGTGCGCAGTTCCCCGGCAGGCTCCGGCAGGGGCTCCGCGACGAAGGGGGGAGCCGGCACGGTCCCCGCCAGCCGCTTCGTCACGGCGCGGCACTCCTCGTCGGCATAGCTGAACAGCTCTCCCTTCCCGGTGAAGTACGCTGGGCTGAAGGGCTGGAGGCGGTGTCGCGTCACAAGCGATGCCGGAAAATCGGCAGGGCCGTCGCTGTAGCCCCGCTCCAGGTAATCGAGGAGTTCCTCCACCAGGACCGACGGCGGCAGGGTGGCGTTGTCCCGCACACTCTGGCCGATGTAGCTGATCAGGAGCCGCTCGCGGGCGGAGAGAAGCGCTTCGAGGAAGAGATAGCGGTCCTCGTCGCGCAGGGAGCGGTCGCCGGGGCGCCGCTCCGCGGCGATCAGGTCGAAGCCGGGGGGGCGGTTTTGCCGGGGGAAGGAATCATCATTCATCCCCAGGATGGCAATCACCCGAAACGGGATGCTCCGCATCGGGAGCATGGCACAGAAGGTCACGCCGCCGGACAGAAAGCCCGCCCCCGGCTGCTCGTGTTCCAGCCGCCCCCCGAGCCAGGCGCGGATCACCGGCAGTCCTACCCTCCCGGCAAATCCGGACACTCGCTGAAGCTCCCGCATCTCGTCGAAAATCCGTTGCAGCGCCGCCAGCTCGAAGCCGGCCTCCTCTGCCGGAGCGAAGAAATCGTCAGGGATTCGTCGCAGGAGTTCTTCCCATTCAGGCAGCAGGCGGGGCTGTTCGAGATCGGCCAGGAGCCCGTGCAGCCGTTCCACGAAGGTGAGAAACCGCCCGAGCACCGCCGGCCCCTCCCCCTCCATGGCGTCGTACGGGAGGATGCCGCCGAAGAGGGCCCCCCCTTCCTCGGGCATGGCGTAGCCGAGGAGGAGCCGGTCGAGTCCCGCCCGCCAGCTGTTCTCCCGGAACGGGGGAAAGCCGGCGGCGCGCCGCTCCTCCTCGTCCATTCCCCAGCGGATGCGGGTCTCCTCGAGCCACCGGCGGACAAGGTCGAGCCCCGGGCTGTCGACGCCGAACCGTTCGTGCACCGGGGCGGCGGCGAAGATATCCATGACCGCCGTGACCGGAAAGCGCCTCCCCGGGAGATCGAGGATGGCCAGAAACATCTCGGCGAGCCCCCCGCCCCTGCCGATGCCCCGGTCGGCGATGGCGTAGGGAATCCGCTTCCCCGGGTCCCGGCAGCCGTCGAAGAAGGCCGAGATGTACGGGGCATATGCCTCGATGTCCGGCGTCATGACGAGGACCTGGCGCGGCTCCAGCTCCTCCATCTCCTCGAAAAGCGCCAGGAGGTTGTCGTGGAGCACCTCGACCTCGCGCATCGGGCTGTGGCAGGCATGGATGCGGAGGGAGCGGTCCCCCTCGCCGATCCGCCGCTTGGGGAGATGGGGCTCTCCTCCCCGGAGATTGAGGATGTCGTCCCGGATCATCTCCAGCAGGGTCGTACCGCCCGCCTCCCGGTAGAGGTCGGCCTCGCCGCCGGCAGCGGCGCTGAGCTCGACGATGATATCCGAAAACTCCTTGCCGAGCCGGCCGAGGGAGGCGAGGAGCGGATTCCCCTCGATCCGCGCCGCGCGCTCTTCCGGGGAGAGACGGGCAAGGACCCGCTCGGGGAGAATATCCGCCCAATACTCCCGGCAGGGACTCATGACGAAGAGGTTCACCTCGGTGAAGGGGGAGATGCGGGAAAAGACCTCGAGATGGAATTTCGGCAGGTACGAGACCCCGAAAACCGTGATCCGCTCCGGCAGGCCGAGATCGGCCAAGTCGCGCCGGGCGAGGCGGTCGAAGAACTCCTCGCGCAGCCGCTGGCGGTGCAGACCACCAGCTGCCACCAGTGCCCGCCAGAGCAGCGCCTGCCAATGCTCCTCGCTCCCCTGCTCCCACCCGGCAAGCATCTCGGGGCGGAAAATAGTGTACTGGTCGAAGGTATCGGCAATCTTTCCCGACAGCTGGTACAGCTTCAGCTCCCCCCCGCCGCCTGTCAGGTAGCCGCCAATGCTCGCAAAGGCAGGATGATCGAGAAAATCGGGGAGGAGTGCCATGATCCGCCAGGTCAGCACTGCAGGATCGAAGGAGGAAAGCTCCCTGGCGCCGGGGACCGCCGCCGTGAAGAGCTCCTGCACGAATGCATTGGGGAAGGGATAGCGGGCATTGGCCCAGACGCCGAACCGCGCCGCCAGTTCCATCGCCAGCCAGCGCTGCATCCCCCGGCTCTGGACGACCAGCACCTCCGGGGAAAGCGGATCGGCAAGGGGGCGGGCGCCGAGAACATCGCCAAGTCGCGCCGCCAGCTCTTCCATCCGGTTGCTCGTATAGACATTGAGTGCCACGAAACGGATTCCCCCTTATTTTTCTCTCCCGAGACTCTGCACCGTCAGCGGGACAGAATACGTCATATGGGCCACGACCGGCAAGCATCTTTGGCCTGGCGCCTCAGCCCGGCCACCAACCAACCGCTGCGTGGCGAAAAACCGTCTCTCATCTAGATCTCTCGGTACTGTCAAATCAAGATTCGGGCTTGCATATTTGCGGCCGGGATTGCTCACCAGGGATAATGTAATTCACTTAATTAAGTTACAATTGGGATAGAGACCTGCTTTCAGTCTGCAAAAAAATTGTTGACAGATTTACTTTGATCGAATAAAGTCACACAAAACTTGTTGAGAAGATAGACGATAATACTAAACCATCCGCGAGGATGGGGCGGAAAGCCTACAGGGTCTTACAGAGACAGCCGGGTTGCCGAAATATCAATTACTGATAATCGGCCCCGGCTGTTCTGTTTTCTCATCGTTTATCAACGCGCGATAGCCGATAATACTAAACCATTCGCGAGAATGGGGCGGAAAGCCTATAGGGTCTCTCTGAGACAGCCGGGATGCCGAAGTGTCACGATGTGATATAAGGCCCCGGCTTTTTTGTGAGTATCATCGTCTGTCAAAAGGCGATAGCCGATAAGACTAAACCATTCGCGAGAATGGGGCGGAAAGCCCATAGGGTCTCTCTGAGACAGCCGGGATGCCGAAATATCACCTGATCTTCGGTCCCGGCTTTTTTGTGTCCGGACACAAACAAAGCCGGGGCAATCACAAGGAGGTGTATCTGAACAAAGACGAAGACAGAGTGGACGAATCATCAGCAGTAAAAACAGGCAGTAGAACAGAATCAACACCATTTCGGAGGAACAGCATGTTCAAAAAGTCTAGGAAATTCGCTTCGGTCTGTGGTATCACCAGCCTTCTCATCGCCGGTATCGTTACTGCCGGCTACGCCGAGTACGAGCGGGATCACGACAGAAACGACGACGGCGTGAGAAAAGTGCGGCGGGTACGGGTACCGAAGCCTGCTCCGGCACCGAAACCGGTACCGATGCCGCCCGTACCGGCTCCGACCCCGGCTCCGACCCCGACTCCGACTCCGGCTCCGACTCCGGCTCCGACTCCGGCTCCGACCCCGGCTCCGGCGCCTGCCCCGGCTCCGGCGCCGGCTCCGGCTCCGGCTCCGGCTCCGGCTCCGGCCCCTGCTCCGGCCCCTGCTCCGGCTCCGGCCAAGACCTGGGCTACCTATAACCAGTACTGCGCCGGTTGCCACGGGACTTCGAAACAGGGCAAGTCTGCCTCCGCTATCCAGAGCGCCATCAACAGCAACATCGGCGGCATGGGTTCCCTCAGCTTCCTGAGCTCCGCCCAGATCACCGCCATCGCCGCTGGTCAATAAGCACATACAGAACGAATTAATCACAAAAAAGGAGTCATAACGATGAAAAAGATGATAAAACCTGCCGCGCTGTTCCTTGCTCTCGCACTTGCTCAAACCGCCGTGATTCCTGCCGGTTATGCCGATGATTACGCCGGCAGGATCCAGAAGGAGATTCAGGAAAGAGAGAAGGAGATGAAAGACCGGGTGAAGGAGATGAAGGAGCGCCTCGAAAAGCGGAAGGAGAAGAAGCAACACGCCTCGACTAAGCCTACTCCGGCTCCGACCCCGGCTCCGACCCCGGCTCCGACCCCGGCTCCGACCCCGGCTCCGACCCCGACCCCGGCTCCGACCCCGACTCCGACTCCGACTCCGACTCCGACTCCGGCTCCGACCCCGGCTCCGACCCCGGCTCCGGCTCCGACCCCGGCTCCTGCCAAGACATGGGCTCTTTACAACCAGTACTGTGCCGGGTGCCACGGGACTTCGAAGCAAGGCAAGTCTGCTTCGGCTACCCAGAGCGCCATCAACAGCAACATCGGCGGCATGGGCTTCCTCAGCAGCACCCTGACCTCTGCCCAGATCAGCGCCCTTGCTGCGGGGCAGTAACCTCCGGCAATTCCTGATAACCTGCCCAAAAGAGCCCTCTCCTCCCCGGAGAGGGCTCTTTTTTTGATATACTTTGCCCAGTTATTCAATATAGAGGTGATCATATGAACGATCGTGCCGACACCACACCGGCCAGCCACTTCAATGGCAAAGCGATACGTCTCCTGTGGCAGGCAATTCTTTCGCTCCTCCTCGTTGCCGGCACCGCCCGGGGAGAAAACGCTCCGGACACCATGAACCTCTCCCGCAAGTCAGCCATCGAAATGGCGATCCGCAGAAACGTCGACCTGAAGAACGAAATCCTCAACTCTTCAATAGCGATAATCGATGTCAAGAGGAGCAGGGGGATCTACGACCCGCTCTTCGGCATCTCGGCCAACGGCGGGGTTTCATATACTCCGGGCGATCCATTCTTCAGAACGAAAAGCGGGGTTGCCTCCATCAACCTGAGTCAGCTCCTCCCGACGGGGGGAAGCCTCGGCCTCTCCACCCAGAGCGGTTTCACGACGGCCGAAATTTCCACCGGGGGCATCTTGACCACCGATTGGCAATCGTCGGTCGGCCTGAGCGCCTCCCAGCCGCTACTCAGAAACGCGGGGAAGGAGACGACGGAACTTACCATCATCCTGGCCGAAAATTCCCAGAAGGATTCAGCGGAACGGTTGCGCCTCTACATCACCGATACGGTTCTTTCCGTCATCCAGGCCTACAACCGTCTCTATACGTTGCATCAGACGCTGCAATCGAGGCTGGAGGCCCTCAATTCGGCCCAGAGCCTCAGGGACGAAATCCAGACCAAGATGAAGGCAGGAAAGAAACAGACCCTTGAGATAGCAAATGCCGAATACGCGATCACCCAGCGGCGAAAGGACCTTGTCGATGCGGAACGGAATGTGCGGGACCAGGAGGCCACCTTACGCTATCTGATCGGCATGGAAGCAAAGACCCAGATAGTCCCGGTCGATCCCCCCTCGCGCGAAGAGCCGCCCGAAACAGAAGAGCAGGCCATAAAGAGCGCTCTGGAGCTTCGCCCCGACCTGAAGCAGCTTATTCTCTCGCTGCAGTCGAACCAGTTGCAGGAACGGGTCGCCCGGCATCAATCCCTCCCCGATCTCACCCTCTCCGCCGGCGGCGGGCTGACGGGAAACTCGGACAATTTCGGAAGAAGCTTCCGGCAGCTCGGGGAGCGTCCCGGGACTTACTGGTCGGTCGGCATGCAGTTCAGCGTCCCGATCGGCAATACCGCATTGAGAAACGATTATCTCAGGAGCAAGATCCGGACCGAGCAGGCAGAAAACCAGATCAAGTCTCTGGCGTGGAGAATCCGCAACGATGTCGAAGCGGACATGCGGGCGCTCATCTCGGCGCGGCTCCAGATGCAAACGGCCGACACAGCGCGCCAGTACGCGGAACAGCGGCGGGAGGAGTACCGGAAGCAGGGCAAGGCCGGCACCACGACGGTGCAGAATGTGATCAATGCGGACACCGACCTCACTGCGGCCCGTACCGCCCAGCTGGACGCCGTGGAGACCTTTTCCTATACCGTCGCCAAGCTCTGGCGGGACATCGGGGTACTCCTCGACCATCAGGGAATCCGCATCGATACGGCGCATCCGGATAAACTCCTGGGGGGAGAGGGTGGACCGGGAACACCGAAGAGGCAAGTCGAGGGAAATAACATCGCGCCCCTCACGCTGCAACACGTGGCGTTCAACGCCGCCTCTCCCCCACCTTCCGCCTCCGACTCCGGCAGCAATCTGTTGGCCGGCCACCGCGAGGAAATGCCGTCGGGGTCGAAGGGCGAGGTGAGTACGGCAATGGTCCGAGGGAAAGCGCAACGGCCGGCGGCCGCGGGGGAAGCTGCGTCACACAATGGCGGCGGAGATGGGAGATTCACCCTGAAGGTCGGAGAGTATGTCGCGAAGGGGGCGTTGGAAGATGCCCGGAAGAAAATCGCCGCCGCCGGCCTTGCAGCGACGGTGGAACAGGGAGAGAAAAAACCGGTGCAAATGCTTCGGCTCTACTTCGGGGAATTCTCGAACGAGGAGGCGGCCCGGAAAGCGGTCGAAAAACTCCGCAGCCTCAATGCCGCTCCCTTTGTCCTAACAAATGAAGCCCACAAGTACCGGGTCTACGCCGGATCTTACCTGGACCGGGAGAGTGCCGCCGAGGAGCAGGCACGCCTGGCCGGCAAGGGAATAAAGGTAAGCCAGGTGGCCGCGCCCGTTTCGCTGCCGTCGTTCGTGCTCCTTGCGGGAAGCTTTCCAACCGAAGAGGCCGCAGAGAAGGCGGCGGCGAGACTCGAACAATTGGGCATGAAGCCAACCATCGGGAGAAACGGCCGTTAGCATGAAGGTGACTGCCGACTCGACAGCCGGTCAAAAACTGAAGGGGCGCCCCCGGTCTTTGCCCGAAACGCCCCCCCTCAGATCCCCCGCCTAAAAGAAACTTTCAACCGGCGATAAACGCCACCGCCCGCCGAAGCCTGGCGACCGTCTCCTCCCTCCCCAGGGCCTCGACCACCTCGTAGATACCGGGAGACGCGGTCCCTCCGCAGAGGGCGACGCGGACCGCCGGCCCCACCTGCCCCAGCTTGACCCCCTTCTCGGCGATGAATTCCTTGAAGAGCGCCTCGATCCCGGTCTGGGAAAAATCCGCGAGCGTTTCCAGCTTCCCGGCAAGCGCCTCCAGAAGCGGCGCCGCCTCGGGGACGAGGTGCTTGGCGGCCGCCTGCTCCTCGTATGCGAACTCCCGGCGGTAGTAGAAGAGCGCGCCGTCGGCCATCTCCACCAGGGTCCGGGAGCGCTCCTGGAGGGTCTTTACCACGAGGGGAAGAGCCGGACCCGCGGCGGGGTCGACTCCCCGCTCCTTCAGGAACGGCACGAGGAGCCCCGCCAGTCGCTCGGGGGGGCTCTCCTTGATGTAATGGTGGTTCAGCCAGAGCAGCTTGTCGGGATTGAAGACCCCGGCCGATTTGCCCACCGCCTCGATGGAGAACTTCTCGATCAGCTCCTCGCGGCTGAAGATCTCCTGGTCGCCGTGGCTCCAGCCAAGCCGCACCAGGTAGTTGACCATCGCCTCGGGGAGAAAGCCCATGTCCCGGTAGGCCATGACGCTCGTGGCACCGTGGCGCTTCGAGAGGCGGGTCTTGTCGGCGCCGAGAATCATCGGCACGTGGGCAAACCGCGGTACCGGATAGCCGAGGGCCTCGTAGAGGAGGATCTGGCGAGGGGTGTTGTTCACGTGGTCGTCGCCGCGGATGACGGTGGTGATCCCCATGGTGGCGTCGTCGATCACCACGACGAAGTTGTAGGTCGGGGTGCCGTCGCTGCGCTGGATGATCAGGTCGTCGAGCTCTTCGTTGTTGAAGGCGATCCGCCCCTTGATGAGGTCGTCGAAGGCCGTCACCCCCTCGTGGGGGGCCTTGAAGCGGACGGTGTAGGGACGGTCCGGCAGCTCTTCGGTCCGGTTGCGGCAGGTGCCGTCGTACTTCGGCTTTCGACCCTCGCGCATCGCCTGCTCGCGTCGCTCTTCCAGCTCCTCCGGCGTGCAGAAACACTTGTAGGCCTTCCCCTCGGCCAGGAGTTTCTCGACAAACTCCCGGTAGACGGGGAAGCGCTCCGACTGGTAGAAGGGCCCCTCGTCCCAGTCGAGGCCGAGCCACTCCATCCCTTGCAGGATGGCATCCACCGATTCCCGGGTGGAACGGGCCACATCGGTATCCTCGATCCGAAGGACGAACTTCCCCCCCTGCTTCCGGGCAAGCAGCCAGTTGAAAAGTGCGGTCCGGGCGCCACCCACGTGGAGATAGCCGGTGGGACTCGGTGCAAAACGGAGACGTACGTCGGACATGTCAACTCCTTCCATGTGAGGCTCTTGCAAAACTATTGCGGGGCCAGTGCTTTGTTGCCGCGCTCTAGCGCTCATTCGATTCGTCATCGACGTCAGCCTTGTCGCCGGCGATGCGGTATTCCTCGTCGGCCCAGGCTGCGAGGTCGATGTTCTTGCACCGCTCCGAGCAGAACGGACGGTGGGGATTCCCCTCCCAGACGGTTTCGGTCCGGCAGCGGGGGCACTTTACTTTCAGCATCTTCTTTTCCATGTGAGGCTCTTGCAAAACTTCTGCGGGGGCTCATGTACCAACAAAAAACCCCAGGCGCTCACGCATCCCCGGGGGCTGGTGTATCAACTCCGGCCACGTTTCCGAAGCCGGATTTTACTGCCAAAGGCTCTGGCAAGTCAACGGGTAAACGGGTCCGTCTACTGGCAAAACTCGAAACCGCGCCGCCGGAGTTCCTCTGCGATGCGGGCGGAGACGACCCAGTACATCAGGTCGGGCCCGAAGACGATGGAGACCGGCCCCTCCATGGCAAAGGAATGGACCTGGGCCAGGGAGAGAAACGAAAATTTGTATACTGCCTCTTCCACGGGCTACCTCGCGAGACGATAGACGAAATCCGTATTACGTATCTACGGTATCGGCAAGGTAGCCGGAAACTTTAGATTTTTTTCTCCGGCCGTTACAGCGGGGTGAGCAGCCCGTTGATCCGGCTCCTGAGCGCGTCGTAACGCTCCTCGATCGCAGGGCCCGTCTGGTCGATATGCTCCCCGAGGTAGACGATCTCCCGGTCCGCCCACTGGAGGGCGGCGCGATCCGCGGAATCCGCCAGGAGGCTCTTCATCGCCCTGCCGATGAACTCGCGGGCGAGGTCGAGCTCCCGCTTCGCCTTGAGCGGCTCGCCGGTCGTCAGCTGGAACGTTTCGGCGTAGGCAAGATGGAGTCTCGCGTCGAGCAGCATGTCGTCGATCCGCAGGGTCGTCTCGGTCTCGTCCCAGTGGTAGGCGAGATCGGCGGCGGCCCTCTCCGCGAGCGCCGCCACCTCCTCGCCAATGGCCCTGAGCGACGATTCGGACTTCTCCCGTTCCTTCTCGATCCTCCTCTCCAGCGCCTCCACCTCCTGGGAGAGCCGGGGCGCCTCGCTCTTCGTCACGGCACTCCCCCGGGCGGCAGCGGCGTCAAGGAAGGTGCGGGCCTGGTTGAGGGCGCGCCGGGCATCGGCATAGTCACCGTTTACGAACAGGAACCGTGCCCGCATGATGCTTGCCTGAGCCTGGCCGATGGGGGAGCGCCGGGACGCGATCCCGGCCTGAAGGGTCGACTCCGCCTTCCGGAGGAGGGCGTCCGCCGCATCGAGTTCCTTTTTCCCGATGGCACTCAGCGCCCTCTCCAGAGACGCATCGACCGACACCATCGGCAGGGTGAAGACCGGCAATGCCTTCTCGGCAGAGCCGAGCTCGCGGGCCGCATCGTCCTTCCGGCCGGCCTTCAGGAACTCTGCAGCCCGGTCGACATGCCTGCGCGCCTTGTCGACGGGGATGTACACCTCGATCTCGTTCAACGAATCGTACACCGGCCCGAGATCCTTGAGAACCCGCTGCGGCGGATCGTACCCGGCATGTTCCCGGGCAATCCGGATCTGCTCCCGCACCACGCCGGTGGTCAGGTCGGTGCCGACGCTGCGGGCAAGGGTGCGGGCCTCTTCCACCTTCCGGAGCGCTTCGTCGGACCTCCCCTCCCGCAGCTCCTTCCGGGCCTCGGCAATGTCGCCCAGTGCCAGAACGGCGGTCTGGATGACGGTCGACTCGACGGTCGGGGGAATTTCCCGGTAGAGGCCGGCAGCGACCCGGCCCCGGGCTCCGGATGCCGGAGTTCCGAGAATGGAAATCATCGCGGCGGCTGTCAGCAATACAACGGTCAAGCGATTCATTACGACCTCCCCGGTTACTGCGGCGCGTCGGTCAGCTTCCGCCGTGCGGCGCGTCTGAAAACTTTCCGGTTATTCCTGCTCGATGGTGACAAAGAGCCCCTGGCCTTTCCTGTTGATCAGGAAGAGAATCGGCGCCCCCTTCTTTGCCTCGGCCATCGCCTTGCGATACTCAGCGATCCCCTTCACCCTCTTCCGGTTTACCTCCACGATGACGTCGCCCGGCTCGATCCCCGCTTCCTCGGCAACACTCCCCTGCTCCACGTTCAGGACGACAACGCCGGATTTCGCCCTGATGCCGAACATCTCGCGCAGGCGGGGAGTGAGCTCGCCGACCTTCATCCCGAGGGTCTGCTCGGTCCCGCCGCTCTGGGCAGCCAGTTTCTCCTCGGTCAGCTCGGCAATCCTGACGGTGAGCGTAACCTCCTTGCCCCCCCGCATCACCGTCAGCGGCACGGAGCTCCCGACGGGGGTTTCCGCCACCATCCGCGGCAGCGCTGTGGAAGTGTCGACACTTTTGCCGTTGAACCGGACGATGACGTCCCCCTGCTTGACACCTGCCGCCTCGGCGGGCCCCCCTGCCGCCACATCGCTCACCAGGGCACCCTTCGCCTCCTTGAGCCCAAAGGATTTCGCCAACTCGGGGGTGACGCTCTGGATAGTGACCCCCAGCCACCCCCGCACGACCTTTCCATGCTCCCTGATCTGCGCAACGACCGTCTTCGCCAGATTGCTCGGGATGGCGAAACCGAGCCCCTGGCCGCCCGGGACGATGGCGGTGTTGATCCCGACCACCTCCCCCTTCAGGTTGACCAGCGGTCCGCCGCTGTTGCCGGGGTTGATGGGGGCGTCGGTCTGGAGGAAGTCGTCGTAGGGGCCGGAGCCGATCACCCTGCCGGTGGCGCTGATGATACCCTGGGTAACGGTCTGGGCGAGGCCGAACGGATTGCCTACCGCCATCACCCAATCACCCACCCGCATGCTGTCCGAGTCCCCCAGTTTCAATACCGGAAGATTCTCGAAGGGGGAGGAAATCTTGATGAGCGCCAGATCGGTCTTGGAGTCCCGGCCGATGACCTTCGCCTTCATCTCGCGGCCATCGGAAAGCTTGACCTTGATCTCCTGGGCCTCGTCCACGACGTGGTTGTTGGTGACGATGTAGCCGTCCCGGTCGATGATGAAGCCGGAGCCGAGGCTCTGCTGCTTCATCTCCCGGTCGGGGACGTCGTTGAAATAGTGCCGGAAGAAATCGCCAAAGGGTCCCTGGTCGTCGTGGCCGAAAAATTGCCGGAACGGATTGCCGGGGACCTTGACCATCTTGGTGGTGCTGATGTTCACCACCGCCGGTTTCACCTTCTCGGCAAGATCGGCAAACGACGGCGGGAAGCCGACAACCTCCGTCTTCGGCCTGTTCTCGCACCCCCCCTGGCTGACGCCGGCAACGACGAGCGCAAACGTCAGCAGCAGTACCCTTGCAAACCGATTCAACACGAATCCCTTCATTGGTCCACTCCTTTCCGCCTTGTTCATGCAAGGAAAACGACCGAATTCACGTCACGGTCTACCTCCCGGATAGAGATGGCTGCGGGTCAGGGGAAAACGGCTCTCCCCCCGGTCGGGCTTGACGAGGAGCAACTGGTAGAGGTTCAGACGCCCGGTGGCGAAGCCGTGGGCCGAACCCGCCATGTAGAGGCGCCAGATGCGGCAGGTGACCTCGTCTATGCAACGGCGGGCCTCCTCCCAGGCGGCATCGAGCCGCCCCACCCAATGCCGCAGGGTCAGGGCATAGTGCTCGCGCAGGCTCTCCAGGTCCCGCACCTCGAACCCTGCCGCCTCGGCAGCCTGGACGGTCTCGCTTATCGGGACGAGCTCGCCGTCCGGGAAGACGTAGCGCTCGATGAACGAAGGCCCCCGGGTTGGAGGGTTGGTGAGGCTTTCGGCGATGCCGTGGTTGAGAAAGATCCCCCCCGGTCGCAGGAGCCGCCAGGCCCGGGCAAAGTATTCCTCCAGACGCCGGCGCCCCACATGCTCCACCATGCCGATGCTGACCACCTTGTCGAACGTCCCGGTTTCCTCCATCTCGCGGTAGTCCCTGACCTCTACCCGGCAGCGACCGGAAAGGCGCTCCCCGGCGATCCGCTCGGTGGCCAGGGTCGCCTGGGCCGCACTGAGTGTGATACCCGTTGCATCCGCGCCGTAGCGCCGGGCTGCGTGCATGATCAGCGCTCCCCACCCGCAGCCGATGTCGAGGAGCCGCTCGCCGGGCTGTAGCAGGAGCTTGCGGCAGGTGTAGTCGATCTTCCGCTCCTGGGCCGTATCGAGATCTTCGCTCTCGTCGGCGAAGTAGGCACAGGAATAGACCATCCGCCGGTCGAGCCAGAGCCGGTAAAAGTCGTTGGAAATGTCGTAATGGAAGCTGATCGCCTGGCGGTCCCGTACCCGGGAGTGGAGCGGACCGGTGAGCATGGCCCCCCTCCCCTCGTGCCGGCCCGGTCCCGGCAGTTGCAGCAGCAGGCGCCCGAGGGCGAGACGCTCCCGCCAACGCCAGGTGCGGTCGAGGAGCGCGTCGGCAAGAGCGAACGCCGCCACCCTGTCCCCTTCGATGTCGAAATCGCCGTAAACATAGGCGCTCCCCAGGGAGATCTGGTTCAAGGGGAGAAACATGCGGCGCAGGGAGGCGGGGTGATGCAGAACGAGGGTGAAGCGGGGCTCGGTGTGGGGGGTGGGACTCCAGACGGTGCCGTCCCAGAGGCGGACTGCAAAAGGCGTCCGCACGCTCCCCATCGTCGCTTCGAGAAGTTCCATGGCGACATTTCGCCCATGCGTCCCCGCATCCATGACCCGCTCGTGCATGCCGTCCCTCCCTGGTCGTCATGAGAAACCGACAATGATCAATTCTACGACGTGTTGAGCCTCTTGCAAGCCTGGCCGCACCTCTACCCCGCGCATCCGCAGGGGCCGGGATTTTCCGCGGCAAATCGGTGGCATGCTCCCCCCGGTTCTGGTAGAACTGATCAAAAACCATCATCGAGGAGGCACCACATGGAAAAGAACGAACGGACCCCTGCCGACCTGCTCCAGCTTTCGGGCGGCTACTGGAGCACCTGCGCCCTGCATGCCGGCGTGAAGCTCGACCTCTTTACCCCCCTGGCGGAAGAGACACTCAGCGCCTCGGCACTGGCGGCACGGCTTGCGTATCCTGACCGCGGCCTCGCCATGCTTCTGAACGCCCTGACGGCCATGGGACTTTTGGAGAAGGATGGGGAGCGCTACGGCGCCACCCCGTTTGCGGCCCGGTTCCTCGCCCGCTCCTCGCCGGAGTATCTCGGCTACATCATCCTCCACCATCACAATCTGATGGCGGGCTGGAACCGTCTCGACGAAGCGGTGCAAGGCGGCCGTCCGGTCCGGGGACAGGTCTCCCATACGGACGATGCGGCGGCGCGGGAGAGTTTCGAGATGGGGATGTTCAACCTGGCCATGCTGGTGGCTCCCCGCATCGTTCCCCGCATCGATCTCTCCGGACGGCGCCGTCTCCTCGATCTGGGAGGCGGTCCCGGCACCTACGCCATCCACTTCTGCCGGCACAACCCCGACCTCACCGCCGTGGTCTACGACCTTCCCTCCACCCGTCCCTTCGCCGAAAAGACCATCGTCCGGTTCGGCCTCGCCGACCGGATCGAGTTCCGGGACGGCGATTTCATCACGGGCGATATCGAGGGACGCTACGACGTGGCCTGGCTTTCCCAGATCCTCCATGCCGAAGGGCCGCAGCAGTGCGCGGTGATTTTGGCCAAGACGGCGGCAGTCCTGGAGCCCGGCGGGATGATTCTGGTGCAGGAGTTCATCCTCGACGACGCGAAGAACGGCCCCCTCTTCCCGGCGCTCTTCTCGCTGAACATGCTCGTCGGCACCGAGGCCGGACGCTCCTATTCCGAGGGGGAACTGGTGGCCATGCTGGAGCGGGCCGGCTTCGAGAACGCCCGGCGCCTCCCCCTGGACCTTCCCAACGGCGCCGGCGTCATTGTCGCAACGGCTCCGGGCGGTTAATGAAGAGGGGCTCGGCCCGGTTGACAAGGGGGAGGGGGTCTTTACACTTGTCACTGTGAAAGCCGGCCATAACCTACAGAGGAGCAACGGCAAACCCGGGACGAAAGACCCCTCAGTAAAGGTCACTGTGGAGCGGAAGCATGGGACGGATCATTTCCTGGCTCAACATGCCGCAGTGGGACAAGATCGTCCTCTCGGCCGTCGCCGCTTTTGCCGCGCTTCTGGCGGGGCTTCTGCTCTACCGCCTCACCTGGAAACTCCTTGCCCGCTTTGTTGCCCGTGCGGAAACCAGACGGGGCGAAATCCTCCTCTCCCGGCTCCGGGGTCCGGGTCGCGTTCTCGTCCCGTTGCTCGTCCTGATGTTGGTGGAGCCGTCCCTGGCATTTCCCGCCGAAATCCGCGAACTGCTGCAGCACCTCTTCAGCATTTTCTTCATTGCCCTCACCAGCTGGCTCTTCATCAACGGCACCATTGCCGTCCGCGACATCATCCTGAGCGGCTACGACTTCGAGGCGAAGGACAACCTCAAGGCACGGGCCGTCTATACCCAGCTCACGGTTATCGTCAAGATCGTCGTGGTGATCGTCATCATCTTCGCCGTGGCGACCATGCTGATGACGTTCCAGAAGATCCGTCAGGTCGGGATGAGCATCCTGGCGTCGGCCGGAATCGCCGGCATCATCGTCGGCTTCGCCGCCCAGCGCAGCATTGCCACGCTGCTGGCCGGCCTGCAAATTGCCGTCACCCAGCCGATCCGGATAGGCGATGTGGTAATCGTGGAAGGGGAATGGGGAAATGTCGAGGAGATCACCCTGACCTACGTGGTGGTCCGGATCTGGGACCTGCGGCGCCTGGTCGTCCCGGTCACCTATTTTCTCGAAAAACCGTTCCAGAACTGGACGAGAACCTCCGCCAACCTTCTGGGGACCGTCTTTCTCTACACCGACTACACGGTCCCTGTCGAAGAGATACGCCGGGAGCTGCACGGCATCCTGGCCGGCTCCGACAAATGGGACCGCCGGGCGTGGGGGCTGCAGGTAACGAAGGTGAGCGAACAGACCATGGAACTGCGCGCCCTGATGAGCGCAGCCGATTCCTCGACGGCGTGGGATCTCCGCTGCGAGGTGCGGGAAAAGCTCGTGGCGTTTCTTCAGGAGAACTACCCCGACAGCCTCCCCCGGGTCCGGGCGGAGCTCCATCGCCAGAGCACCCAACATATCTCTTGATTTGCCTATCCCGTCCCCCTTCCCCAATCACACTTTCCTCTCATCCCGTAGGTCGGCGCGTAAGGCCGATATCCCGGCCGAGATTTCCCCCCCAAAAGGAATCTTGACGCGCTATTGACATGTTTCCCGGGCATCTTGAACCCTCCTTTATGCGGAATGATCTAGAGTGACCATCGTGAAGGATCACTCCAGATGCATCCGTGGGGATTATCATGAAGATTTATCGCTTTCAGCCTGAAACCGGTTTCTATCTGGGAGAAGACTTTACCGATGAGGCGTCGATGAAACGGGGCGAATTTGAAATGCCTCCCGACGCAACCACGATACCTCCCCCAGAGGTTGTACATGGTCAAATATCGGTCTTCAACGTTGCCGAACTGCGCTGGGCGGTTCAGCCACGACCCTGCAGGCACAACGGCGGGCAGAAGTGATGGTGGGGATGAGTTGCAGTATACTTTGAAACTGATCATATCAACGGGAGATGGAAATCATGACCCTCTATGAATGGGCGGAAACAATCATTATTTTTGTCGTCCTGCTCGCCGCCGTCAAGCCGTTCGGGACCTACATGGCGAAGGTCTATCAGGGGGAGCGGACTTTCCTGTCCCCCGTGCTCCTCCCCTGCGAGCACCTTCTCTACCGGCTTTGCGGGGTCAACGGGGAGGAGGAGATGGACTGGAAGAGATACGCCGTCGGGCTTCTTCTCTTCAACCTGCTGGGTGGCGCCGCCCTCTTCGCCATCCTGCTCCTCCAGGGAGTCCTCCCCCTCAACCCCCAGCGACTCCCGGCCTTCTCCTGGCACCTGGCCCTCAACACCGCCGTAAGCTTCATGACCAACACCAACTGGCAGAACTACTCAGGCGAATCGGCGGCCAGCTACTTCACCCAGATGTTCGGCTTCGCGGTGCACAACTTCGTCTCCGCCGCCACCGGGATGACGGTCGCCATCGCGCTCATCCGCGGCTTCGTGCGGCGCAGGACCGCGGCAGTCGGCAACTTCTGGGTGGACCTGACGCGGAGCACCCTCTACATCCTCCTGCCGCTGTCGCTTGTCTTTGCCATCTTCCTGGTCTCCCAGGGGGTGATCCAGAACTTCAGCGCGTACAAGACCGTACCGCTCGTGCAGGAGACCAGCTACGACAAGCCGAAGCTGGACGACAAGGGGAACCCGGTGAAGGATGCAAAAGGAAACCCGGTCACAGAGCACGTGAAGGTCAAAGAGGCCACCATCCCCATGGGGCCGGTCGCCTCCCAGGAGGCGATCAAGGAGCTCGGGACCAACGGCGGCGGCTTTTTCAACGCCAACTCTTCGCACCCCTTCGAGAACCCGACGCCCCTCTCCAACATGGCGGAGATCTTTCTGATCCTCCTCATTTCCGGCGCCCTCACCCAGACCTTCGGCCGGATGGCGGGAAACTCCCGGCAGGGGTGGGCGCTGCTGGCGGTCATGCTCGCCATCCTCGTCTTCTCGATGGGTGTCCTCTACTGGGCCGAGACGGGCGGCAACCCGCTGGTGGCGAAGCTCGGCGTGCACGGGATCAACATGGAGGGTAAGGAGACCCGTTTCGGCCTGGCCGGGAGCTCGCTCTTTACCGTCTCCACCACCGGCACCTCCTGCGGCGCCGTCAACACCATGCACGACTCCCTCACTCCCCTCGGCGGGATGATGCCGCTCTCCCTGATTCTCCTTTCCGAGGTGGTCTTCGGCGGGGTCGGCACCGGGCTCTACACGATGCTCGCCTTCGTGGTGATCGCGGTCTTCGTGGCGGGGCTGATGATCGGCCGGACCCCCGAATTCCTCGGGAAGAAGATCGAGGTGCGGGAGATGTGGATGTCGATCGTTACGGTCCTCGCCTCCGGCATCCTGGTGCTCATCTTCTCAGGGATAGCGATGATTGTGCCGTCGGCGGTCGCCTCCATGAACAACCCGGGCGCCCACGGCCTTACCGAGGTGCTCTACGCCTTCGCCTCCATGTCCAACAACAACGGGAGCGCCTTCGCGGGACTGAACGGCAACACCCTCTTCTACAACCTGACCGGCGCGGTCTGCATGTTCGTCGGCCGCTTCGCCCCGATTCTTGCGTCGCTCGCCATGGCGGGGTCACTGGCGGAGAAGAAGTACGTCCCCCCGAGCCTCGGGACCCTCCCCACCGACAAGGTGCCGTTCGCCCTCTGGCTCGCCCTGGTCATCCTGATCGTGGGAGCGCTTACCTTCTTCCCGGCGCTCTCGCTCGGGCCGATCGTGGAACAGCTGATGATGGCCGCGTAGGGGCAATTCATGAATTGCCCCTACGGAAGAAAAAAACGACGGAGTACACAATAATGTCCAAACACGCCCCCGAACCGATCTCCATCTTCGACCCGCGGATCATGCGTCCCGCCCTGGTGGAATCGTTCAAGAAGCTCGACCCCCGCGTGCTCTGGCGCAACCCGGTCATGTTTGCGGTGGAGATCGCAAGCGCCATCACCCTTGTGACCTTCGCCCTCTCCCTTGCCGGCGCAAACCGGGAGCCGGCCTGGTTTACCGGTCTCGTCTCCGCCTGGCTCTGGCTGACGGTCATCTTCGCCAATTTCTCCGAGGCCCTGGCCGAGGGACGGGGGAAGGCACGCGCCGCCTCCCTGCGCAAGACCCGCACCGACGTGACGGCCAAGCGACTCAAGAAACCGGAGTTCGGCGCCCCCTTCGAGACGGTCCCTGCCACGGCGCTGCGCAAGGATGACTACATCCTCGTGGAGGCGCACGACATGATCGCCGGCGACGGCGACGTGGTTGCCGGAGCGGCCCTGGTGAACGAGGCGGCGGTCACCGGCGAGTCCGCCCCGGTGGTGCGCGAGTCGGGGGGGGACCGGAGCGCCGTCACCGGTGGCACCACGGTAATCGCCAACTCGATCATCGTCAGGATCACCGCCAACCCGGGAGAGACCTTCCTCGACCGGATGATTTCCCTCATCGAGGGAGCCAAGCGGCGCAAGACCCCCAACGAGATCGCCCTGGAGATACTCCTCATCGCCCTCACCCTGGTGTTTCTCCTGGTCTGCGCCAATGTGAGTCCCCTATCCATCTACAGCGTGAAGGCCGCCGGCCGGGGAACCCCGGTGTCGCTGACGGTTCTGGTGGCGCTCTTCGTCTGCCTGGCGCCCACCACCATCGCCGCGCTCCTCCCCGCCATCGGCATCGCCGGGATGGACCGGCTCTTCCAGAAGAACGTCATCGCGCTCTCCGGCCGCGCCATCGAGGCGGCCGGCGACGTGAACGTGCTGCTTCTGGACAAGACAGGGACCATCACCCTGGGGAACCGTGAGGCGGTGGAGTTCGTTCCCGTGGGGGGACACAGCGAACTTGAGCTGGCGGAGGCCGCCCTCATGGCGTCTCTTACCGATGAAACCCCGGAAGGACGTAGCATCGTGGTCCTGGCTAAGAGCAAATACGGCCTGCAGCAACAGCTTCCGGCCGACGTTGAGAACATCCCCTTCAGCGCCGATACCCGCCTCTCCGGCCTCAATACCGGCGGTAGGCAGTACCGCAAGGGGGCCGCCGATTCGACGGTCGCCTTCGTCAAGGAGCTCGGGGCGAAAGCCATCCCGAGCAACCTGGCAAACATTGTCGACAAGATCGCCCGGGCCGGGGCGACCCCGCTGGTGGTCAGCTGCGACGCCGGGATCCTCGGAGTCATCAACCTGAAAGACATCATCAAGGGGGGGATTCAGGAGCGTTTCCAGCAGCTGCGGAGCATGGGGATCAAGACGGTGATGATCACCGGTGACAACCCCCTCACTGCCGCGGCAATAGCCGCCGAGGCCCAGGTGGACGACTTCCTGGCCCAGGCCAAGCCGGAGGACAAGCTCAGGCTGATCAAGGAGAACCAGGAGGCCGGCTTCATGGTGGCGATGACCGGCGACGGCACCAACGATGCCCCGGCCCTGGCCCAGGCGGACGTGGCGGTGGCGATGAACACCGGCACCCAGCCGGCCCGGGAGGCGGCCAACATCATCGACCTGGACAGCAACCCGACCAAGCTTCTCGACATCGTCGAGGTGGGAAAGCAGATCCTGATGACCCGCGGCAACCTGACCACCTTCAGCATCTCCAACGATGTGGCCAAGTACTTCGCCATCATCCCTGCCATGATGCTTTCCATCTACCCGCAGCTGAACGTGCTGAACATCATGCACCTGGCGACGCCACTCTCCGCGATCCTGTCGGCGGTCATCTTCAACGCGGTCATCATCCCGTGCCTCGTGCCGCTGGCCCTCAAGGGGACAAAATTTCGCCCCATGCCGGCCGAAAAGCTCCTGATCCACAACCTCCTCATCTACGGGGTAGGAGGGATGATCGCACCGTTCGTCGGGATCAAGGCGATAGATATGGTGGTGGGGATGTTAATATCGTGAGACGTAAGACGTAAGACGTGAGACGTGAACTTGGCATCTTAACGTCTCACATCTCACTTCTCACCTATTAGGAGAAACCCATGAAAGACCTGAAACCCGCAATCCTCCTCTTCATCGCCTTCACTGTCATCTGCGGCGGGATCTATCCGGCGGTGGTGGCCGGCATTGCCTCGGTCGCCTTCCCGAAGCAGGCCGGGGGGAGTTTCATCACCGACAGAAGCGGCCGCGAGGTCGGCTCCGCACTCATAGGCCAGCCCTTCTCCGCCCCGCAGTACTTCTGGCCCCGCCCTTCCGCCACCGCCGATTTCGCATACAATCCGACGGCATCGGGTGGCTCGAATCTCGGCCCCACCAATCCCGATTACCTGAAGACGGTGGCCGAACGGGTGAAGGCGCTCAGGGACTCGGGGATCACCGGCAGCGTCCCGGCAGAGCTTGTGCAGGCGTCGTCGAGCGGGCTCGACCCGCACATCTCGCGGGAGACGGCCGCAGTCCAGATCCCCCGGGTCGCCAGGGCGCGCGGGATGACCGACGAGGAACTGGCCCGACTCGTTGCCGCCCACACCGAAGAGCGCCAGCTCGGGTTTCTGGGAGAGCGGCGGGTAAATGTGCTTGCATTAAATCTGGCGCTGGATAACATCAAGCAATGAGCGAAAACGACGACGATAAACGCCCCTCGCCCGAGGCCCTGCTGAAGCTGGCACTTGCGGAGGAGAAGGAGGCGAAGCGGGGGAAGCTGAAGATCTTCCTCGGCTATGCCGCCGGAGTCGGCAAGACCTACGCCATGCTGGAGGCGGCACGGCAGCGGAAGCTGGAAGGCCGCGATGTGGTGGTGGCGTACGTGGAGACCCACGACCGGGCCGAGACCGACGCTCTCCTGACGGGGCTGGAGATCCTCCCGCGGGCGCAGATCGCGTACCACGGCGTGGCGCTTCCGGAGCTGGATACAGACGCGGTGCTGGCCCGCAAGCCCCAGATCGCCCTGGTGGACGAGCTGGCCCACACCAACGCCCCCGGCTCCCGCCACGAAAAACGCTGGCAGGACGTGGAAGAGCTCATCGCGGCCGGGATCGACGTCTACACCACGGTCAACGTCCAGCACTTCGAGAGCCTCAACGACATCGTCGCCCAGATCACCGGGGTCAAAGTGCGGGAGACCGTTCCCGACCGGATCATGGACGAGGCGACCGAGATCCGGCTCGTGGACATCCCGCCCGAGGAGCTGCTCCAGCGGCTCAACGAGGGGAAGGTCTACATCCCGAAACAGGCCACCCTGGCGGCAAAGAAGTTCTTCAAGCCGGGGAACCTCATCGCCCTGCGCGAGCTGTCGCTGCGCCGGGCTGCGGCCCGCGTCGACGAAGAGATGCGTGCCTACATGGAGTCGCGCTCCATCACCGGGCCGTGGCCGGCGGCGGAACGGCTCCTCGTCTGCGTGAGCGGCAGCCCTTTCGGTGAGCAGCTCCTCCGGACGACCCGGCGCCTGGCCGATGAACTCAAGGCCCCGTGGCACACGATCTACGTCGAAACCCCCGAAACCGGAAAGTATGCCCGGGAAAACCGGGAGCGGGTCTGGAAGGACCTGCGGCTCGCCGAGAGCCTCGGTGCCCAGGTGGCGAACGTCACGGGGGTTTCGGTGGCCGAAGCGGTGATCGACTACGCCGTCCGGCACAACGTGACGAAGATCGTCATCGGCAAGCCGACCAAGCCCCGCTGGCGGGAGCTGCTCCACCCTCCCCTCGTCGACCAGGTCATCCGCCGCAGCGGGACGATCGACGTTTACGTGGTGAGCATCGAGCATGCCGAGGCAAAACGCGGCGCGGCGGCTCCACGGCTGAAAAGGCCGGTCCACTGGCTGCAATATGTGTACAGCCTGGTGCTGGTGACCGGTGCCACGTTCGCCAGCCAACTGGTCCGTCCGTTTCTCACGCCGACCAACATGGTGATGCTCTACCTCCTGGCGGTGGTCCTGGCGGCGATCCGGCTCGGCCTGCGGCCGGCCATCCTCACGGCGTTTCTGGGTGTCCTCGCCTTCGACTTTTTCTTTGTCCCCCCCCGCTTCACCTTTACGGTCGCCGACACCCAGTATCTCTTCACCTTTTTCGGCCTCTTCACCGTGGGGCTGGTGATCGGAAAGCTGGTCGCCACGGCAAGCGAACGGGCCGAGGCAATCCGCAAGCGCGAAGTCCAGACGGCAACCCTCTACTATCTGAGCCGGGATCTGGCCGCAGCGGCCGATATCGACACCATCCTTGATGCCGTGGTCAGGAATTTCGACCAAAGCTTTCATGGCCGTCTGGTGATCCTCCTCCCCGAGGGGGAACGCCTGGAGGTCGTAGCCGCCAGCACGGGACTTCATCTGGGGGAGAAGGAGCATGCCGAGGCCGACTGGGCCTTCCGCAACCGGCACCCGGCCGGGCGCGGCACCGAAACCCTCAGTTCCGCCACGCTTCTTTTTCTTCCCCTCCAGACACAGACAAACGCGCTGGGGGTGCTAGGCGTGGAGTTCAATGATGAGGCCGACTACACGAATCCACTGAGCCGCAGGCTCCTCGATGCCTTCGCCATCCAGTCGTCCCTCGCCATTGAACGGGTCAACCTGGCCAAGCAGGCCGAACGTGCCCAGCTCCTCATGGCCCGGGAGAGCCTGGAACGCGCCCTTCTCAACTCCGTCTCCCACGATCTCCGCACTCCGCTGGTCTCCATCACCGGCGCCCTGGGAACCCTGCGGGATCGAAGCAGCACACTGGGCGAAGAGGCCCGGCGCGACCTGCTCGAAGGGGCGTGGGAAGAAGCGGGGCGGCTGAACCGCTTTGTCGGCAACCTCCTCGACATGACCCGCCTGGAGGCCAACGCGATCAAGCTGCGGGAAGAGCCGTGCGACATCCAGGACCTGGTGGGGTGTGCACTGGCGGCCATCGAACAGCGGCTCGGCGCGCGGAAGGTGGAGGTGTTCCTCCCCGACGGCCTCCCGCTGGTAAGGATGGACATGGCACTCATGACCCAGGTGCTCGTAAATCTGCTCGATAACGCCTTGAAGTATTCCCCCCCGGAGAGTAGCATCTCCCTGGCTGCCTGGGCGGACGGCACGCACCTCACGATGGAGGTTGCGGACCGCGGCCCCGGCGTTCCGGAGTCAGACCTGGTGCGGGTCTTCGACAAGTTCTACCGGATTCCCGTCCCCGAGGGGGCGGGAGGGACCGGGCTGGGGCTCGCCATCTGCAAGGGGATCGTCGAAGCGCACGGCGGGAAGATCCGGGCGGAAAACCGCGCCGGCGGGGGACTGCGGGTGATCGTCACTTTGCCACTGAAATAAACCACCGGCATTAAAGGACACGTGAAATGACGAACGAAAAAAGCGGCGCCAATCTGCCGCGTATCCTCGTGGTGGACGACGAGGCGGCGATCCAGCGGTTCCTCCGGACCGCCCTCGCCACCGGGGAGTTTTACCTCCACCAGGCGGAGAGCGGCCACGAGGCCCTGGCCGCGGCGGCAACGCTTCGACCGGACCTCATCCTCCTCGACCTGGGGCTTCCCGACCTGGACGGGATCGAGGTGATCAAGCGAATTCGCGAGTGGTCGCAGGTGCCGATCATCGTCCTCTCGGTGCGGGAGCGGGAGGACGACAAGGTGGAGGCGCTGGACGCCGGCGCGGACGATTACCTGACGAAGCCGTTCGGTGTGGCGGAACTCGTGGCACGGATCCGGGTGGCGCTCCGCCGCTCCGTGCAGCAGGCCCCCGAGCCGGTTTACCGGGTCGGCGAGCTGGAGGTGGACCTGGCCCGCCGGCGGGTGCTTTCGGGCGGGACCGAGGTGCAGCTGACGCCGACGGAATATGAACTGCTCCGTCTCCTGGTGACCCATGCCGGGAAGGTCCTGACCCACCGCCAGATCCTCAGCCGGATCTGGGGGGTCGCCTACCTGGAACAGCCCCACGTGCTGCGGGTGAACATCAGCAACCTGCGCCACAAGCTGGAAGCGGACCCCTCGCGCCCCCGCTACATCCTTACCGAACCTGGGGTGGGGTACCGCCTGCGCGCGGATTCGTGATCCCCCGGCCCCACGTCATCTCCCGCCCCCATGCTCCGCTCTTGATACGATCTTGATCCCTTCCCCTACAGTCTTGATACTTTCTTGATGCCCATCTTGATATTTTTTTGATTACTCAAATTGAACAGGCAGCCGAGACCCGCCCTGAAAGGCGGGTGCGGGGGATCCGATCAGGTGGGGCGAATTCTTCACCGCCGTTTCGACAAGGCGGTTGGAGATAGGATACTTTCAAGTCCGAGCCCGTCAGCTAACCTCGTAGGCGCGTGAAAGGGCACGAAGAGCGGAGAAGCCGCCGGTCGTTTGCCGGCGGCTTTTCACGTTTTCAATCAACCGCGAGCAGAGAGGACCTATGCCGTCAACTAACCCAGCGAATGACAAGCGTCTGCTGCAAAGGATTTCCCACGCCATCTTCGGCGCCCCCAAGCACCTGCAGGATACCCACCTCTTCCACAAGATGGCGCTCATCCCGGTCCTCGCATGGGTCGGGCTGGGGGCCGACGGGCTCTCCTCGTCGGCCTACGGTCCGGAAGAGGCGTTCAAGGCGCTCGGCGCCCATACCTACCTGGCGCTCCTCCTGGCCCTGGTGATGACCATGACGGTCTTCATCATCTCCTACGCCTACTCACGGATCATCGAGCACTTCCCCCACGGCGGCGGCGGTTACATCGTCGCCACGCACCTCCTGGGCGAGAAGGCGGGGGTGGTTTCGGGAAGCGCGCTCCTGGTGGACTACGTCATGACCATCACCATCTCCATCGCCTCCTGCGTGGACGCGGTCTTCAGCTACCTCCCGGTCGCGTACCACCAGTACAAGGTCCCCGTCGCCTGCGTCCTGATCGTTCTCCTCATCATCCTGAACGTCAGGGGGGTGAAGGAATCGGTCACGATACTGGCGCCGATCTTCATGGTCTTCGTAGTGACGCACGTCATCATGCTCCTCTACGGGATGTTCATCCACAGCGACCGGTTCGTCCCGGTCATAAACGACTTCGGCACCGGCATCCACCGTGACGTGTCGAGCATCGGGGTGCTCGGCATCTTCCTTCTCTTCCTGCGGGCCTACTCGCTGGGAGGCGGGACCTACACCGGGATCGAGGCGGTCTCCAACGGCCTGCAGATCATGCGGGAGCCGCGGGTGCAGACGGGGAAGAAAACCATGATCTACATGGCCACGTCGCTCGCCTTCACCGCTTCGATCCTCCTCCTCTGCTACTTGCTGCTGGCTCTGAAGCCGGTGGAGGGGAAGACCCTCAACGCGGTGCTGGCCGACGCCCTCTTCTCCGGCTGGCCCATGGGTAAGGCGATCGCCTTCGTGACCATCTTCTCCGAGGGGGCGCTCCTGCTGGTGGCCGCCCAGGCCGGCTTCGTGGACGGGCCGCGGGTCATGTCCAACATGGCGATCGACTCCTGGTTCCCGCACCGCTTCGCCGCCCTCTCGGAGCGGCTCACCATGCGAAACGGCATCCTCCTCATGGGAACCGCCGCCATCGCGCTCCTCTTCTATACCCAAGGGTCGGTCTCGGCCCTGGTGGTCATGTACTCGATCAACGTCTTCATCACCTTCTCGCTGTCGCAGCTGGGGATGTCGCGCTTTTTCATCCAGCGGCGAAGAGAGGATCCGCAGTGGCTGCGGCACCTCGCCGTCCATCTGGTGGGGCTCGCCCTCTGTGTCACCATCCTGGTCATCACTACCTTCGAAAAATTCACCGAAGGGGGGTGGATGACACTTCTCATCACCTCGGTCGTGATCGGCCTCTGCTACCTGATCAAGGGACACTACCTGAAGGTGCGCGCGGGGATCGCCCAGCTGGACGAGACGCTCCTCGACTTCCCCACCGCGGGGCCGGTAAACACCGAGCCCGTCAACCGCAACGAGCCGACCGCCATCCAGCTTGTCTCGGGGTACAGCGGCTTCGGGGTGCATACGCTCCTCTCCATCCTCACCACCTTCCGGAATAGTTACAGGAACGTCATTTTCGTCTCAGTGTCAGTGATCGATTCGGGGTCATTCAAGGGGGCCGAGGAGATGGCGGCCCTGGAGAGGTCGACAAGGGAAAGTCTGGAAAGGTACGTGGAACTGGCCCGCAGGCTCGGTGTCGCCGCGGACTACCGGATGGCCGTCGGGACCGACGTGGTGGAAAGCGCGACCGAACTGTGCCATCAACTGGCCGAGGTGTTCCCGCAATCGACGGTCTTCACCGGCCAGCTCACCTTCCGCCTGGAGAAGTTCTACCACAAGATGCTCCACAACGAGACCGCCTTCGCCATCCAGCGCCGTCTGCAGTGGAGCGGGCTCACCACCGTCATCCTGCCGATCAGGGTGAGGATCTGATCCCGCAAAAACCGGGTCTTACGTCACCGCAGGCATTGGAACACCCCCATGCACCAGAGGCAGGAGCCGCACGGTTCCGACCTGATGTGGCAGTCCTGCTCGAATCTGTCGCTCTGGACATAGTCGCAGGGGGCGAGCTTGCAGCTGAAGCAGAGGGGGTAGTCGTAGGTGAGGACACTCTCCCGGAATCCCCTGAATGTCGGGTCGTTCCAGATGGCGAGGATTCCCCGGTCCGCCACGCTGCCGAAGACCTTCGGGCTCACCGTCTGACTCCACCCCTGGACGTAGCAGCGGTACCGGTGCCAGAGAAAATAGCAGGGATGGACCTTCCCGTCCCAGGAAACGAAGGCGCCACCCTCCTCCACGAACTCGCAGCGCCGCTTCTCCCGGGGGAGCAGCTCCGGCAGCCTCAGGTCGACCCCCTCCTCCGCCGCGACGGTGCGGGCCTCCTCGAAGATGCCGGCCGCCTCCTCGAACCACCGCTCATCACGCCCCATGAGCTTCTCAAGGTTCAGGAAAACGTTGCGCGAAAGCGCATCCTCCTTCATCCGGGCGACGAAGTCGACGACCCGCTGCTCCTCGGCGGTTCGGGAAAATTTGAACGCCACCTCCCGGTAGCGCCCGAGGTCGATCCCCTCCTTCGCCGCCGTCCGTTTCCAGCTCTCGAAGATCGCCACCGCCTCGTCGGTGTTGCTGTCGTAGGCGACCTGCCCCGTGTGGACCTCGTCGTAGGGGACGACCTGGGTCGCCAGGGCGAAGGTGGCCCCCCGCCGGGCGGCCCAGCGGATCGCCTCGGGGAGCTCGCGGATATTGTCGCGCATGACGACGAACTCGATCCCGATCTCCAGCCGGGAGGCGGGATCCGCGCTGCGGGCTGCGACCAGGGCGCTGAAGGCCCGCTCCATGTCCCCCACCTCCCCTCCCTCCCGAAGCCTGCGGAAGGTCTCGGGGGAGGCGGCGTCCATGGAGATGCAGATCCGGTCGAGCCCCGCCGCCACCAGGGACGCCGCCCTCCCCGCGTTCACCAGGAGGCCGTTGCTCTGGAACCCGATCCATCCCGCCGCCGGCATCAGCTCCCGTGCCTTGCGGATGAACAGTTCCAGCCGGGGATGCAGAAGCGGTTCGCCGATGCCGTTGAGGATGAGGGCTTCGAGGTGGGGAAAGGCGGGAGAGAGGGAGGAGAAGGTCTCGTCGGTCATGACCCCCTCAGTCAGGCCATGGTGCCGTGTCTGCTTGACGCACATGGCGCAGCCGAGGTTGCAGTGGGTCGTCACCTCGACGAAAAGCTTCGAGGGATGGTCGCGGCGCGCGGGTATTTCAACCTGAGTGTGGTTCATGGCATTCGGAGCCGGCTGGTTCATGACGGCGGGCCCCCTCCGGAAAACGGTACTGTTTGAGATAGCTTCTGAAAGCCACCTTCAGAAGCTCCGAGACACTCCTGCGGGAAGAGGCGCCGACCTCCCGGAGCAGCTCCAGCTCATCGTCGCTTATCCGCACGGAAACTATATTCTGCAGCCGCTTCATCGTAACCCCTCAGAACTCCTGCGGCATCGCCTTCACCCGGGCGGCGGTAAAGACCGGGCCGTCCTTGCAGACGTAGACGTTGCCGACGTTGCAGCGGCCGCATTTGCCAAGGCCGCACTTCATCCGGTTCTCAAGCGTTGTGTAGATGGCGTCGTCCGAGAAACCGAGCCGCTCCA
>JAJZUC010000064.1 GCA_021847245.1 Deltaproteobacteria bacterium | reverse complement strand
CCCGCCCCCTCCCGCCACCACAGAACGGACCTGACGGCGTCCCCGGATCAACCGGCTATCCGCCGGTCAGCTGCTGGATCCGGAAGATGACGAACTCGGCCGGCTTGACTACCGCAACGCCGATCTCGGTCACCACCTGCCCCGCCTCACGCACCTCCGGGGGGTTGGTGTCCTGGTCGCACTTGACGAAGAACGCCTGCTTCGGGGTCTCGCCGAAGAGGGCCCCCGCCCGCCACTGGTTCAGGAGGAAATCGCTCACCGAGCGGGTGATCCGTTGCCAGAGCGCCGGGGAGTTCGGCTCGAACACCACGAACTGGGTCCCCTCGTCGATCGACTCGCGCAGGAAATTGATGAAGCGGCGCGTACTGAGGTACCGGAATTCGCCGTTGTTGTCCCCGCCGAGCGTCCGGCCGCCGTAGACCTTGAGGGTGCCGCCGAAGGGGCGGATGACGTTGATCCCGGTCGGGTTCAGGCCGTCCTGGTCCGCCTTGCTGAGCCGGCGCTCCAGGTCGACCGCCCCTCGGACGACCTCGTTGGCCGGGGCCTTGTGGACCCCCCGCGTGGCGTCCACCCGCGCGTAGATCCCGGCGAGGTGGCCGCTCGGGGGGATATTGATGTTGGTCTCGCTCGCCGGGTCGAACACCTTGAGCCAGGGAAAGTAGAGCGCGCCGTAGCTGCTGTCCCGGGTCCCGCCGCTGATGTCGCCGGCCGTGAGGGCCGCCGGGCTCTCGACCCCGTCGAGGACCGCCACCCGGTCGAGGAGCTTCTCGCAGTGGTCGAGCATCGCCTCCTGCTGGGCCTTGGCCGTAGCGCCCGGGATCGCGACGATGGCGATCTCGTCGATCGGCTCGAACTTGGCCAGATCGTCCGCCACGTTCGTCAGGTCGGCCGCCGCGGCGACCCGGATCACCCAGCAGCGCGTCCCGCCGTTGTTGAAGAAGCCGTACACGGCATGCTGCAGCTGCAGGTAGGCGCCGTAGTCGGCGTCGGACCACGCCCCCTTTTTCTTCTGGAAGTCGCCGAAGGAATTCTTGAACTGCTCCCATCCGGTGATGAGCTGCGGCACTCCGGCCGCGGCGACCGTGAAGTGGTCGGTGGTGCTCCCCGGCTTGAGCGGCATGTCGGCGTCGCTGAGCCCCACTCCGATGAAACCGGCCGTGCTCGTTCCGACGCCGGCGATGGGACGCGCCGCGGGCGGCACCTCCTCGACGTAAACGCCTGGTGACAGGTATTGCGGCATACTGACCTCCTCCTTTCGCTTTCCCTCCCGATGCGGGATCCACCCGGCGCCGCATCGGCGAAAAGGGTGAAAATGACTACGTCAATTGAACGTCATAGTTCTCTCCTCCGGGCGCCGGGACGGTAATCGCCGCGTCCTTCGCCGTCCCCCCCTTCACCACATGGAGGGTATAGCTGCCCGGCTTCATGGCGCCGAGGACGAAGCGGCCGTCGCCGCCGGTCGTCGCCGAGATCCCCCGCTCCACGAGGGTCACCGTCGCCCCCGCCACCGGGGCATCGCCGGCCCCGGTGACCCGGCCGCCGATCCGGTACGAGCGTACCTCGGTCCCGGCCTTGAGCGCGGTCTCGTCGGGCGCGGTACGCTCGCCCAGGAGCAGCTCGCCGGTCAGAACCATCGACACGGTCTCGGGGGTGAAGATGTCGATCCCGATCGTCACCGTCACGGTGAGGGATGGGCGGAGCCTGTTCCCGAGCGCCGTCCAGAATTCCGAGAGGCTCTTCTGCCGGTCCACCAGGGCCGCCACCATCGGCAGGGGCGGCTCCTGACCGGCAAGCCCCCCCTGGAGAAACTGCGCGGGGATGACCGGGTAGCGCGAGAGGACCTGCAGTACCTGGCTCAGGAGGCGATGCTCCTGGAGCGCCGGCTCCGTTCCCCCCACGGGCCAGGCGGTCACCAGGTAGGAGCAGGCGACCCGAAGCGGCGGCCGGCGAATGACCGCTTCTCCGCCGGCCCGTTCGATCACCGGCTCGCTGGAGCGAAGCTCCACGCTTTCGCGGACGTCGTAGAGAAAGAGGTCCACCGTCGTCTGCTGCGGTTTGAACTGCTCCGCAGGCCGGTCGAAGGCGATCTGCGCCGCCGCCAGTTCGGCCGGAAGCCCCGGTTGGCTGAGGATGGCCCGCAATGTCTGGCTCAGGTCTCGAATCATGGGCGAAGCCCTTCTCCGTGGTCCCTCTCCGTTTGTGCCGTCACAGGCCGGGCTCCCAGCGGTCGAGCATCCATCCGGCGGCAGTCCGGACGAACGTGAAGCGGTGCTCCTTCCCTTCCGGTCCTGCCGTGGCGACCACCGTCTCGCGTCCGTCGGTCCCGGTCCACGGGGGGCCGAAGCGGATATCCCACCGACGCCAGTTCGAGGAGAGCTGGCGCAGACGTTCCGGCCGCCGCAGTTCCTCATCCGCTTGAAGACGGTCGAGGAGGGCCGTCGTCGCTGCCTGTTCCAGTCGCTCCAGGTCGCCCGTTTCCAGAAGGTCGAGGAAGGCCGACCATGCCGTCAGTATTTCCGACTGAATTCGCTTGCTTTCGGTCATGGAATGGTTCTTTCCCGCAGTCATTTGACGAAGGTGCTCGACCGGACCTTCTTCACCTCGCCGGCGGTGAGCCCGACCCCATCGTGACTGTACGACATGAGGTTCTTGGTGTCGGAGGAATGTCCGCCGTCGTCGAGCAGGACATGGCATAACTCGTGGGCGAGGGGCTTTCCGGCCACAAACGGGCTGTCGCCGTTCTTGATGGCGACGCTTGCAGGCACCGTGGGAAATCCGCTCGGCCAGAACGATTCACCGTGGCTCCCTGCGCTCATTGCCTTCACGAAATAGGCGGTTAACGTATTCGGGGTCCGGTTGATGGCGGTCAGGGCGACCTCCTCGGCGGTCGGACTGCCGGGTGCGGCATACTCGTCGAGGACCAGATCGGTGCCGATCGCCGCCTCGCTCTCCGTCTTGGTGAGGGTCTTCACCTTCCCCACGGAAATCTTCACGTTGGCGGCGTCTTCGAGGATTTTGCTGGCATCGTCCACCGTGGTGGAACGGGTCGAGCCCTCCACCTTCGTGATGTTGAGGGTCAGGGTCTTCCGGGCAAGCAGATGCCCGACCAGCGCTCCGAGGGCGATCCCCGCTCCCGCTCCCACCACGGCTCCCAGGGGGCCGCCGAGGGTTGCCCCGATGGCGGAGCCGATGACCCCTCCCACGACGCCGCCGGCGACCTCGGCCTCTCTTGTATCGATCTTCGAGTCCAGCTTGCCGTCTCCCCTCGTCTTCTCCTCGACCGCTTCGAGTTTTCCCGCCACCTGTCGCGCGTACCGGTTGCCGTGGGTACGCTGCAGGGAGAGAAGCTTTCCCGCAAGCCCCGCCGGTGCGGCCGTACGGCACGCAGCGGCCCCGGTCGCCGGCCGGGTCCCGGACGAAGAGGTGCCTTCCCTCTCCGGACCTTTCGTGTCTCTCGTGCTCATGGCTCGTCCCCCCGCTCCATCCCGTCCCACGTCCGGCCAAGTTTCTGGTACTCGCGCCGGACGGCCCGCATCAGGTGCCCCATCGTGACGGTCTCCCCGTCGGCCGCGGCGAAGAAGGCGGCGGCCAGGGCGATGTTCCTGATGTTTCCCCCGGCCAGCCTCACCTCGCGGGCCAGGAGGCCGAAATCGACGTCATCCCCGAGCGGCACCCGGTCGGGAATGACCACTTCCCAGATACGTCGCCGCTGCGCCTCGTCCGGGAACGGGAATTCGACGATCGCCTGCATCCGCCGGACGAACGCCTCGTCCATGTTGGCCCGCAGGTTGGTGGCAAGGATGGCGATCCCCTCATACTCCTCCATCTTCTGCAGGAGGTAGCCGATCTCGATGTTGGCGTAGCGGTCGTGGGCGTCCTTGACCTCGGAACGCTTCCCGAACAGGGCGTCGGCCTCGTCGAAGAAGAGGATCGCGTTACCAGCCGCCGCTGCCGTAAAGATCCGGTCGAGGTTCTTCTCCGTCTCGCCGATGTACTTGCTCACCACCTGGGAGAGGTCGATCCGGAAGAGGTCGAGCCCGAGCTCGGAGGCGACGACCTGGGCCGCCATCGTCTTCCCCGTCCCGGACGGTCCCGAAAAGAGGACGTTTTGCCCCGTGCCGTACGACAGCTTTCGGCCGAATCCCCACGAACCGATCACCAGATGCCGGTGGCGGGCCCGGGCGCAGATCTCTTCCAGCTGGCCCCGCTGGTCGGCGGGGAGGACGAGGTCGTTCCAGCCGAAGGATGGCCTCACCGCACGCGCCAGTCCGCCGAGCCTTGGCGCCGAGAGGGAGCGGCAGGCGGCAAGGAGGTCATCGGCTGAGATCCCCTCCCCTTTCGCGGAGCGCACCCGCGCCCGGTCCGCCGCATCCGTCAGGGCGTGCCGCATCTGCCCCGGCGTAAGGCGAAAGGCGCCGGCGAGCATTTCGACGTCGATACTGTGCGCCGGATCGCCCGCCCGTTCCAGCTCCTTCTCCCAGAAGCCTTTCCGGTCGGCGTCGCCGGGGACGGGAAACGGGATCGACACGAAGAGCTCATCCTTGAAGAGACCGTCGGGGCGCCAGGGCTTGCTGCCGAGGAAAAAGGTCAGGCGGGAGAAGGTTGCCACGGCTTCCGCGAGACATCGCGCGCGCTCCCCCCCTTCGTCCTCCAGGAGAAAGTCGCACTGCTCCAGGCAGAGGGCCGCCGGATGGAGCGCCGCCTCCCGGCAGAGAAGCATCGCCGCCTCCTCGAACGGGAGCGGCCCGTCGGCAAGCCGGCGCAGATCGGCCGTGACAAGCGTGGTTCCCAGGTCGGCGCAGAGCGCCGAGACGAGCCCCTTCTTTCCCACGCCGGGGGGACCGTGAAAGTGCAAGACCAGATTTCTGCCACGGCGGGCGGAGTCCCGGAAATGATCGGCGGCAAAGCGGCGGAGACGCTCAACCTCGCCGGCGGGAAGCGTGAGCAGGTCGAGCCCCTCCCCCGGCTGTTCGAGGCTGGCCGCCCGGCCGAGGCGGGGATCGCCCGGAGGAGCCCCGAGGAGAAATCCCGCTATCCGCTCGTCAATGCCGAGCGGACGGGAAAGAAGCGCCGGGGAAGGGTTGTCGGAAGGATCAGCGAAGCGGATGAGGCGATAGCGCAGAAGCGGCGCCCGCGGGTCGAAGAAGCGCCGCGCCTCGATCCTTTCGCGCGGCGTCGCGCAGAGGAGATCGAGCACCAGCCCCGCGATCGGGAGACGGCGCGTGACGTCGTCATTGAGATAGGCGTAGAGTCTTTCGTACTTGCCGTCGAGTTCCGGGGCGAGAGCGACGATGAGGCACTGCTCCTCGAACGGGGTAAGACGGAAGAGCTGCGAGAGGCGAAGGAGGGGGAGAGCTACCCCCGTGAGCCGGGTCGCCGCCCGCCGGGCGGCAATTGTCCCGGCGATCCTTTCGAGCTCCGTGGGACGGCCCGCTTCCTGGCGCGGCGAGCGGCCGGAGTGGTCGGATCCATCCAGGGAAGGTCTGAGGAGGAGTTCGTCGACTTCCCCGTCCGAGATCACGAGCCCATTGAAGGGGGCCTGACCACGCTCCCCCCCTCCGCGCATGCTATGTACCCGGCTCCGGATGAGAAGGTCGAGCCGGCGCAGTTCGTCCGTGATCTGTTCAAGCCCGTCGGCATAGGAGACAATCTCCTCCGCCGGATCGGTGCCAGCCGTCCCTGGCATAGCAGCTCCTCCAAACACAATGGCATGCCGACCTACCCAGCCAACCGCCGGAAGGCAGAGTATGATCGGATCAGAATAGCGCCTGTGATTCTGAATGGTTGAATATTGATATCACACCATCTTCACCTGTCAAGGAAGGCACCCCCATGATTGAACTCGAAAACAAAAAGCCCATGATCCCGGGGATGACGCAGCCGCGCATCGTCCGTGGAATCATGGGCCTTTCCGCCACTCGTGGAACGGTTGTTCAGGTGAGGAGCTGGTTCAGACCCTCCTCTTGTCGATCACCCGGTCCGCCTTCCCTTCGTGGCGCGGGATGCTGTTCGGCTCCACGAGCTTGACGGTTGCCCCGACACCGAGTACCGAATCGATCCGTTTCTCCACCATCTCCAGGAAGGCCCGCTGGCGCTTCATCTCGTCGAAGAAGATATTCTCGGTCACCTCGATCCGGACCTCCAGCACGTCCATGGCCCCCTGCCGGTCGACGACGAGCTGGTAGTGGGGCTCGCACCCCTCGATGGCGAAGAGGACCTCTTCGATCTGGGACGGGAAGACGTTGACCCCCTTGATGATCAGCATGTCGTCGCTGCGCCCCATGGTCTTCCTCATCCGGACCAGGGTCCGGCCGCAGGCGCACGGCGCGTAGTCGAGGCTCGTGATATCCCGGGTCCGGTAGCGGATCATCGGGAACGCCTCCTTGGTCAGGGTCGTCAGCACCAGCTCGCCGACGCTCCCGGGCGGGAGCACCGCGCCGGTTTCGGGGTCGATGATCTCGGGGAGGAAGGCGTCCTCGAAGATGTGCATGCCGCACTTCTCCTCGCAGTCGCCGGCCACACCCGGGCCGATGATCTCGGAAAGCCCGTAGTTGTCGGTGGCGCTGATGAAAAGCCGGCTTTCGATCTCTTTGCGCATCGCCTCCGACCACGGCTCGGCACCGAAAAGCCCGACCTTCAGCGAGAGACTCTTCGGATCCACTCCCATCTTTTCCATCTTGTCGGCGATGGTTATGGCGTAGCTGGGGGTGCAGACCAGGACGGTGGTCCTGTAGTCCTGCATGATCATGATCTGCTTCTCGGTGTTGCCGGCGCTCATGGGGATTACCGACGCGCCGATGGCCTCAGCCCCGTAGTGCAGGCCGAAGGCGCCGGTGAACAGGCCGTAGCCGAAGGCGATCTGGACCACATCATCGTGGGTGACACCGGCGGCAGTCATGAATCGTGCCACCAGATTGGACCAGGTCCTGATGTCGTGCCTGGTATAGCCAACCACCGTCGGCTTTCCGGTCGTACCCGACGAGGAGTGGATGCGCACCACCTCGCGCAGCGGGACCGCGAACATGCCGTAAGGGTAATTGAGGCGCAGATCCTCTTTGGACGTGAACGGGAGCTTCTGCAGGTCCGCCAGCGACCGGACGTCTTCGGGCACAAGGCCGATCTCGTTGAACTTGTTCCGGTAACAGGTTACGTTCTTGTAAACCCTGTTCAACGTTGCCTGGAGTCTTTCCAGCTGAAGCTGTTCCAGCTCTTCCCGCGGCATGCATTCGTATGTCGGTTCCCAGATCTGCATATGCACCTCAACGCTCCCAGATTTCCTTCTTGTCCTTCCCCAGGTACGCCCGCTGAACATCGTTGTTTTCCAAGAGGTCAGAAGACAATCCTTCAAGTACTACTTTACCTGTCTCGAGAACATAGCCGCGATCCGCCATCCGTAGCGCCGCCTTGGCATTCTGTTCGACCAGCAGCACGGTGGTCCCCCGCTCCTGCCTGAGTTGCTCGATGGCCCGGAAGATCTCCTGTACCACCAGCGGTGCAAGCCCCATCGACGGCTCGTCGAGCAGGAGCAGCCTGGGGCGCGCCATGAGCGCCCTCCCCATGGCGAGCATCTGCTGCTCGCCGCCGGAGAGAGTCCCGGCGGCCTGCTTGCGCCGCTCCAGGAGGCGGGGGAAAAGCGCATAGATGTCGTCGAGGTCACGGCGGATCTCGGCGCGCCCTTCCCTCCCCCGATAGCGCAGATAGGCCCCCAGATGCAGGTTGTCCTCCACCGACAGCGGCTTGAAAACCTGTCTCCCCTCGGGGACCTGGCAGATGCCGAGCTTCACGATCCGATCAGGAGGGAGCCCGGCAAGGTCCCGCTCCTCGAAGACGATATTCCCCGCCGACGGTGGCGTTACGGCGGAGATGGTGTTCAGCATGGTTGTCTTGCCGGCGCCGTTGGCACCGATCAGCGTTACGATCTCCCCCTTGCGGAGGTGCAGCGAGACGTTCTTGAGGGCGTGGACCTTGCCGTAGTAGGTGTTGATGTTCTTGATGGTGAGCATGTCCTACCCCTCACCGAGGTATGCGGCGATCACGTCCGGATTCTCCTGGATCTCCCGCGGCGTCCCCTCGGCCAGCTTCCTGCCGAGGTTGAGCACCACGATCGCTTCGCAGATGTCCATGACCAGTTCCATGTCGTGTTCGACCAGCGCCACGGTCACACCCGCTTCGCAGATCTTCCCGATCAGTCGCGCCAGTTCGAGGGTTTCACGGCTGTTGAGCCCTGCCGCCGGCTCGTCCATCAGGAGCACTTTCGGCTGGAGCGCCATCGCCCGGGCAATCTCCAGCAGGCGCCCCTTGCCGAACGGAAGGTTGCCGGCCTCGATGTCCGCCAGGTCACTTATGCCGGCGAAGTCGAGCCAGTGCCGGGCCTCCTCCCGCAGCCGGCGCTCCTCGGCGATCTGCCAGGGAAGCCGGAGGGCCGAGGCGATGATGCCGCTTCTCCCCTTGGTGTGAAGTCCCACCATCACGTTTTCGAGCACCGTCATCCTGCCGAAGAGCTCGATATTCTGGAAGGTGCGCACCATCCCCTGGGCGGCGAGGCGTTCGGGCGCCTGCCGCGTGACATTTTTCCCTTCAAGGTGCACGGCCCCCGACGTGGGGGTGTAAATCCCGGTGACGATATTGAAGAGGGTGGTCTTTCCCGCGCCGTTGGGTCCGATGATCCCCGTAATGGTACCCGCACCGATCCTGAAAGAAACGTCGTCCAGTGCCGTGACGCCGCCAAACCGTTGGGTGATCCCGCTCACCTCAAGCATCGGCCCTCCCCTTTTCCCCCCTTGCAAGGAGTCGCCGGGCAAGTTCCGGCACTCCCCGTACCAGTCCGCCGGGCATGAACATGGTCATCACTATGAGGAGGAAGCCGTAGACCACGATGTCGTAGTCCTGGAAGGCCCTGAGCATTTCCGGCAACAGCGTCAGGAGCGCCGCGCCGAGGAATGAACCGTAGATGCTCCCCAGCCCGCCGATGATCACCATCGTGACCAGCTCGACGGAAAAATTGAAGCCGAACGACGTCGGTGAGACGAACGTCATGGTGTGGGCATAGAGACTGCCGGCAATCGAGGAGATGACTGCGGAGAGGGCGAAGATCTGGACCTTGAGAAGACGGACCCGTATCCCCATGACCCGCGCGGCGACCTCCGAGTCGTGAATGGCCCGAAGCCCGCGACCGATCCGCGAGTTCACCAGGTTGAGCGACAGGAGGATTGCCCCAAGGGTAACCCCCCAGATGAGGTAGTAGTTCTTGAGATCGCTGTCGAAGACGTACGACCCGACCGTGAGGTTGGGGATCCCCGGCAACCCGGACGGCCCCCCCGTGAGGTCAACGGCCTCGTTCAGGGCGATGTAGACAATGATGCCGAAGCCGAGCGTCGCCATGGCAAGGTAGTGCCCCTTCAACTTCAGGATCGGAAAACCGACAAGAAAGGCCAGGAGTCCGACCGTCAGGGCAACGGCCACCATGACCCACCAGGGATTTTGCCCGTAGGTTGCGGTAAGAATCCCCGATGCATATGCTCCGAGGCCAAAGAAAGCCGCCTGCCCGAGCGATATCTGACCTGCGTAGCCGAGCAGAAGATTGAGGGCCACGGCGAGCAGGGTATGGATGCCGACGAACACAAAGACATTGAGAAGGTACCCCCCCGCCAGGAGCGCGGGGAGGGCCAGGATCATGACGGAAAAGAGGATAAACCGTACGGCTTCATTTCGCAGAAAAGATTTCATGGTTATGGCAACCCTTGACTGGCGCGGCTCAGACCCGCTCCGACTCTCCTCTCCTGAAAAGTCCCTGGGGCCTGATGAAAAGGATCAGGAGGAGGATTATGAAGGCGATGGCATCCTTGTAACCGGACGAGAAGAGCCCCGCCCCCAGGGCCTCCAGGACGCCGAGGATCAGCCCCCCGAAAACGGTGCCGAGCCCGCTGCTCATGCCGCCGATGATGGCGGCGCAAAATCCCTTCAGGCCGAGCATGACCCCCACATCGTAGGAGGTCATGGTGAGCGGCGCGATGATGATACCGGCCATGGAACCCATGGCGGCGCTGATGGTGAAGGAGAAAAGAACCATCCGCCGCACGTCGATGCCGACCAGTCCCGCGGCCCGCCGGTTGTAGGAGCAGGCCCGCATAGCCTTGCCGCTGATGGTATGGCTGAAAAAGAGCTTGCTGCAGACGATCACCACCAGCGTCACGGCAAAGATCCAGAGATGCTGGGGCAGGACGGTGGCCCCGCCGAGCATGATCGGCTCGTCCCCCGAGAAGGTCGGGAGCGAATGGGTATCCTTCCCCAAGAGGAGCATGGCGATCCCCCGGATGAGAATGCTGCCGCCGATGGTGATGATGACGAGATTGATGGGGGTGGCATTCTTCAGCGGCCGGATGGCGAGGCGCTCGAACACGACCCCCGCCATGGTGGAGACGCCCGTCGCCAGCGCCACGGCAAGGAGAAGCGGCACCTTGAGGGCCGAAAAAAAGAAGAAGGTCAACATCCCGCCTAGCATCACGAACTCGCCCTGGGCGAAATTGATGATCCCGGTCGCGTTGTGGATTATGGCGAAGCCTACCCCGATCAGGGCGTAGATCGCCCCGGTCGAAAGGCCTGACAGGATGTACTGGGATAGCTGCTGAACAAGATTCATGACGTAATCATCGGGGTGCCCCAGACTAAAGGGAGCGCAGGCCGCGACAGCCCTGCGCTCCCTCGCTCGGAAGGCAACAGTTGAAAGATCGCTACTTCACCAGGGCCCAGTCCCTGTTACGGACCTCGACCAGGACGAAGGCGTCCTTGTTGAGCCCTGCATGGTCAGCCGGCGAATAGGAGAACACACCGCCGATGCCGGCGAAATTCCTGATCTTCTCGAGCTGGTCGCGGATGGCGGCAGGATTGTCCCCCCCACGTTCAACGGCTGTCTTGAGGAGCATGACGGCATCCCAGGCGTGGCCGCCGAAATGGTCCCCCTCGGCCCGGTAGTGCCGCTGGTAATCCTTTACGAAGGCGAGGAGCGACTTTTTCTGCCGGTCGGAATTCGGGAGGAGATCGGCGACTATGACGCGCCCCGACGGCAGGATAATCCCCTCGGCCGCGTCACCCGCCAGTTCGATGAATTTCTTCGACGAAACACCGTGACTCATGAACAGCGGAATCTTCAGGCCGATCTGCCGGGCGTTGCGGGCAATCACCGCCGGCCCGGGGTTGGTGCCCCAGCAGATGATGGCCTGGGCCTGACTTCCCCTGATCTTGGTCAGTTGGGCGGTCATATCGGTGTCTTTGGGGCCGTAGGTATCGTCCGACACGATCCGAATGCCGTACCTGGCGGCATTCGCCTTCAGCTGCTCCCGCCCCGAAGAGCCGAAACCGTCGGAAACGGTCAGGATGGCAACCCGGGTCAGTTTCTTCCCGGCAAGGTGCTCGTAGATCCTGGCGACGGCCAGGGCATCGTTTTGTGCCGTCTTGAAGACCCACCTCTTGACGGGAGCGGTGATCTTGCTCCCGGCCGCGCAGGAGACGAGCGGGATGTGGGCCCGCTCGGCGATCGGGATCACCGCCATGGTGTCTCCGGTGGTGCTGGGGCCGATGATGGCGACGACCCTGTCCTCCTTGATGAGCCTGTTGGCCGCCTGTACGGCCTTGGTGGCATCACCCTGGGTATCGTAGGCAACGAGTTCGAACCTGCGCCCCTTGATCCCTCCGGCGGCGTTGATCTCGTTGACGACCATCTGCGCGGTGTTGCGCTCGGGTTCCCCCAGAAACGATGCCGGCCCGGTCACGGCGAAGAGCCCGCCGATCTTGATTGGCGGAGCGGCAAAAGCGCAGACCGCCACAACCAGCATCGACAATACGGACACGACAACGAACGAAATTTTTCTCAGCACTCTCCACCTCCTCCCGGATTACCTGGCGAGTTCCCAGTCACCCCTGACAATCTTCACCATCTCGAACGCGGAGAGATCGAGCCCGTTGTGATCACGGGGGGACATGGTGAAGATGCCGGAAATGCTTACCATCTTTTTTGCCTGTTCGATTCCGTCCCTGATCTGCTCGGGAGAGGCTCCCTTCCTGGCGCCCATACCGATGAGCAGGAAGGCATCGTACGCGTATCCGCCAAACGTGGAAGCCTCGACGCCGAAGGCCTTCCGGTACGACTGGTCGTAATCCCTGAGGAGCCTGACCTGGGGGTCGTTCTTCGGCAGTTTGTCGAAGATCGCGAGCTTGCCCGCCGGCAGCAGGATTCCTTCCGCGGCATCCGCGCCGGCCAGCTGGATGAATTTTTTCGAGGCGACGCCATGGCTCATGTAGAGGGGAATCTTTATCCCCAGCTGCTTCATATTGCGGGCGATGATGGCGGGGCCGGGATTGGTTCCCCAACAGATGACCGCGTCGGCCTTGACGGACCTGATCTTCGTCAGCTGGGGGGTCATATCGGTATCCTTCGGCCCGTACACCTCGTCGGCGACAATGGTGAACCCCTTCCTGGCGGCAAGCCCCTTGAGCTGCTCGCGACCCGATGCGCCGAAGCCATCGGAAACCGTGATGAGAGCGATATGCTTCACCTTGTACCGAGCGGCATGGAGCAGGATCTTCTCGGCAGCGACGTGATCGTTCGCAGGGGTCTTGAAAACCCACTTCTTGACCGGCTCGGTGATCTTGATCCCCGCCGCGCAGGAAATGAGGGGGATCTTCTCCTTCTCCGCCACCGGAATGACCGCCATGGTCTCGCCGGTCGTGCTCGGGCCCACAATGACGCTCACCCTGTCGTTCTTGATGAGCTTGTTGGCAAGCTGCACCGCCTTGGTGACATCCCCCTGGGTGTCATAGACGACGAGCTCGACCCGGTGGCCATGGATCCCCCCCTTGGCGTTGGCGTCCTTCACCAGCATTTCCAGGGTGTTTTTTTCCGGTTCGCCGAGAAACGACGCCGGGCCGGTCACCGCAAAGAGGGCGCCGATCCGGATCGACTCCGCCGCCTGGGCGAGCCCTGCCACAAAAAACAATCCAATGCCGACAACTGCCGCTGCAATCCGCCCCATTTTCCCCCTCCTTTGCCCGATCCCGTGTTGGTTACATCGCATAGAGACGCTCTCCCTCAAGCACGGTGAAACCGTTGGTGCTCAGTGTCGCAATCGCCTTCTCGGTCTCGTCGAACCGGAAGATGATGACCGCATTCTCACCGCAGCGCTCAACAAAGGCATACATGTACTCGACGTTGATGCCATCCCGGTCGAGGGCTTGCAGGATCTGCGAGAGCCCGCCGGGACGGTCCGGCACCTCGACGGCGACCACTTCGGTCTTGCTGACGGTGAACCCCTGCTCCTTCAGGACCTGTTTCGCCTTCTCCCGATCGTTGACGATGAGCCGGAGGATGCCGAAATCGGAGGTGTCGGCAAGCGACAAGGCACGG
The DNA here is from genome assembly GCA_021847245.1 of Deltaproteobacteria bacterium. Taxonomy (GTDB): domain Bacteria; phylum Desulfobacterota; class Desulfuromonadia; order Geobacterales; family Geobacteraceae; genus Geobacter. Next base: position 3,365 of record JAJZUC010000064.1, on the reverse strand, counting down.
ATGTTGACCCCCGCCTCCCCGAGAATCCGGGTTACCTCCGCGAGGCGGCCCGACTTGTTTTCGATGAAGATCGATATCTGCTCAACTTTCATGTTACCCTCCCTGTCCGTTCGGAGAGACGTATTGACCGCGATAAGTGCTCAGGACAACAGCCGGTTGTCGATGACCCGCTTCGCCTTCCCTTCGCTGCGGGCGATGGTCCGGGGCTCGACGAGGCGGACCTTGCAGGTGACGCCGAGAAGATCCTTGATCTCCTTCTCGATCTGGTGGCTCAGGGCCTGGAGGATCTTGACCTCATCCGAGAAGAGCCGCTCGTCGACCTCCACCTGAACCTCAAGGGTATCGAGATTCTCCTTGCGATCGACGATCAGGAGATAGTGGGGCTCGACCCCTTCGATCCCCATGAGGATCGATTCGATCTGGGACGGAAAGACGTTGACCCCGCGGATGATGAGCATGTCGTCGCTTCGGCCGGTCATGCGGGAGAGCCTGGCGTGGGTGCGGCCGCAGGCGCACGGCTCGAAGGTGAGGCTCGTGATGTCGCGGGTCCGATAGCGGATGAGGGGAATCCCCTCCTTGGTGATGGTAGTGATGACCAGCTCGCCCCGCTCCCCCTCGGGGAGGGCCGCGCCGGTTTCGGGATCGATGATCTCGGGGATGAAATGGTCTTCCCAGATGTGGAGCCCCTTCTTCGCCTCGCGGCACTCGATGGCGACGCCGGGCCCCATGATCTCGGAGAGTCCGTAGATGTCGATGGCGCAGATATTCAGCTTCTCCTCGATCTCGGCCCGCATCGCCTCCGACCACGGCTCGGCCCCGAAAATGCCGACATGGAGCTTGAGGGAGCGGAAGTCGATCCCCTCCTCCCGCGCCGCCTCGGCCATGAAGAGCGAATAGGAGGGGGTGCAGGTGAGGACCGTGGAACCGAAATCCTTCATGATCATGATCTGCTTCTTCGTGTTGCCGCCGGACATGGGAATGACCGACGCCCCGAGGCGCTCGGCGCCGTAGTGGGCGCCGAGTCCCCCGGTAAAGAGGCCGTAACCGTAGGAGTTGTGGATGATGTCCCCCTTGTGGACCCCCGCCGCGGCAAAGGAGCGGGCCATCAGCTCCGACCAGGTCTCGATGTCCTTGCGGGTGTAGCCGACCACGGTGGGCTTGCCGGTGGTCCCCGACGACGCATGGATCCTGACGATGTCGTCCATCGGGGCGGCAAACAGGCCGTAGGGGTAACTGTCCCGCATGTCCTGCTTCAGGGTGAAGGGGAGCCGCCGCAGGTCTGCCAGGGACTTGACGCTATCCGGGGAGACGCCGGCCCTGTCGAATGCCTGCCGGTAGAACGGCACGCAGGCGTACACCCTTGCGACGGTGGCCTGCAGGCGTTTGAGCTGTAACGCCTCAAGGGCCTGGCGGGGGAGTGTCTCGAACTCTTCGTTGTACATCATGGAGAGCCTCGCTGGTTACAGGTTCCGGCCGAGCCGGAATGCCGTGAGGTTGATCTCGAGCGCCCTTGCGGGAACCATCTTTTCCAGGGCCTTCAGCCAGTACTCCTCGGCAATGTCGAGCCGCCTGGAGACCGCACCCAGGAGGACCGTGTTGGCGGCGCGGGGGTTCCCGGCCTCCGAGGCGAGCTTCTGCCCGTCGACTAGCAGGAAATCGGGGAATTGCGCCCTGATCTTCTCCGCCAGCCCTTCAGGGTACGGTTCCTGACCGAGGAGCACCGACGGCGGCTGGATGCGCAGATCGTTGGCCACCACCGTCCCCCCCTTTTTGAGGAGAGGAAGGGAACGGTAGGTCTCGAGGATTTCAAACCCGAACAGGATGTCCCCCTCCCCCTCCGGGACGATGGGCGAAAAGACTTCCCTGCCGTAACGGACATGGGAGACGACGCTCCCCCCCCGCTGGGACATGCCGTGGATCTCGCTTTTCTTTACGTCGTACCCGGCCAGCATGAACGCCTCGGAGAGAATTTCGGACGCCAGGAGAATCCCCTGCCCGCCGACGCCGACCAGGAGGATGTTGGTGATCGTGTCGCTCATTTGCCCCCTCCGATTGCGTCGAACTTGCAGAGCTGCCGGCAGACATCGCAGCCGTTGCAGAGAAGCGGATCGATATGCGCCTTCCCCTTCCCTCCCCCGGTTCCCGGCTGCCACTCGATGGCGGGACAGCCGAGCTTCAGGCATGCCTTGCAGCCGCTGCAATGGTCCTCATCGACCGACAGGACCAGGCCCTTCCGGAAAACCCCTTCCCGCTTCACGAGGACACAGGGACGGTTGGTTATGATCACCGACGGCTCGGGGCGGTTCATCTCTTCGCTGAGCGCCTTCCGCGTCTGCTCCAGATCGAAGGGGTCGACGACCCGGACGTTCCGGATGCCGACCGCCCTGCAAAGCTGCTCCAGGTCGAGGGGAGCGGTAGGCTCGTCCATGAGGGTCCACCCCGAGGCCGGGTTGTCCTGACGCCCGGTCATGGCGGTGATCCGGTTGTCGAGGATGACCACCGTCGCCGGCGACTGGTTGTACGCCATTTCCATGAGGCTGTTGATGCCGGTATGGAGGAAGGTGGAATCGCCGATGACAGCCACCACCTTCTTCTTCTCTTCCTCGCCGAGGACCCGGACGATGCCGCTGGCGGTGCTGATGCTCGCCCCCATGCAGACGCAGGTGTCCATGGCGTTCAGGGGGGGCATGAAGCCGAGGGTATAGCAGCCGATGTCCCCCGTGACGTAGGCCTTGAGCTGGTTGAGGGAGTAAAAGACCCCGCGGTGCGGACAGCCGGGGCACATGTTCGGCGGCCTCCCCGGGAGCTTTTCGACGGTGGCCTGGGCGGCCGCGGGGAGGCCGAACGCCTTCCTGAGCCTGCCCGGCGTCAGCTCGCCGCAGAGGGGGATGATCTCTTTCCCGATGACTTCAATGCCGGCAGCGCGCACCTGAGCCTCGATGAACGGATCGAGCTCCTCGACGACGTAGAGCTGTTTAACCTTGGCGGCGAATTCCCTTATCATCTGCATCGGAAGCGGGTGGATCATCCCGAGTTTCAGCACCGAGGCGTTCGGGAGCACTTCCCGCACATACTGGTAGGAGACCCCGGCCGTGATGACCCCTATCCCGGCGTCACGCATCTCGATCCGGTTGAACGGGGCGGTACAGCCGTACTCGGCAAGGGCCGCGGTCCGCTCCTCGACCAGAGGGTGGCGCACCCGGGCGTTCCCCGGCAACATGACAAGCTTGGCGGCGTTTTTCACCAGCTTCGGGGTGGGGAGACCGGTCACCGGCTCATCCAGCGTCACGATCGACTTGCTGTGGGAGATGCGGGTGGTGGTGCGGAGCATCACCGGCGTATCGAACCGCTCGGAGAGCTCAAAG
>JAJZUC010000063.1 GCA_021847245.1 Deltaproteobacteria bacterium | reverse complement strand
GCCGTCTTCTTCGTCCTGAACAAGGAGGTGAACCTCCTCTTCATCACCGCCGTCCTCACCATCGCCGGCTATTCCCTCACCGATACGGTGGTCGTCTTCGACCGGATCAGGGAGAACCTGCACAAGAACACGAAGGATTCGCTGAAGACCATCTTCAACGGCAGCATCAACGAGGTCCTCTCCCGGACCATCATCACCTCGCTCACCACGTTCCTCGCTTCGGCGGCCCTCTTCTTCTTCGGCGGCGAGGTGATCCACGACTTCGCCCTGGCACTTCTGGTGGGGGTCGCGGTCGGGACCTATTCGTCGATCTTCGTCGCAAGCCCCATCGTCGAAGTATGGGGAAGCCGCGTGAAGGCGAGCAAGGCATAGCAGGGGGGACGGATGAAAAGGGAAAACATTCTGTACGCAGTTGTTGCGCTGCTGGTCGGTCTTCTCGGCGGCTTTCTCATCTTCAGCATCAGCGGTCATAAGAGCCAGCCGTCGGTGAACGCCGGGATTCCCGCCGGGGGAGGGACCCCCGTCGACTATCGGCAGCGGATCGCCGAGGCCGAAAAGATCGTGGCCCGGGAGCCGGGGAACCTCCAGGCGTGGGTCCAGCTCGGCAACGACTATTTCGACACCGACCAGCCCCAGAAGGCGATCAACGCCTACGGCAAGGCCCTGGAGCTGGACCACAACAATCCGAACATCCTCACCGACCAGGGGATCATGTACAAGCGGGTCGGGCAGTTCGACCGTGCCGTGGCCAACTTCGAGAAGGCGCAGCAGATCGATCCGAAGCATGTGCAGAGCCTTTACAACCTCGGCGTTGTCTACATGGACGACCTGAAGCAGCCCGACAAGGCGATCAAGGCGTGGAACCGCTATCTCGAACTGGAACCGACAAGCCCCAATGCCCAGCAGATCCGGGGGCTCATCGAGCAGGCCAAGGGGCTTCAGCAGATGAAGGGGGGCGCGTCGACCCCGCTCTTCAGGAAATGACGGCAAGAATTCCCCGCTCCGGCGGGGATTTTTGTTCCGGGAGCGTTCCGTCGGACACCCCCGTCGAGATGCCGGGAGATTGTTGGTGAAGCGAGGCCCCACCCATGGAACCTGTTAGCGAGAGACGCTGGAGCGTGCGGGAGATCGATCCCGCCGCGGTGGAGTCGATCGTCGCCGGGGGGGTCGACCCGCTGGTGGCACGCCTCCTTGCCGGGCGGGGCCTGTCCGGGGGGGAGGCCGCCCGGAGGTTTCTTGCGTCGACCCTGGCCGATATCAGCGACCCGTTCCTGCTGAAAGGGATGGACGAAGCGGTGACCCGCCTTGCCGCGGCCCTCCGGGATGGCGAGACGGTCTGCGTCTACGGCGACTACGACGTGGATGGGGTGAGCGCCACCGCCCTGCTGGTGAGTTTCTTCCGCAGCATCGGCCTGCGCTGTTTTTTCCATATCCCCCGCCGCCTGACGGACGGCTACGGCCTCTCCGCCGACGGCATCCGTGCCGCCGCCGAGGCGGGGGCGCGGGTGATCGTCACCGTCGACTGCGGCATCACCGCGTGCGCCGAGGCGCAACTGTGCGCATCCCTCGGCATCGATCTGATCGTTACCGATCACCACACCCCCGGGGCGGAGCTTCCCCGGGCAAGGGCCGTGATCAACCCGAACCAGCCCGGATGCCCCTACCCGTTCAAGGCCCTGGCGGGAGTGGGAGTCGCCTTCAATCTGATGATCGCCCTGCGGGGAAGGCTGCGGGAGAGCGGGCTCTTCGCCGCCCGTCCCGAACCGAATCTCCGGGAGTACCTCGATCTGGTCGCCCTCGGAACCATAGCCGACGTGGTGCCGCTCACGGAAGAGAACCGGATCTTCGTCAAGCACGGCCTCAGGGAGCTGACCGCCGGCCGGCGTCCGGGGATCCGGGCGCTCAAGGGGGTCTCCGGCGTGACGGGGGAGGTGGGGTGCGGCGCCGTCGGCTTTCGCCTGGCGCCGCGACTCAATGCGGCCGGAAGGCTTGAGGATGCGTCCCTTGGGGTCGAGCTCCTCCTGGAGGACGATCACGGGCGGGCGGCGGAGATCGCCGCGCTCCTTGAGGCGAGCAATGCCGAGCGTCAGGCCGTGGAGCGGGAAATCCTCTCCGACGCCCTGGGGTTGGTGCGTGGGAATCCGGAGATGGTGGGGAGGCGCAGCATCGTGCTTGCGTCCGAGGCGTGGCACCCCGGGGTCATCGGCATCGTGGCGTCGCGGCTTGTGGATATCTTTCACCGCCCCACCATCCTCATCGCCTTGCGGGACGGCAACGGCCGGGGGTCGGGGCGGAGCATCGCCGGGTTTCATCTCTACGATGCCCTGGCGGCGTGCGGCGAGCACCTGGAGAAGTTCGGAGGGCACCGGCAGGCGGCGGGACTCTCGATCGACGAGGTGACGCTTGAGGCCTTTGTCGCCCGCTTCGAGGAGGTGGCCGCCGGTCTCCTCTCGCCCGAGGACCTTGCCCCCGTCCTCCTCGCCGATGCGGAGCTCTCTCCCGCCGAGGTGACGCCGGAACTGGTGGAGGCGGTCTCGACCCTGGAGCCGTTCGGGATGGGGAATCCCGAGCCCCTGTTCATCCTGCGCCGGGCGACGGTGGCGGAGCGGAGGGTCCTGAAGGAGCAGCATCTGAAGCTGCGGCTCTCGGCCGCCGGCCGGTCGTTCGACGCCATCGGCTTCAATCTGGCGGGGAGAGGGGGACCGCAGGGTGGCGTGGTGGACCTTGCCTTCACCCCCCGGTGGAACGAATGGAACGGCCGCAGGGCGGTGCAGCTCACCCTCAAGGATGTCAGGGAGGCCGGGTGATGGTGACGCTGCCACGGGAAGAGCGGTTCGCCCGGGCCGAGCGGACCATGACCATCGGGTTCTGGATGAATGCGGTCCTGATGGTGCTGAAGCTGGCGGCCGGTCATTACGGCAGGTCGGAGGCCGTTTTTGCCGACGGGGTGGAGAGCGCCTGCGACTTCATCGCCATCCTCTCGACCATGATCGCGCTGCGGATCGGCCGCAAGCCGTTCGACGAAAGGCATCCCTACGGTCACGGGAAGGCGGAGAGCATCGCCGCGGTCGTCGTGTCGCTGGTGATCTTTGCCACCGGCGCCGGCATTCTGGTCAACGCGGTCCACACCATCGCCGACCGCACCTTCCAGACCCCCGACCCTGTGGCCGTGGCGGCGGCAATGGTGACGATCGGGATCAAGGAGTGGCTCTACCGCTTCTCGGTCTCCACGGGGCGCCGCCTCGAAAGCCCGGCGCTCCTTGCCGTCGCCCGGGACCACCGCAAGGATGCCCTCACCTCCGTCGCCACCCTCGTCGGGGTGACCGCCGCCTTTTTCGGCGCCGGCTTCATGGATCCCCTGGCGGCCGCGCTCACGGCGTTTTTCATCTTCCATATCGGCTACGAGACATTCACGGCTGCCGTCCACGACCTGATGGACTCCCAGCCCGCGCCGGAGCTGCTCCGGGAGGTGACGGCTCTGGCCGAGGGGGTGGCGGGGGTGGAGCATGTCCACGAGATCAGGGGGCGCCGGTCGGGCCAGTTCCTCATCATCGACCTCAAACTCGATATGGACCCGGAGATGACCGTCAAGCGCTCCCACGATGTGGCCACCACCGTGAAGCGCCGCATCTTCGAGCGGTTTCCCAACGTGGGGGATGTGATGATCCACATCAATCCCCACGACGAAGAGCACGAGGACCTCATCCGGCTCTGAGGGGGCCTTGCCCCGAATCCCGATAATACCGCAGAAGGTCGGGACGGCGTAAGGATGCAGGGGGCGGCGGTTTCCCCCCGATTTCGCTGGGCGGGTTGACGGAGTGGGGATGGGGTGGTGTAATAAATGTCACTCTCGCCGATAACCCATGCGCCCCGCAGGATGAGGGGGGCGGAGGAGACCGATGCGCGAACCGATTCGCCCCAGGTACGAGGATCATCCGGAAAAGACAATCTGCGAGCTTTGCGGCTCCCCCCTTCAGCTCGATCCCGAGGAGGGGCAGTATCACTGTCCGGTGTGCGAGGCTGACGACGAGTGAGCGGCATCCGTGACAGAGCACGGGAGGGTGAGTAGGGTGACGAGGGTGGAGGGGATTTTGCCGAGCCTCCTCAAAGCTATCGCCCTTGCCTACGGCATAAGCGCTGTATGTGCGGCGCTTTTTGCCGACCGGATCATCTTTCAGCCCCCTGCTCCGTCGTACCGGACCCTCCCCGGCGCCGTCGGGCTCGCAGCCGGGGACGGTGTTCCCCTCTCCGCCGTCTATCTTCCGAACTCCTCTGCCCGCTTTACGATTCTTTACAGCCATGGCAACGGGGAGGACCTTGGAAACGTTCTGCCGTTTCTCCAGGAACTGCGGGAGCACGGTTATGCCGTTTTCTCCTACGACTACCGCGGCTACGGGACGAGCGGCGGTCGGCCGACCGAGGCGGGGACCTACGCCGACATCGAGGCCGCCTATGCCTACCTGCGGGGCACCCTCGGAATACCTTCCGAGCGGATCGTTCTCCACGGCTATTCGGTGGGGTGCGGTCCCGCGATCGATCTGGCGGTGCGACATCCCGTCGGAGGGCTCATCGTCGAAAGCGGCTTCACCTCCGCCTTCCGTGTCGTGACCCGGATCCCGCTGCTGCCATTCGACCGGTATCCCAACATCGACAAGATGGGACGCCTTACTGTCCCGCTTCTCGTCGTTCACGGAACCCTCGACCGCATCATTCCCATTTCCCACGGCCGGCGCCTGTACGGCTCCGCCCCGGGGCCGAAGCGGTTCGTTCCGATTGCGGGGGGAGGGCACTGGGATCTGCGCGCGGTTGCCGGGGAGCGGTATTGGGAGGCGCTCCGTGATTTCACGGTCTCGCTCGCGGAACGACCGGGACGGTGACCGCAAGACGCAGGGAGGGGGCTCAAGCCGGACTCACCCGCTGCCGATATGGACAGGAAAGGGCGGACTAAGAGCCGCAGGTCGAGGAGGGGTCATGGGATTGCGACGTTTCGTTGTTGCGCTGCTGTTGCCATTGATTGTTTCCTGCGCCGGTCCCCGGAGGGCGGAGCGCCAGGGAGAGGAGACGGAGCGGCATCTGCCGCGCAACGCCGCCGAACGGCTCGCCCTGGAGTCGGCCGAGACCCGCAGCGAGCTCGTCCGCGACGGCTGGACGGCGCATTTTGCCGGCTCCGATGGCGCCACGGCTCGCGTGACCCTCACCCGGCCAACGGGGCCCGAAGAAGACGCACCGCTGGAGGCGTTCGATCTCCTGCTGCGCGAGGGGTGGATTGTGGAGGTCGGTGAGCCGCGCTATCTCGCTCCGTCCGGCGACCTGGAGCAGGGGGTGCTCCAAGTGGCGCGCGAAGCCGCGGCCGCACCATCGGGGCAGGCGATTGTCGCCATCAAGCGGGGAGTCCTCGTCGGCAGGAAGACCGACCTCCGTTGCCTCGTGGAGGTCCGGGCGCTGTCGGCCGAGCGGCGTGAGCTCTTCTCCCGAACGGTCAACATCTGCCAATAGTCAATTCTTGCGGCTGCCCCGGATGGAGGAGGAGCGGCCCCGTATTTGCAATCTCACGGGAGGAGAGCGGGTGGGTAGGAGAGGAAAGATGTTGACAATTAAAACGGACCCATGTGAGTATCGGGAATCCAGGGACGGAGTATGAATACGTTGCTTTTTATTTCCGATGACATGCGTGCGGCCGAACTTGTGTCGGCCCTGCAGACGTACTGCCTGGCGAAGATCAGGCTTGCCCCCGATTTCGACCAGGGGCTCAGGGAGGTTTTCGACAACCGGCCGGCCGCGGTCTTCATTCAGAGCGAGATCTCGGGCATTTCCGGCGAGACGGTCGCCCGCCACATCAAGACGCTGCTGCGGGGGGATTCGCCCCGGATCGTGCTCTCCCACTCTTCTCCCCTCAAGCTCCAGGGGGGGAAGAAGTGGTTCGACGATACGATTGACCTCTCCCTGCCGGAGGAGGAGCTTCGTGCATTGTTTCGTGGCCAGGTGACGGCCATCGGCGCCGAACTCTGGCTGGAGGGCGCCGAGAACCCATCCTCCCCGGAACCTCCTCCCTCCGAGGTCGCGTCCCCTCCCCCCGGGGAGCAGCGGCTACCTCCGCCGGAATCGGAACGGGAATTCGAGTTCTTCGACTGGGAAATCCCCGGTCCGGGACAAGAGCCGGCCGTCTCCGCCGAGCCTCCCCCCTCTTCTCCGGCCTTACCCGAGGAGAAAGAGCCGCAGCTCCACGTTCCTCCTCTCAGGCCCCCCCTTTCATCTCCTCCAACGCCGGAACAGCGTCGGGTGACGACGGTTGCCGATTTCAACGCCGACGCCGCCGCCGGGCCGTTGCCGGAGATGCCGGTTTCGTCCGGACGCATCGAAGTCGAACCGGTGCGCGTCGGAAACCGCACGCTCCTCTGGTCGGTCGTGGGGGTAGTGATCGTTGCGGCCATCTCCACCTGGGCGATCCTCTTCAAGGGGGGGGGCCATTCGACCGTTAAAGAGGGCAAGCCGGCGCCGGCACTCCCCGCTCCCCCCGCAGCAGCACCGGTCCCTCTGCCCCAGGCGCCTTCTCCCCCTCCGCGGCAGGCGGCGGTGCAGCGGCTTCCTTCCTTCATCCCGCCGGCCCGTCGCGACGCCGCCTATTCCGGGAACAATCCCGGCTGGGAACGGTACGTGGGGAAGGCGAGGGAGTTTCGGCTCTTTCGCGAGAACGGGACCCTGCGGGCCGTTCAGATCATTACCCGGGAAGGTGCTTCACTCCCCTCTTCTTTCATCGACGGGGTCTTCAAGGAGCTAACCGGGGCTTCGTCCCGGACGGTGGTGACCCGCTCCGAAAAGGGGAAGTTCGTGGTGGAGAGGGGCCGAACCGCCGGCAAGTGCGAATTCGTCGTCTACCGTCAGAAACGGGGTCCCGTCCGGGGGGTCGTCGTCTCTCTCCCCTGACCGGGATGGAGAACCGTTTGTCCCGGCAGGCGGCGCGTTGACAGCGGGTAAAAAACTGTTATCATGAGGCCCTTGCAACACGTCACGAGGAGGCCGGGATGCTAGGCGCAAGCGAGCGAGGAAGCGCGGCGTACCCGTTGTACGTTGAGCTTTCGAGCGAGCGGCAACAGCGCAGACCGGCCCCGCAATAGTTTTGCATGAGCCTCATGCGACATTCGTTTCGCTTAATCCATTCGACGGGAGTGTAAATGAGATCACTGTCTGCCCGGCTCTCCGCCGTCCTGGCGTTTGCGGCCCTCACGCTTGCCGTGGCTCCGGAACGCGCCCGTGCCATTGATCCCCGTTTCGAGCTCGACCCGCGTCTTCTCGACGGCAAGGCGGATACTGCACGCCACGGCAAGGGGGGTAAGCGGGGGCACAAGAAGGAAGCCAGGGCAAAGAGCGGCGTTTCCGAGTACACCACCCGCCCCGGAGACCATATCTTCAAGATCCTCATGCGCGACTACGGCCTCTCCAACGATGAGGCGGAAGCCCTGATTCCCGAAGTGAAAAGGTTAAACGGCATTTCCGATATCCGTCGGCTTCGGGTGGGGCAGATCCTCCGGATTCCGTTGCAGCGCGGAACAGGCGCAGGCGAGGGGAAGGGGCGGAGCGAAGGTGCCGAACTCCCTGGGCCGACCGAACGTCCCACGGCCGCCTCCTCCACATTGTCCGGGGAAGGAGGAGCAGGCCATTCCCTCCGCATGATGAGTGTCGCCGCCCCCGGTGAACCCGACGGGGTCGAATCAATCCGCCGGTTGTGGGACGGGCTGGTCCCCTCCCGCGGGGAGGCGACACAACCGATCACCATCGAAGACAAGAACTTTTCCCTCTCTCTCGATCCCGAAAGCTTTCCCTCTTTCGTTGCCGCTGACGGCGGGCGGGTGCTGGTCGACGCCGGCGGGAAAATACCGCCGCTTGTCCGGGCGATCATCGAACAGAAGGATCCGTCGCTTCGCATCGTCTCCGAGTCCCCCCGCAACCGCAAGCGGTTCATGGCTTCGCTGCTGGCGGGTGCCCGCTTTTATTCGGTGGAGGAAAACGTTGCCCTCGAATTCGGAGCCGACCCCAAGCTGACGGTCAATGCCGACTTCAAGATCGAGAAGACGCCCGACAGCCTCCTGCACCAGGACGTGGTGCTGATGAACGTCGGAGAGAACCGCCCCGCCATGCCCCCCGCCCTGGTCCAGTTCCTCGGCCGCGAGGGATTCCGGGTCCTTGAGCCGCTGTCGGGCCGCGACGAGCGCGCCGGTCGACATCTGCAGAACCTTTACCAGATCACCGCCCGTGACCCCAAGGGGATCGTCGACGGCGTCCTGCAGACCCTCAACATCCCCTATGAAAGCAATCACAACGTCGAGCTGTTCGGCGTCGCCGACGGCGGTCTGAGGCTCCTCGTCAGGGCTGACCGCTATTTCGAGGCTGCAGGGAGCCGGTTCGTGGTGAGCTATTTCGATGGCGACCCCGTCACCTATACGCTCACTCGGCTGCTTGAAACCCGGGGGTACCGGGTCGTCGTCCTTGACCCCAAGGATGATTTCCGCAAGGTTTCCGAAAAACTCTTCGCCCGGATGCGGATACCGGGAGTTTTTGCGCGGCACGATCTGCTGCCGGGGCGCGATGCCTCCTACGGCGTCCAGATGTCCGGGTTCAGGCTGCGGAGCGCCAAGGGGGAACAGGCATTTCTCACCAATACCGAGATCGATCCACTTTTCCGGGATCTGCTCGACGCCAACGGCTACACCATTATCGCCCACTGAGCCGGTTCTTGGCTCCATCCAGCAGACAGGGGGGGTGGCTGAGACGTGAGGAGGCAGCGGCTGCATGTCCCAGAAAAAAATCGGAGAAATTCTTCTTGAAAACCGGCTGATAACCGAAGAGCAGCTCCGTGAAGCACTGGAACTCCAGAAGGTCTTTCCCGATCAGCCGGTGGGGCAGCTGCTCTGCAAACTCGGGCACATCTCGGAGAGCGAGCTCTCCTACATCCTCGAGCAGAGCGGCAAGCGCCAGAAGCTGGGAGATATCCTCCTGAAGGAGCGCCTCATCGACGAGGAGCGCCTCTCCCAGGCCCGGGCAGCGACAAAACGCGACGGGATCGCGCTTGAGCGGGTGCTCCGCAAGCTCCGCTTCGTGGAGGATGAGCCTCTCGCCAAGGCGGTGGCCACCCAATACGACCTCTCGTTCGTCCATATCAACACCCTCGAGATCGAGCCGGAACTCGCCCGCGCCATCAACGCCAGCTACGCGCAGAAACAGCGTATCGTCCCCATCTCGAAGATCGGCAACACCATCACCCTTGCCATGGCCTATCCGCTCAAGCTCCATGAGCTGAAGGAGCTGGAGCAGAGCATCCGCTGCCGCATCATTCCGGTCATTGCGGCGGAGAACGAGATTGGGCAGGCCCAGCAGCGGCTCTACAAGACCGCCGTCGGTTCCGCACAGCCCCACGGTTTCGACGAGGCGGACCTGGAGATTTCCCCCGGCAGCATCACCGATATCCTGAGCGGGGTCGTCGAAGACGAGCCGGACATCGACGACGAGGTCCGCAAGGTTTCGGAGCGCGACAGCATCATCGTGAAACTGGTGAACAAGGTCATCTTCGATGCCCACCAGTCACGGGCCTCCGATATCCACATCGAGCCGTACCCCGGCAAAAACGACGTGATCGTCCGGATGCGGGTCGACGGCCGCTGCAAGGTGTACCAGCGCATCCCTTACAAATACAAGTACGCCATACCGTCGCGCCTCAAGATCATGGCCGATCTCGATATCGCGGAGAAGCGCAAGCCACAGGACGGCAAGATCAATTTCAAGAAGTTCGGGCCGCTCGACATGGAGCTGCGCATCGCCACCATGCCGACCGCCGGCGGGCTGGAGGACGTGGTGATCCGGCTCATCAACACCGGGGAGAGCTACTCCTTCGAAAAGCTCGGACTGACGGCGCGCAATCAGCGCATCTTCGAGGAGTCGATCAGGAAACCCTATGGTCTGGTCCTGGTGGTGGGCCCCACGGGGAGTGGCAAGACCACCACCCTCCATGCGGCCATTACAAAGATCAACCGACCGGAAGTGAAGATCTGGACCGCCGAGGATCCGGTGGAGATTACCCAGAAGGGGCTGCGGCAGGTGCAGGTGAATCCGCGGATCGGCCTCACCTTTGCCACGGCACTCCGTTCGTTCCTCCGCCTCGACCCCGACGTCATCATGGTCGGCGAAATGCGCGACGAGGAGACCGCTTCCATCGCCATCGAGGCATCCCTGACGGGGCACCTCGTCCTCTCCACCCTCCACACCAACTCGGCTCCCGAGACCGTCACCCGGCTTCTGGAGATCGGTCTCGACCCTTTCAGCTTTTCCGACTCGCTGCTATGCATCATGTCCCAGCGCCTTGCGCGGCGCCTTTGCGAGGAGTGCCGGGAGATCTACCGTCCCGGCAGGGAGGAGCTTGCCGAGATCATCGCGGAGTATGGCGAGGATGATTTTGCCGCCACGGGGCTGTTGGGGAATGAGCTGGTGCTCGCCCGTCCCGTCGGCTGTTCCGCCTGCGGGCAGAGCGGGTACCGGGGGCGCCTGGGGATTCACGAGGTGCTGGAGTGCACCGATCCCCTCAAGGGGCTGATCAAGAAACGCTCCGATACCGAGCTGATCCGCCGCCAGTCCAGGGCCGACGGGATGACGACGCTCAAGCAGGATGGCATTCTCAAGGTCTTTCAGGGACTTACCGATCTCCATGAGGTCCGCAAGGTCTGCCTCAAATGAGGCCCTCCCCTCTCCCCGAAACCGGGGCCGGCGGATGATGCCGTATACCAGAAATTGTTTGCATTTTAGGCCTCTTTGCTATAGAGTACCCCCTCCACGGCTTGCCCGCTAACTCCCCACCGGACGGTTCCTGACCGACACCATGAAGACACTCGAAGAACTCAGGCGCGAGATCGACGCCATCGACGACGGTATTCTCGAACTCCTTAATCGCCGGGCCAGGCTCGCCCTCGAAGTCGGCACGGTCAAGGCGGGGGAGAACAGAGATTTTCACGTTCCGAGCCGCGAACGGGAGATCTACGAGCGGCTCACGGCCGCAAATTCCGGTCCCTTCCCGAACGAGGCGATCCGCAGCGTCTTCCGGGAGATCATTTCTGCATCCCTTGCGCTCGAAGCGCCGATGAAAGTTGCCTTCTTCGGGCCGAAGGCGACTTTCACCCATCTGGCGACAATGCAGCATTTCGGCCTTTCCGCCGAGCTCATCCCCCAGAAGTCGATCCCCGCGGTCTTCGAGGAGGTCGAGAAGGGGCGGGCGCTCTACGGGGTGGTCCCCGTTGAGAACTCCACCGAGGGGATGGTCTCCCACACCCTCGACATGTTCATGGAGAGTGAGCTGAAGATCAATGCTGAGGTGCTGCTGGAGATCCATCATTATCTCCTCTCCCGCACCGGCCGTCTGGAGGACATCCGGAAGGTCTATTCCCATCCCCAGCCCATTGCCCAGTGCCGCAACTGGCTGGCGGAAAACCTTCCCAACGTGCCGGTGGTCGATGTGGCCTCCACGGCCGTGGCGGCCCAGATCGTCTCCGAAGATTACACGTCCGCCGCCATTGCCAGCGAGCTCGCCGCCTCCCTGTACGACCTCAAGGTGGTGCGGGAACGGATCGAGGACCAGGTCAACAACTTCACCCGCTTTCTCGTCATCGGGAAGAAAATGGCGGAGAAGGGGGGAGACGACAAGACTTCCCTCATGTTCTCGGTCAAGGACGAGCCGGGGATCCTCTACCGGATGCTGGAGCCCTTCGCGAAGCGCGGCGTGAGCCTCTCCAAGATCGAGTCGCGCCCCCTCAAGAAAAAGGCATGGGAGTATATCTTCTTCCTCGACCTTGCGGGGCACATTACCGATCCGGTGGTCGCCGATGCGGTCCAGGAGCTGAAGGGGTACTGTCAGTTCGTCAAGGTCCTCGGGTCGTACCCCCGGGCGAAATGACCATGGCGGGTATCTTCGTCAACAGGTTGGCAGTGGTCGGAGTTGGGCTCATCGGCGGCTCCCTGGTGCGCGCCCTGCGTCGCGCGGGGGCGGTGGGAGAAGTCGTCGGCGTCGATCTCGACCGGGAGAATCTGCTGCGGGCGAAGCAGTTCGGAGTCGTTGACCGCTGCGCCGAAAGCCTTGCCGACGGGGTCGGCGGGGCCGATCTGGTGTTCGTCTCCGTGCCGGTCTGTGCGATTCCGTCGGTGGTCCGGGATCTCGTTCCCCATCTCGCTCCGGGTACCATCGTGACCGACGGCGGGAGCGTCAAGGGGGAGATCGTCGCCGCCTGCGAAGCACTGATGCCGCCGGGAGCCCATTTCGTGGGGGGACACCCCATCGCCGGCACCGAACATTCCGGGGTGGAGGCCTCCTTCGCCACCCTGTACGAAGGGAAACGCTGCATCGTCACCCCCACCTCCCGCACCGACGCGGCTGCCCTCGAAACGGTCGTCCGGATCTGGGAGGCGGTTGGTTCGGAAGTGGTGCTGATGGATGCGGAGAAGCACGACCGCCTGGTTGCCGCCATCTCCCACCTGCCGCACATGGTTGCCTATGCCCTGGTGAACGCGGTGGAAGGATACGACCGGCTCGGAGAGGGAGTCCTCCAGTATTCGGCCGGCGGGTTCCGCGATTTTACCCGCATCGCCTCCTCCGATCCCGCCATGTGGCGCGATATTGCCCTCATGAACCGTGAGGGGGTGCTCGAGATGATGGATCACTTTGCGGCGTACTTCGCCACGCTCCGGGCAATGGTCGCCGCCGGCGATGCCGATGGCCTCGAGCGCTTTTTCCGCGAATCGAAGGAGAGCAGGGACGCAATCCTGTAACTACCCATTGAGCGAGTTTGCGCCATGACCGAGACAAGCGTCCAGACCTATTCCACGCGGCCCGTGACCGGGATCCGGGGCGAGATCGCCGTCCCGGGGGACAAGTCGATCTCCCACCGCTCCATCATGCTCGGCTCCATCGCCCGCGGAGTGACGACGGTGCGGGGATTTCTCCGCGGCGAGGACAACATCGCCACCCTGAACGCCTTTCGCGCCATGGGGGTGACGATCGCCGACGACGGCGACCTGCTGCGGATTGAGGGGAAGGGGCTCCGTGGCCTCGCCGAGCCTTTCGACGTCATCGACTGCGGCAACTCCGGCACCTCCATCCGCCTCCTGACGGGACTTCTGGCCCCCCAGCGGTTTTACACCGTCCTGACCGGTGACCGCTATCTCCGCCGCCGTCCCATGCGGCGGGTGGTCGAGCCCCTGGCGCGGATGGGGGCGGCGATCTTCGGCCGCGAGGGAGGGGAAAAGGCCCCGCTGACCATCGTCGGCTGCGACCTGTCGGGCATCTCCTACGACTCGCCGGTTTCGAGCGCCCAGGTCAAGTCGGCCCTGATGCTGGCCGGCCTCTATGCCGCGGGGGAGACCCGCATCACTGAGCCCCACCTTTCCCGGGACCACTCCGAGCGGATGTTCCGATACTTCGGAGCCGATGTCGAGACCTCTTCCGCCGGCGTCGTGGTTCGGGGGGGGCGCGAGCTGGAGGGGCGGGAGATCGCCGTGCCGGGCGACATCTCGTCCGCCGCCTTCTTCCTGGTGGCGGGGCTCATCGTTCCCGGCGCCGAGCTTCTCATCCGCGGGGTCGGCGTCAACCCGACCAGGACCGGCATTCTCGACATCCTGACCGCCATGGGGGGCTCCATCGAGCTCATCGACCGGCGGGAGGTCTCCGGCGAGCCGGTTGCTGACCTTTTGGTCCGTTCGTCACGGCTGAAGGGGATCGAGATT
Organism: Deltaproteobacteria bacterium; assembly: GCA_021847245.1. Lineage (GTDB taxonomy): Bacteria > Desulfobacterota > Desulfuromonadia > Geobacterales > Geobacteraceae > Geobacter. The sequence continues at coordinate 3,265 of JAJZUC010000063.1, read as the reverse complement.
GCCGGCGACATGGTTCCCCGCGCCATCGACGAGTTCCCCGTCATCTGCGTTGCCGCCGCCCTGGCCGAAGGACGGACCGTGATCCGCGAGGCCCGGGAGCTCAGGGTGAAGGAGACCGACCGGATCGCCGCCATGGCCACGAATCTTCGGGCTGCGGGGGTGACCGTCACCGAAACCGCCGACGGGATGGAGATCGACGGGCGGGAGCGGCTCGACGGCTGTACCGTCGAGAGCTTCGGCGACCACCGGATCGCCATGTCGATGCTCGTTGCCGGCCTGGTGGCCGTCGGGGGGGTCACCGTCAACGATGTGGCGTGCATCGGCACGTCGTTCCCCTCGTTCATCCCGCTTCTCGAAAGGATTTGCGCGGGATGAAGGGGTGGGGAGGGAAGGCCGGCCTCATCATTGCCGTCGATGGCCCTTCCGGTGCGGGGAAGAGCACCATCACCAAGGCGCTCGCCGACCGCCTCGGGTACGTCCACATCGACACCGGGGCGATGTTTCGCGCCGTGGCCCTTACGGCCCTGCGGGCCGGGGTCGACGGCAGCGACGACGAGGGGCTTGCCCGGCTCTGCGGCTCCCTGGAGATCGCCTTCGCGCGGACTAACGGCTGCTGCCGGGTGATGGCCAATGGCGAGGATGTGACCGACGCCATCCGGACGCCCGAAATCAGTCTCCTTACCTCCACCATCTCGGCCCGCAAGGTCGTGCGCGACTTCCTGCTGGAGGTCCAGCGCCGGATGGGGCGTGCCGGTGGCGTGATCCTCGAAGGGCGGGACATCGGGACGGTGGTCTTTCCCGACGCCGATGTGAAGTTTTTCCTCACCGCCTCGGTGGAGGAACGGGGCCGGCGCCGCTGGCTGGAGCTTGCCGCCAGGGGGGAGCAGCTCACGCTGGCGGAGACCATCGCCGCCGTGGCCCGACGTGACGAGCAGGACTCGGAGCGCGAACACGCGCCGCTCCGCCGGGCGGCCGATGCCGTTGATGTCGATTCCACCGGTCTTTCCATCGACGATGTCCTCGATCGTATGGAAACGATCGTGCGGGAGAAGGAGCGCCTGCTTGCCACGGCGCGCCAGTGATGAGGTTTAGTTCGAATTCTTCGCACCGGGAGTGTCACCGTAGATGGAAATAGTGCTTGCCAAGCGCGCCGGCTTCTGTTTCGGCGTGAAACGGGCCACCCAGATGGCGTTTGAAGCTGCCGACAAGGGAGGGGCGACCTTCACCCTCGGCCCGATCATCCATTCGCCGCAGGTGGTTCAGAAGCTGGAGGAGATGGGGGTCAAGGTGCTCCACACCCTCGATAACCTCGACGACGGGACCATCATCATCCGGTCCCACGGCGTGACGTCCGATGAGCTCGAAGAGGCGGCCCGCAAGGAACTGGAAATCGTCGACGCCACCTGTCCCTTTGTCAAGAAGGCGCAGGAGCACGTGAAGAGTCTTTCCCTGGCCGGCTACGACGTGGTGGTGGTGGGGGATGCCGACCATCCGGAGGTCCAGGGAATCGTCTCCTACGCCGAAGGGAAGGTCTTTGTGGTCGGTTCGTGGGAGGAGGCGGCCCGGCTGCCGAAGATGAAGAAGGTCGGTATCGTGGCCCAGACCACCCAGTCCATTGAGAACCTCAGGCATGTGGTCCTCGAATGCCTCAAGAAAGGTGGCGAGATCCGGGTCTTCAATACCATCTGTGACGCCACCGCCGTCCGGCAGGAGGAAGCCAAGTCCCTTGCCCGGGAAGTCGACTGCATGGTCGTCATCGGCGGCTACAATAGCGCCAACACCAAGCGGCTCGCCGAGGTCTGCGTGGAGCTGCAACCCCGGACCCATCAGATCGAAACCGCCCAGGAGCTCGATCCTGCATGGTTCGTCGGAGTTAACCGGGTGGGGGTGACCGCCGGCGCTTCAACACCGAAGTGGCTTATCGACGAGGTGATCGACCGGATCGCGGCGCTCGATGCCGAGAAAAATGATTGAGTTTTCCGATAGATATGTGTTACGTTTGCATATCCTAATTCACGAGCTTCAGGGAGGCCAGCAGTAATGAGTGACGACAAGGGGATGAACAACCGTACCGCCATGACGATCAAGAGATTCGCCGATGCGGACGAGGAGACGGAGCAGGGAGGGGGGGAGTTCGAAGAGCTTTTCCAGGACAGTCTCCGCCACCACCAGGTGGGTGAGCTCGTCAAGGGAACCGTGGTGCACATTACCCAGGAACTGGTCCTGGTGGATATCGGCTACAAGTCGGAGGGGTGTATCCCCATCGACGAGTTCTACGACGAGGAAGGAAACCTGACCGTCAAGGTCGGCGACGAAGTGCGTGTCGTTTTCGACCGTAAGGAGAATCAGAAGGGGTATGCGGTTCTCTCCAAGAAGAAGGCCGACCGGCTTGCCGCCTGGGATGCCATCGAGGCAGCCGGCGGCGAGGGGGGAATCGTCGAGGGGACGATCACCGGCAAGGTGAAAGGGGGCCTCACGGTCGACATCGGCGTTCAGGCGTTCCTGCCGGCATCCCAGGTCGACATCCGACCGGGGGGGAGCCTCGACCGGTACATCGGCGTCACCGACCGGTTCAAGGTCCTCAAGCTCAACAAGAAGCGGGGCAATATCGTCCTGTCTCGGCGGGTCCTGATGGAAGAAGATCGGGAAAGCACCCGCAGGGAAACGCTGGCGACGCTGGCTGAAGGGCAGGTGCGCGAAGGCGTGGTGAAGAATATCACCGACTACGGCGCCTTTGTGGATATCGGCGGGGTCGACGGTCTCCTCCACGTAACCGACATGTCCTGGGGGCGGCTCGGCCATCCATCCGAGATGCTGAAACCCGGCGACAAGATCAGCGTCAAGGTCCTCAAGTACGACCAGGAAAAAGGGAAGATTTCCCTCGGCCTAAAGCAGATCGCTCCGGACCCCTGGCTTTCGGTCAGCGACAAGTACCGGGCCGGTGACCGGGTGTGCGGCAAGGTGGTGAGCCTTGCCGACTACGGCGCGTTCATCGCCCTTGAGGAAGGGGTCGAGGGGCTCGTTCACGTCTCCGAGATGTCCTGGACCCGCAGGCTCCGTCATCCCTCCGAGATTCTCTCGGTGGGGGACGAGGTGGCGACCGTCGTTCTCGGCGTTGATATGGGAAATCGCAGGATTTCCCTCGGCCTGAAGCAGATTCAGGTCAACCCCTGGACGCAGCTGGAGGACAAATATCCGGTCGGGACCAAGCTTGAGGGACAGATCAAGAGCATCACCGACTTCGGGGTGTTCATCGGCGTCGAGG
>JAJZUC010000005.1 GCA_021847245.1 Deltaproteobacteria bacterium | reverse complement strand
AACGCCTAAAACGAATGGCCTATGGGTATCGGGACGTTGCCTACTTCCTTCTGAAAGTCCACCAACACTGCGGACTCCTGAACCCGAGGCGCTTCAACTAAGATACGAAAGACTCAACATATTAGACCAACCGCCGGGGACGTTGACAGAGCCAGTCCCGGGAAAGCGCTTCCCTACTCCTCTCCCTACTTCACCCGTCACACCCCGTGATGCGCCTCGGTATCCGCCCGATGCGCGGAAAGATCAACGGCGACAGCATCAACCTTTGTCTCAACCCGAACAAGTCTTTCCTCAACCTTGCCAAGCCGCTCTTCCATCCAGTCCATCCGCTCCGCTAGCATCTGCTGCCCTTCCACGACAAGGTCGAGCTTGTGCTGGAAGTTCTCTTCGACTACTCCAATCCTCCGGTCGAGGGCTTCTATCACCTCTTCCTTGAAACTCGTAAACAGGGATACCAGTTGTTTTTCATCGACGGACATTGTCACTCCTTGAACCGTTAAACCCGTAAACACCCAAACCGTTACATTGCCATTCAAACCATACGCTTTATGGGGACAGGCACCGTTTAAATAACCCCTCTATTTACTGCCTTTCGTCCGCCTTTGTCTGTGTGTGTCCGTGGCTGACCAGTTTAAAGCCTGTATTTTTTGCCACAGACACACACGGACAACTGCGGACAAAACCTTGAATCTCTTTATTGGTTAAAACCTGAATTCCTTAAACCTTTCGTCCGTATTTGTCTGTGTGCGTCCGTGGCTGACCGGTTTAAGAGCCATTATTTTTTGCCACAGACTCACACGGACAACTGCGGACAAAACCTAGAATCTTTATTGCGGAGTCTTAAGGGAGCAGGCACCTTTTCTTGGGAGCACCTGCCCAATCCCCCCACGATCTCTTGCAAAGCTTCATTATCTCTCATTCTTAACCACTCCATCGGTTCTCTGAGAGGCTCTCTCTGAGGGGGACAGGCACCTTACGCCAATTATTGCATAATCGGCGGCTAGCGGCTAGCTGCCAACAGCCAGCGGCTTGGTCATCCGCTCCATTACCACATCCACGATCACCAGGCAGACCATCGCCACCGCAAAAAGCACGAAGCCGGAGAAGTTGTGAAAGAACCCCTGCCCCGCCGCCTCGCCGAAGTAATAGGTGATGAGGGAGAGGGTGATGAGGCGAAAGATGTTGGCGATGATCGATATGGGGATGATCGAGAGAAACAGCTTACTCCGCTTCAGATTCGTGATGTTCTGCAGATAGGCGTAGATCGCCCCGACCGCCATGAGGGAGATCAGGGAGCGGAGGCCGCTGCAGACCTCGCCGACGATGATGGTGTAATCGGCGATATGGATGATGACTCCTTCCCGGGTGATCAGGTAGCCGGCGCTCTTCAGGAGAAAGGCGGAGGCCTTTGTTACCAGGAGTTGCAGCGGCCCGGTGATCATGTCGATGACGAAACTTGGCGGCGGCACGAGAAAGGCGAGAAACCCGGCCGGAAAGAGCACCCGCTTTACCCCGCGCTTGCCGAAGAGAAAGCCGGTGACGCCCACAAAGACAGGGATCACCGCGAAGGACTCGGTCACCATGGAGCTGAAGATGGAACCGACCGTGTAGCAGAAGAGCCCGAAGAGGAGCAGCCCGAACGAGCAGAAATGGAAACGTTCGTCGGCCTCGCCCTGCATGAAATCGCGGTTCCGCCACAGGAGCCAGAAAAACGCCGCCAGGATCAGCGGCCCGTGGCTGTAATCGGCGTTCTTCCAGCCGTAGGTGAAGAGCTTGTGGAAGGTGGGGACGAACAGCGCGGCCAAGGCTACGTAAGTGAGACGTGAGACGTTAGACGTGAGACGGGGGTCTGACGACGTGAGACGTGAGACGTTAGACGTGAGAGGTGAAACATCTGAAGTCTCGTCGGGGGAGTCGCTGGACTTATTTTCTAGTTCTGCCTTGATCAACTGCATACCTCAATAAGGGAGTGAGATGTGAGACGATAGATGTGAGACGTAACTTCTAATAACCCGTGAGATGTGAGATGTGAGACGTGAGATGTAACTTCTACCGTCTCACTTCTCCCGTCTCACCGTTCTTATCAACCCGTTCAGCAGGGCATAAACCTTGTTGATACGTTCGAGCAAACTAGAATGTTCAGCCGGATAACCCAGTTCTCGGGAAAGAAGAAGTTGGGTTTCAAGCTCCATGAGGGAGCCACGGGCGATTACGAGAAACTGATGAAATTCCTTGTTACCGCCGCGCGCGGCGCCTTCGGCGATATTGCTCGGGATCGATACGGCAGCGCGTCGCATCTGACTCGTCAGGCCGTACACCTCTTCCTTGGGGAAACAGGCAGTGGCAGTGTAGATATCCTTCGCAAGCGCCATTCCCTCCTGCCAAACCTGCAAGTCGTGGTGTTTCCGTCTAACGTCTCCCGTCTCCCGTCTCACTAATTGTATTCCCGTCTCACATCTCACGTCTAACGTCTCACGTCTCCCGTCTCACGGTTTATCCGTCTCCCGTCTCACGTCTCACTTCAACAACGCCTCATTCACCTGCACCTTTGTTTCCTTCTTCAGGCCATTAACCAAAATCTTCAACTCTTTCTGGAGTTTGTCGTTGTAAAGCTGCGCCTTGATTACCTCTTTCACCTTTTTAAAGGGATAGGAGATTGCCCGGCGGTCGGTGATTCTGTAGATCTCGTAGCCGTCGGCCATCTTGAAGGGCTTGCTCACTTCGCCCACCTTGAGGCCAAAGACGGTGTCGCGGACGTTTTCCGGAAGCCGCTTGCGGGTGAACCAGCCGACGTCGCCCCGGCGGGCGGCGCTGGCCTTGTCGGTGGAGTAGTTCTGGGCCAGGTCGCCGAATTCGCGCCGGATGGAGAGCTTGCGGAGCATCTCCTCGGCCGTGGCCTGGTCGGGGACGACGATCTGGCTGATCCGGATCTCTTCGCGATTCCTGAACTCGGCGGGGTTGGCGGTGTAGAAACTCTCGGCCTCTTTGTCGTCCACCTTGATCCTGCCGCCGATCTCGTTCTGGAGATAGGTGTTGATGACCATCTCCTTCCTCATGTCCTCGATCTTCTGCTGGAGTTCCGCCCCTTTGTCGACTTTCTTCCTGAGGGCGTCGGCATAGAGGAGCTCACGGTTCACGAAGGCATCGAGGATCGCCTTCTTCCCCTCCCCCTGGGCGGAGAGCTTCTGCACCGACTCGGGGAGGTTGGCGATCTGGCGGTCGAAGTAGGTGGTGGTGATCTCCTTGTCCCCCACCCGGGCGAGGACCTGGCTCGATTTGGAGATGTCGCCCTTGCCGCAGGCGGCGAGCGCGAGGGCTGCGGCGAGGGCAAAGGTGATATGAGCGATTCTGCCGGAATTGTGCATATACGATCTCCTTGGTAGTGAGACGTTATAGTGAGACGTTAGACGTTAGACGTGAGAAGTGAGAAGTAAAAATACGTCTCACGTCTAACGTCTAACGTCTAACGTCTATCGTCTCACTTCTCACGTCTCACTTCATTCACCACCGCCCCCAGTACCTTGGCCCCGGCGGTGTCGAGTTGCTTCTTCATCTGGCCGAAGGCGGCGTTCTTGGTGACCCCTTTGCGGGCGACGAGAAGGGTGCCATCGCAGAGGCCGGAGATGACGAGGGCGTCGGCGGTGTTGCCGAAGGCCGGCGTGTCGACGATGATCACCTCGTACTGCTCCCTGAGGGTGGCGAAGAGCTCTTTCGTGTCGTTCCAGCTCAGGAGCTCCAGGGGGTTGGGGGGCTTGGGTCCCGAGGGGAGGATGTCGAGGGTGCCGAGGGAGGTCTGCTGGACGGCGTCCTCCATCAGGGCGCGCTTGATGATGAGGCTGCTGGCGCCGCAGTTGTTTTTCAGCTGGAACAGGGAGTGGAGCCGGGGCGCCCGGAAGTTGAGGTCGACGAGGAGGGTCCGGGAACCGAGCTGGGCGAAGACGAGGGCGAGGTTGGCGGCGATGAAGCTCCTTCCCTCCCCTTCCCCCGGGCTCACGACGCCGATGGAGGAGACGAGCTTGCCGACGCCGGAGAAGATCAGGGCGCTCCGGATGGAGCGAAAGCTCTCGACCCGGGAGCCGAACGGCTCGTGGAGGACGAGGAGATCCTTCGAGAGACGGGGGTCGTCGGCACCGGGATAAGGGTAGGAATACTGGCTGGCAAGGGCCCAGCGGACATCCTCCTCGCTGAGGATCCCGAGGGCTACCGCGGCCTCGCCGAAGAGGATGTTCTCCTTCCCCTGGAGCGCCACGATCCGGTTCAGGTCCTGGGTGGTGAGCCGCCCCGCCTGGACGAGGATGTTGCCGATGGAAGAGCCTTCGATGCGATCCGTTGTTCTCTCTGTGAGCTTCAGTGTGTTCATGGGTTTGTCCTTTTAAAAAGCCGTGAGACGTAAGACGTGAGACGCAACTTCTCACTTCTCACTTCTCACATCTCACGCCTCACCTGCCTCTTCTCACATCTCACGTCTCACGTCTACCTGCTTCTTCTCACATCTCACATCTCACGTCTCACTTATAACCCCGAGCACCGGCACCCCGAACTGGCGCTCGATCGTCTCGGCGCCCTTGACGGTGTCGTCGAGGTAGTCGAAGAAGAAGGCGAGGCCGACACCGAGGAAGAGGCCGACGAAGATGGAGAGGGCCAGGTTGAGCTTGATCTTAGGACTGTAGCGGTCGGCCGGGGGGACGGCGGCGTCGACGACGAAGACGTTGGTCCGGTTGATGTCCCCCTGGATGGAGGTCTCGTTGTACTTCTTGAGCATCGCCTCGTAGACCTGCTTGGAGGTCTCGGACTCGCGGGTGAGGGAGTCCATCTCGTAGCGCGAGACGTTGGCCGAGGTCGACTGGCGCTTGAGTCCCGCCACCGCCCCTTCCAGCTGGGCGAGCCGCTGGGCCGCGGAGCTGCTCTCCTGCCGGATGGCGTTGACGATGTTCTGCATCTCGGCCTTCAGCTTGCCGTTGACGGTTTCGAGCATCGACTTGAGCCGGATGTACTGCGGGTGGGCAGTCCCCGCCTTGGCGGAGAGCTCGGTGAGCTGGGTCTCCAGCTTGACCTTGTCCGCCTTGAGGCTCTGGACGAAGGAGTTGGCAAGGACCTCGGGGAGGCTCTCGTAGTTCCCCCTGCTCTCCTCGACCCGCTTCAGGGCGACCCGGGTCTCGAAGAGCTTCGCCTTGGCCTCGGCCAGGTCGCGGTTGAGCTGGTCGAGGCGCTGGACGGCGTCGTCATAGACCGCTCCCTGCTGAGCGATGATTCCCTTCTTCTGCTGGTACTCGCGGAGCTTCTCCGAGGCCTGGTCCGAGTACCCCTTGGCGTCCTTGAGCTTCTCGGAGAACCACTTCCCCGCCTCCCTGTAGGGGGTCACCTTCAGCTCCAGGTTGTAGTCGGCGTACGCCTTGGCGAAGGCGTTGGCCACCGCCGCGGAGAAGGCCGGGTCAGGGGAGTAGAACTTGATGTAGAGGAAGCGGGAGTCCCGCGCCGGCTCGACCTTGAGGGAGTCGGAGAGGAAGTTGTCGGCGAGCCAGCTCCTGATGTCCTGGTCCATCGGCTTGCGCCAGAAGAAGAGCGGGTTTCCCTCCTTCGCCTGGCGGTAGCCGGCGACCACGTCGGGGACCTTGTCGAGTTTGAGGATGTCGACCACTCCCTCGGCGATCCGCCGGCTCTTGATGATCTCGATCTGGGTGTTGATGTACTCAACCGAGGTGAGCGGCTGGGCGACGATGCCGCTCATGTTCATCGGGTTGCTGCTGTCGTAGTCGAGCATCAGGGTGGCGGTGCTCTCGTAGCGCGGAGGCCAGAGGAGCGAGCCGACCAGGGTCGTCAGCACCGTGGCGAAGAAGGCAAGGAGAACGATCCGCTTCCGCTCCGTGATGATCCGCCAGAAATCCTGGAGTTGCATGTGGAATCCTTTCGTGAGACGTGAGATGTTAGACGTGAGACGTTACTTCTCACTTCTCACGTCTCACTTAAAAGATGCTTTCCTTGATCCGCACGACGTCGTCGAGCCGGATGGGGTCGTCGATGTCGGCACCGAGGTCCCGTTCCTTTTCGCCTTCGCGGCGGGTGATCTCGATCCGGCTCTCGGTTCCCTTGGGGGTGAGGCCGCCGGCGAGGGCGATGGCGCGCTTGACGGTGATCCCCTTCTCTAACCGGTAGGCCCCGGGGCGGTTCACCTCGCCGTAGATGTAGAAGATCGCCTTGGGGACGTAGATCACGTCGCCGTTCTGGAGCTCGATGTCCTGGGAGAGGTCGCCGCCGTTCAGGAGCCGGTCGACATCGACGGTGATCTTCCGGGTCGCCTCCCGGCCGTCGGGACCCGGCTCCTTCCGGAAGACCGTGAGGAGGTAGCCGGCGTTCTGGTTCATGCCGAGGGCGAGGGAGATGGTATCGAGGAGCGTGGTGGGGCCGGCGATCTCGTACTGCCCCGGTTTCACCACCTCGCCGATGATGGTCACCTTGCGGCCGCGGTACTGCTGGATGAAGACACTTACCTGCGGCTCCTTGACGAAGTTCCCCGCCGCGAGTTTCTCGGCAATCCCCTTCTCCAGCTGCCGGGTGGTCAGGTTCTTGGCCACGATCTCGCCGAGGAGCGGAAAGGTGATCTTGCCGTCCTCGCTCACCCGGACCTCGGTGGTGAGGTCGGGATACTCGAAGACGCTGATCTTCAGGACGTCCTGGCTGCCGATGAGGTAATCCTGGGCGACGGAGGGGATGGCGGAGAGAACCGGCAGGGTTACTGCGATCACTGCGAGGAAAGCCGACAAAAATTTACGCGCTGCCAAAATCCGTACCTCTTTGTTGTGAGACGTTAGACGCGAGATGTGAGACGTAAGGCCTCAAGGAAAAAAGGGGGGTGATCGCGGCGATCACCCCCTCCGTGGGGTTTACTCGACAAAACTGTGCTTCGTTTCCTGCGGCAGCCGGATGTCGGCGTCAGACGGCCTGCTTGAACGATCTTCTCAGCCGGCGGGCAAAGGGAAGCCCCACCAGGCCCGCCCCCACCAGCGCCATCGATACCGGCTCGGGAGCAACGGTGCCGGAAAGTCGCGCGGACCCAACAGTGGAAGCCCCGCCCGAGCCGTAGGAGAGTTTGAACGAAGCGGCATGGTCATTCAGAATGTCGGCGTTCAGCTTGGCGAGCATAGCGCCGCTGAACGTGTAACTGGTGTCCGATGCTGTTATGTTTTTCAGAAACGTATCCTCGTACAGCAGCGAAAGCCTGTCGGTAAAACCGGTTGAACCTTGGCTGAACGTCAGGGAGATGGTCGGCGATGAAATCCCGGCGACAAATGGGGCATTGATCCCGGTGAAGGAGAAGATGATCGGATCACGGCCGTTGTTAATTTTCGCCTTCGAAAGATCAACCGTCGCATCATATGATAACGACAGTGCAAGTGCTTCTCCCCCGAAAGCGATGACCGCTGCGATTGCAACAAGAAAAGCTTTCATGATCCTTCCTCCTCAGCGTTTACGAGCTGATTGCTCTTCTGCAGCGACGGGCAAAGGGGAGCCCCACCAGCCCGGCGGCCACCAGTGCCATGGAGGCGGGCTCCGGGGCGACGGTCCCCTTGAGGGTTGCCTTGGTCAAGGTGACGTCACCGAGTCCCACGACCAGGTTGAGCCGAATATCATCCCACGGGTTTCTGAGGAGATATCGGTTCAAGGCAGCCACGTTGAGGCTCAGGTTTGCTACGTGGCGTTCGTTGAAAACAAGGGTGCCGGCGTAGAGGACCTTGTCGGGGTCAAGAGTGCTGACACCGATCAGCGCGGTGGGAAAGAAAAGGGGATGGGTGGCCGAACCCGTGAGGGTGAGAATCGCCTTAGTGAAATATTGGGAAGGATCCACGCCATCGTAGTTAAGCTGAAGGGCCTCCAGCGGTTGGAGGGTCAAACCATCGAGTCTTAGCGTGTCGGTGTAGTTGTAATTCGACAGGGCCCACGCGCCGGTCGCCGTCGCCAGGTACAGCGCCAGAAACAGCATGACAATACGAATCTTATTCATCGCAAATCCTCTCCATTACACCCATTGCATCAATTGAATTTCAGTGCAGACTGTTCCGGAATCTTCTCACAAACGGCAACCCCACCAGCCCGGCGGCAACGAGGGCCATGGAGACCGGCTCCGGAGCGACAGTGCCCGACAGCGTTGCGGACTTAATGGTCGTCGTGCCGACAAGTTGCGTAAAATACAGGTTCAGTGTGCCATTGGAAATGGCGCTGTTCAGAGCAGCAAGGTCAAGGCTCTCATCAGCCGACGAAAATGAATTCGAGCCCGCATGAAATCCGCTTCCGGCCACGAGGTCATTATCGGTGGACACTAAACCGAAATTCTTCACGCCATAGATCTTGAAAGTTCCATTCGTAACCGCGGCAACATCAAAGATAAGCGTAGCGTCCAGAAGTTGAGCATTCAAACCTTCAAAATTCAGCGATACGGAGTCAAACGCATTCACCTTATAGCCGTTATCACCGAAAGTGATTTCCTGGGAGAAGGGCGTGAGCGCGAAGGCATTTGCACTGCAGAGGAAGATTCCAGTTACCATCAGCAAAATCAGAAATTTTTTCATTGTCAGCTTCCTTTCGATCACATATTTAAAAGCAATGAACAGCCATCAAAAAGTTACAAAAAAAGCCTACCGAAAAAAGTTAGGCAGGCTTCGTCCCTGAAGCTATCCCGACCGCAGATTACCCTACAACCCGGCAGATTGGAGGCCATCCTGGCCTCGACAGTCGGTTGTCAAAATTTCGCCACTTTTTGTTTTAAAATATGTGGACCGAAATTTAAATCGTAAAATTAAGCTTGTCAAACATTTTAATATTAATTTTTGAATCTCCTGTTTTTCCCTTTTCCGACTCCAGGGCATGCGTGCGGAGGTTTACTCCTCCACCTCCACCCCGACCTCTTCCCGCAGTTTCGCGGCCAGTGCCCGGCGTGCATCCTCCTCGCCGTGGACAAGGCGGACGAGACGTGGCTTCAGGGGTATCGCCTTGACGAAGTCGACGAGATTCCGCCGGTCGGCGTGGGCGGAGTAGCCGCCGATGGCGTGAATGCCGGCCCTGATCCGGTACCCCTTTCCCTCCAGTTCCACGCCGCCGCCGGTCCCCTGCTCCCGGATCTCGCGCCCGGGGGTCCCGGACGCCTGGTAACCTACGAAGAGGAGATCGGTCCGCTCGTCCCCCAGGAGCGCCTTGAGGTAATTGACGATCCGGCCGCCGGCGCACATCCCTCCGGCGGCGATGACGATGCAGGGGCGCGCGGTCTTCTTCAGGTACGCTACGGTCTGCAGGTGCTCTTCATGGGAGTCGATGACGGTCATCTGCTCGAAGGAAAGGGGGTGGCGGCCGGCGGCGACCACCTGTTTTGCCTCGGCATCCCAGAGGGGCTGAAGCTCCCGGTAGACTTCAGTGACCCGCCGGGCCATGGGGGAATCGACCACCACCTCCAGGTCGTCCCAGGGGAGCCCGGCCGTCGCCTCTTCGCTGCGATGGAGGGCGATGATCTCTTCGAGCTCGTAGAGCAGCTCCTGGGTCCGGCCGATGCTGAAGGCGGGAATCAGGAGGGCGCCCCGGTTCTTCAGCGCCCGGACGATGATCTGCCGAAGCCGCTCGGTCCGATCTTTCCGCTCTTCGTGGAGGCGATCGCCATAGGTAGATTCGAGAACGAGGATGTCGGCCCGCTCGGGGACCGCCGGATCGGGAAGAAGCGGCGTATCCGGCGCCCCCAGGTCCCCCGAAAAGACGACCCGACAAGTCCCCTCCAGCCCCGACCCCCGAGTCCCCCCTTCCCCACCCCCCAGCCCCGAGTCCCGAGCTCCGGAAGCTTCAACCTCCACCACCGCCGACCCGAGGATGTGACCCGCCGGCTGGAGCCTGATCCGGGCAGTGACGCCGTCCCACGTGCCGAGCTCGCGCCACTCGCCGTACGGCAGCGGAACGAGGCGCTTGTCGATGCCGGCAACGACCCGCTGCACCAGGGCCTCGTCGCGGGTGACTCCGAGCTTCAGTGCGTCCTCCAGCACCAGTGGGAGAAGGAGCGCGGTGGCTTCGGTGCAGTATATGGGACCCCGATAGCCCGCCCCGATGAGAAAGGGGAGCCGGCCACAGTGGTCGACATGGACATGGGTGAGAACCACTCCCTGGAGGTTTTCCAGCGGGAAATCGATGGCGAAGCCACCTCTCCTCTCCTTGTCGCTTGCGGCTTCAGCCCCCTGGAAGAGGCCGCAGTCGACGAGCAGGGACGACGACGGGGTCAGCTGCAGTTCGTGGCATGACCCGGTTACGCCGAACCTGCCGCCGTGGTGGATGATGTTGGGGCTCTGTCGATTTTGGATAACTGATGGCAAGCTGCACCTCCTGATTAATAACGGGCTTTAATATACCATTCTCCCCGGCAAATCAATGTTTCACTTCTCCACCCTCCGCACGTTTCGGAGCTCTTCCCTCCCCCCAATTCTGTTGACACCCTGCGGCCCGCCACGGTATTAATCAGGCTCTGCCGTTCACCGTTACATTCGAGAGGAGGCGCACGCGCATAGCCATGATCAAGATCGATTTCGAGAAGATGGGGGGGCTGATTCCGGCGATCATCCAGGACCACGCCAGCGGCGAGGTGCTGATGGTGGCGTTCATGGACGAGAAGACCCTGAACCTGACCCTGGAGACGGGGAAGACCTGGTTCTTCAGCCGGACCCGCAACAAGTACTGGATGAAGGGTGAGGAGTCGGGGAACACCCAGGAGGTGGTGGAGGTGCTGACCGACTGCGACGCCGACTCGGTGGTGATCAGGGTGAAGCAGAACGGCCCGGCCGCCTGCCACACGGGGAACCGGAGCTGCTTCTATGTGAAATGGGAAAACGGCCAGTGGGTGGAGCACTCGAACCCCCTCTTCGATCCGAAGGAGGTCTACAAGAAATGAGCAATCTTCTCTCCTTCGGCATCCCCAAGGGGAGCCTGGAAAACGCCACGGTGGAGCTCTTCCGCAAGGCGGGGTGGAATATCACCGTCTCGTCGCGGAGCTACTTCCCGACCATTGACGACGAAGAGGTCAACTGCAAGCTGATCCGCCCCCAGGAGATGGGGAAGTACGTGGAGCGCGGCACCATCGACGTCGGCATCGCCGGCCGCGACTGGGTGCGGGAGAACGACTCGGACGTGGTGGAGGTCTGCGAGATGGTCTACTCCAAGGTCTCGCGCCGACCGGCCCGCTGGGTGCTGGTGGTGACCCAGGACTCGCCGGTCAAGGGGCCCGAGGACCTGCACGGCGCCACGATCTCCACGGAGCTCGTCGGCTTCACCAAGCGCTACTTCGCCGAGCGGAACATCCCGGTGAACGTGGAGTTCTCCTGGGGGGCCACCGAGGCGAAGGTGGTGGACGGCCTCTGCGACGCCATCGTGGAGGTGACGGAGACCGGCTCCACCATCCGGGCCAACGGACTGCGGATCGTCTGCGACCTGATGGAATCGGTGCCGGTGATGATCGCCAACAGGGCGTCGTGGGACGATCCGTGGAAGCGTGAGAAGATCGGTACCATCGCCACTTTGCTCAAGTCGGCGCTGGCGGCAGAGGGGATGGTGGGGCTCAAGATGAACGCCCCCAACGACCGGGTGGAGGCGATCACACGGATCCTCCCGAGCCTCAACAACCCGACGGTGGCCCACCTCTACAACTCGGACTGGGTCTCCGTCGAGAGCATCCTTCACGAGAAGGAGGTGCGCCGCATCGTGCCGGAGCTGCTGAAGCTGGGCGCCCAGGGGATCATCGAGTACCCCCTTAACAAGATCCTGTAGGGAGTGAGGCGTGAGGAGTGAGGAGTGAGGCGTGAGGAGTGAGGAGTGAGGCGTCAGTGTAACACTTTCTTTACAAGTAACATGTTTCCGTCCGGAACGCCGATACAACTGACTTTGCTGCCGGTTCAGGTCCCTTACCCCGGTCATTTTCGTGTCCGCTCAGGTTACACCGGCAAGGGGATATTTCAAAACAACTGAACAAAAACCGCAAGTTGCATAATGGCACTTTCTTTGCTGATTTTTTCATGCGTAAATTTATTTGGCACCGGAGGCCCGATGAAGAAAACCGCTTCCAAAGTCATTGCTGTCGCCTGGTTGCTCGTATGCCTCGCCCCAGCATGGGGGGGGGCGGAGGAACCGGGGGAAACTCCGGCAGGGGTGGGAAACGCGCAATCCACGGTTGTGAATGACCAGCAATCCTGGATTGTCCCACTCCCGTCGGAGGCGAAGGCCACCGATGAAGAGCTGAGGAGCATAGTCGGGCATGGTCTCGACGGTCTCCCTCCCGGAGTTATGCTATTCCCCCAGAAGTTCGACACGGCGGGCTCACGGATCAAACTGTGGGACGAGGGGAACAGGGGCGTTACGAGAACTTTCTCTCTCACTGGTGGAGGATTCACCGAGAAACTGGCGTTGTCCATTATCAGCAGCAAGTAATCGGCAACCAGGCCATTGCCCGAGGAGCGGCAACACCCTCCAGGCAGAAAAAAACCACCTGAGGTCTTTGACCCAGGTGGTTTTTCCGTTGTTGCGGTCTCACGGCAAGTCCTAGTGAATACCGTACGTCTTCAGGCGCCGGTGAAGGGTCTGACGGGTTATCCCCAGGATCTCGGCTGCCTTTGAGATATTGTGCCCGCAACCTTTGAGCACTTCTTTAATCTTCTCGACCTCGAGCTGGGCCACCGCATGGCTCAGGATGTTATTCCCCCCCGCTTTACCTTTCCGCGGAATGTCCAGGTCCAGATCCACCGGGGTTATGGCACTGCCTCCGGCCATTACCAGCGCCCGCCTTACCTTGTTGATGATCTCCCTGACATTTCCCGGCCATTCGTAACCGTGGATCGCTTCCAGGGCCTCCTTCGAGAATGTCTTTGTCATTCCCATCTCTCTGCCGAACTTGTTCAGAAAGAATTTCGCCAGGATTAGCTTGTCATCGCCCCTCTCCCGGAGCGGAGGGAGTTGAATGGTAAATTCGTCCAGCCTGTAATAGAGGTCGTTCCTGAACTTGCCCTCGGCAATTGCCGAACCGAGGTCCCGGTTGGTGGCGGCGATGAGCCGTACATCGACAATCTTCCCGCCAACGCTGCCGATCCTCTCGATGTTCTTGTCCTGGAGAAACCGCAGCAGCTTGACCTGGAGAGCGACCGGCATCTCGCCGATCTCGTCCAGGAAGATAGTGCCGCCGTCCGCAATCTCGAATTTTCCCTTCTTGCGGCTATACGCTCCCGTAAAGGCACCCTTTTCGAAGCCGAAAAGCTCAGCCTCAAGAAGGGTGTCGGGAATCGCGCCGCAGTTTATCGCCACAAAGGGCTTGTCCTTTCGGGGGCTCCTTTCATGGATCGCCTGCGCCGTCATTTCCTTACCGGTGCCGCTCTCTCCGAGGATAAGGACGCAGAGGTCCGTGGGGGCCACCTTTCTGATGTTGGAAAACACGTCCAACATCGCTTTGCTGGTGCCGACAAACTCCTGAACCTCTTCGTTCTCCTTCGGGCTCGCGGCATCGGCTTCGATGAAACCGCTGATTCTGCGCAGCTGTTCCAGCCCCAGCCCTGACAGTTTTGCATGCAATCTGGAGAGCATGCATTTTTTTTCATAATAATCGAGATATCCCGGCGAAGCGAAGGTGAGCTCCCAGCCACAGCCGCTGCAGACGGTCGGCCTGGCACTGAATTCCCGGCCACAATAAGGACACCCGCTGATGTCGGACAGATTGTCGGCGATGAACCTCCAAAGCTTATTCCTTGTACCGGTATCCAGGTCGCAGAAGCTTAAGCCGTACCCTCCGTTTTGCTTCCGGGCAATAATCCCGTGATGCTCAAGAGGTCCTCTTCCCTGCACTTCATAATGCAGCGATATGGGCGTATCAACAGCAAGCAGTCCGTCTGACGCTGAGGAACGGGCGTTGATGAAGGCCCCCCCCACGCCGAGGTCGGTGATCAGCATCTCGATGGTCGCCGATTCCGTGTTGAGCATTACGGGAAGAGCGGTCCTGATGCGGGGACTTAAACGCGACATCTTTTCCCTCCGGGCCATCGCCACGCTTAACCTTGATATATTAAATATATTCAACAAGGTTGCGCTGTCAATGGATGGCGCATGCCGAAAAAGATGGACAAAACCTGAATCCCGCAGATCCCACAAATTCTCCTTCAATGATATCGGCATGTTGCATCGTGAGCACCGGGCACTGTCGCCATAAATTTATTTGTGTATACCTTTTGTTACAATTTCTTACCCGGGGTTCATTTGCATATTTTCAGTTGGCGGCTATAGTTGTGTGTAAGCAAAAATTAACAGTTCCGATACTCATGAGGAGATGGGTAGCGAGGCAGGAAACTAGCGTAGATGTTCGATGGCCTTTTATTCGGTTTGTTGGCGAGTTAGTCGAGGAGGGAACGATGTCTGGCTTACCGGCTTCGAAACGTGTGTACGAATGCTTCTTGTTCGCCGTGCTGTTTTTCGTGTTTCTTTTTGCGGCAACCATGGCTTGTGCCGAAGCGCCGACGGCCACCAGCGCCAGTATCACCACCCTGGAGGACACAGCGAGCGCGGGAGTGACCCCTTCGGTTTCCGATCCCGACCCCGGCGACACTCACACCTTCACCATCCTGACCAACCCGGCCCACGGCTCGGCTGACGTAGTCGCCAACCAGCTGGTCTATACCCCAGTTACAAATTACAACGGCACCGACAGCTTCACCTACCGCGCCACCGACCAGGGGGGGCTCTATGTGGACGGCACGGCAAGCGTTACTGTCACCCCGGTCAACGACGCCCCGGTAACCAGCGACCAGAGCGTCACCACGGCCGAGGATACGGCCAAGGCGATCACGCTCTCCGCCAGCGATGTCGACGGTGACAACCTCACTTACACTGTCGCAACTCCACCGTCCCACGGGACCCTTTCCGGCACCGCCCCGAACCTGACCTACACGCCGGCTGCGAACTACAACGGCTCCGACAGCTTCACCTTCAAGGCCAACGACGGCACTGCCGACTCGAACGCCGCCACGGTGAACATCACCGTCACTGCGGCAAACGATGCGCCGACAATCGGCGGCACGCCCGCCACCAGCATTCAGCAGGGAGCAGCGTACAGTTTCACCCCGACCGCCTCCGATGTCGACGGCGACACCCTTACCTTCAGCATTACCAACAAGCCGTCGTGGGCCGCCTTCAATCCCGCCACCGGCGCCCTGACCGGCACGCCTCAAAACGGCGACGTCGGCACCACCAACGGGATCGTGATCAGCGTAAGCGACGGCAAAGAGAGCGCAGCCCTGCCCGCCTTCAACCTCGCGGTCACTAACACCAACGATCCCCCGACCGCCACCAGCGCCAGCATCACCACCCTGGAGGACACAGCGAGCGCGGGAGTGACCCCTTCGGTTTCCGATCCCGATCCCGGCGACACTCACACCTTCACCATCCTGACCAACCCGGCCCACGGCTCGGCGACCGTAGTCGCCAACCAGCTGGTCTATACCCCAGTTACAAATTACAACGGCCCCGACAGCTTCACCTACCGCGCCACCGACCAGGGGGGGCTCCATGTGGACGGCACGGCAAGCGTTACTGTCACCCCGGTCAACGACGCCCCGGTAACCAGCGACCAGAGCGTTACCACGGCCGAGGATACGGCCAAGGCGATCACGCTCTCCGCCGGCGACGTCGACGGGGACACCCTCACTTACAATGTATCTTCACCCACCCACGGGACCCTTTCCGGCACCGCCCCGAACCTGACCTATACGCCGGCAGCGAACTACAACGGCTCCGACAGCTTCACCTTCAAGGCCAACGACGGCACTGTCGACTCGAACGCCGCCACGGTGAATATCACCATAGATGCCTCAAACGACGCGCCAGTGGCACAAGGCGGCACCCTCACCACCAGCGAGGACACGGCAGCCACAGGGACTCTCGTGGCCACCGACGTCGACAGTACCTCTCTCACCTACTCCATCGTCAGCCCGGCAACCAAGGGAACCGTCACCATCACCAACACAGCGACCGGCGCCTACAGCTACACCCCCAACGCCAACTACAACGGCTCCGACAGCTTCACCTTCAAGGCCAATGACGGCACTGCCGACTCGAACGCCGCCACGGTGAACATTACCGTCACCGCAGTCAACGACGCACCGACCGCGCCAACTCTCAATACACCGCCGAACGGCATACCCAACCAGAACGAAGTCACGATTACTGCTCCTGCGCTGGTAGTAAACAACGCATCGGACCTGGATGGAGATACCCTGAGCTACACATTTGAAATAGACACGGTCGACACATTCAGCAGTCCGAACAAAAAGACATCTTCCCCCGTAGCCGAAGGCGCCGGCACCACACAATGGACAACCCCGGCACTGACCGACAACACCACGTGGTACTGGCGCGCTAAGGCAAACGACGGCAAGATCGACGGTCCGTGGATGGCAACGGGGAGTTTCTTCGTCAACACGGCAAACAACGCTCCCACTGCACCGTCAGTGAACAACCCTGCCGACAACGCGAGAGTTTCCACACGAACACCGACACTTACCATCAATGCAGCCACTGACATTGACTACGACACCCTGAAATATGAATTCGCAGTATTCACCGACAGCAGCCTGACTCCCCAGTCACAAGTTGCCGGCGCTACAGACCAGGGGATTGGCTGGACGGTAGATCCCCCCCTCGATAATCTCAGGACCTACTACTGGACAGCCAGGGCCAAGGACCAGCACAACTATCTGAGCCCCTGGATGGCGGCAAAATCATTCTATGTCGACGACAACGGTGTCAACGATCCCCCCACTATTGCCATAGACGCTCCCGGCGCAGGTCTTTCACCGACCAACGCCTCAAGCTTCACCATCCGTTGGACCGACGCCGACCCTGACAGCAACGCCACCATCACCCTTTATTTCGACAGCGACAACAGTGGCTACAACGGCACCCAGATAATCACCGGGATCAAAGAGGATGATACCGCCAACAGTTACACCTGGAACACTTCGGCCCTTCCCGACGGCAACTATTACGTCTATGGGATGATAAAAGACGAGCAATCGACCGCCTATGCCTACAGCGCCGGCCCGCTGGTGATAGACCGGACTCCGCCGTCAGCACCTGTCGTAGCCGGCACGACGCCGACCAACAATACCAAACCCGCCTGGAGCTGGAGTTCGGGGGGCGGAGGCGGTAACGGGACCTACCGCTACAAGCTCGACGACAGCAACCTGGCGACCGGCGCGACCGAAACCACGGCTACGACCTTCACCCCGGCTTCGGCACAGAGTGAAGGGACCCACACCCTGTACGTCCAGGAGCGGGATGTGGCCGGGAACTGGTCGACCAGCGGCAGCTTCGCCATCGTCGTGGACACCACAGCCCCAACCGCCCCGACAGTCACCGGCACGTCACCGACCAACGACACGACACCCACCTGGAGCTGGAGTAGCGGCGGCGGCGGCAACGGCACCTATCGCTACAAGCTGGACGACAACAATCTGGCGACCGGCGCGACGGAGACCACGGCCACGACCTTTACCCCGACCTCGGAGCAGAGCCCGGGAACCCACACTCTTTACGTCCAGGAGCGGGACGCGGCCGGAAGCTGGTCCGCGAGCGGCAGCTTCGCCATCGTCGTGGACACCACAGCCCCAACCGCCCCGACAGTCACCGGCACGTCGCCAACCAACGACACGACACCCACCTGGAGCTGGAGTAGCGGCGGAGGCGGCGGCAACGGCACCTATCGCTACAAGCTGGACGACAGCAACCTGGCGACTGGCACGACGGAGACCACGGCCACGACCTTTACCCCGACCTCGGCGCAGAGCCCGGGAACCCACACCCTCTACGTCCAGGAGCGGAATGCAGCGGGGAACTGGTCGACAACCGGCAGCTTCGCCATCGACGTGGATACCACCGCACCAACGGCACCGACAGTTACCGGCACGACGCCGACCAACGACACCACCCCCACCTGGAGTTGGAGTTCGGGAGGCGGAGGCGGCAACGGCACCTACCGCTACAAGCTGGACGACAACAACCTGGCGACCGGCGCGACCGAAACCACGGCTACGACCTTTACCCCTACCTCGGAACAGAGCCAGGGAACCCACACTTTTTACGTCCAGGAGCGGGACGCGGCCGGCAACTGGTCCGCCAGCGGCAGCTTCGCCATCGTCGTCGACACCACGGCTCCAACCGCACCCAAAGTCACCGGCACGTCGCCGACCAACGACACGACACCCACCTGGAGCTGGAGTTCAGGGGGCAATGGCGGCAACGGCACCTACCGCTACAAGCTGGACGACAGCAACCTGGCGACCGGCGCGACGGAGACCGCGGCAACATCTTTCACACCGACCGATGTGCAGAGCGAAGGGAGTCACACCCTCTACGTGCAAGAGCGGGACGCGGCCGGGAACTGGTCCGCCAGCGGCAGCTTCGCCATCGTCGTCGACACCACGGCCCCGACAACCCCGACAGTCACCGGCACGACGCCGACCAACGACACGACCCCCACCTGGAGCTGGAGTTCTGGGGGCGGCAACGGCACCTTCCGTTACAAGCTCGACGACAATAATTTCACAACCGGCGCGACGGAAACCACGGCCACGACCTTTACCCCTTCCGCGACGCAGAACGAAGGGAGTCACACCCTCTACGTCCAGGAACGGGACGCGGCCGGGAACTGGTCGGCCAGCGGCAGCTTCGCCATCGTAGTCGACACTTCGGCACCAGCGGCCCCGACAGTCACCGGCACGACGCCGGTCAACAACACGACCCCCACCTGGAGCTGGAGTTCGGGGGGCGGCAACGGCACCTTCCGCTACAAGCTCGACAACAATAATTTCACAACCGGCGCGACGGAAACCACGGCCACGACCTTTACCCCTTCAGCGGCGCAGAACGAAGGGAGTCACACCCTCTACGTCCAGGAACGGGACGCGGCCGGGAACTGGTCGACCAGCGGCAGCTTCGCCATCGTCGTCGACACTACGGCCCCGACCGCCCCTAAAGTCACCGGCACAAGCCCGATCAACGACACGACCCCCACCTGGAGCTGGAGTACCGGCGGAGGTGGCGGCAACGGGACCTTCCGCTACAAGCTCGACGACAACAACCTGACAGCCGGCGCGACCGAAACCACGGCTACCACCTTTGTTCCTTCCATTGCGCAGAGCGAAGGAACCCACACCCTCTACGTCCAGGAGCGGGATGGGGCCGGCAACTGGTCGGCCAGCGGCAGCTTCGCCATAGTTGTAGACACTACGGCCCCGGCGGCTCCCACAGTCACCGGCACGACGCCGACAAAAGACACGACCCCCACCTGGAACTGGAGTTCGGGAGGTAATGGCGGCAACGGCACCTTCCGCTACAAGCTCGACGACAATGACCTGGCGACCGGCGCGACCGAAACCACGGCAACATCCTTCACCCCGGGCGCGGGACTGACCGAAGGGAGTCACACCCTCTACGTGCAGGAACGGGATGCGGCGGGGAACTGGTCGGCCAGGGGCAGCTTCGCCATAATGGTCGACACCACCGCGCCGACCATGAACGCCACGGCGTCATATGTGGACTCGACCCATGTGGATGTCTCCTTCAGCGAAACGGTTCTCGGTGCGGCGGTTGCGGCGAATTACACGGCCGACAACGGCCTGGCCGTAACGGAAGTCTCGCAGAACGGCGCCACCTATCGTCTGACCACGAGCCCCCAGGCTATCGGGACGCAATACACCATAACCGCCAAGGCCAACATTACCGACCCGGCAGGGAACGCCGTGAGCAGCAGCGCGAGGACCGCTTCCTTTACAAGACCCTCCGATTCCAACGGCGCGCCGGGCATACCGTCGCTAAATTCACCGCCCGACGGGGTAGCGAATGTCAGCGAAGTCACTTCGCTCACTCCGACCCTCAAGGTAAACGCTTCAACCGACCCGGACAACGATCCGGTCACCTATATCTTCGAGATCAGCACGGCAAACGATTTCAGCACAGTCTCAGCCTCTCAGAGCGGGATTGCCGCCAGCGGCGGGGTCGCCTCCTGGACGATTCCATCCGGCAAGCTTGTCGACAACACCCTGTATTACTGGAGATGCAGGGCAAATGACGGATACAGGAACAGCGGCGACATGCCCACGGCCAGCTTCTTCGTCAACACTGCGAACGACAAGCCCACCGATCCGGGAATCAGCTCGCCGGGCGACAATACCGTGGTGTCGACGCTGACCCCTCCCCTCACCGTCACCAACGCAGCCGACATGGATGAAGACACCATCACCTACGAATTTGTCGTGGCAACAGACAGCGGCTTCGCGAACATCGCGGCGAATGCCTCCGGGATTGCGCAGGGGAATGACGGAAGTACGCCATGGACAGTTCCTGCAGGGAAACTTGCCGACAACACCCAATACTACTGGAGAAGCAGGGCTGTTGACCAGCACGGGGCAACCAGCAACTGGGTGAGCGCCGCCTTCTTCACGAACACCGCCAACGACGCCCCGACCGCTCCGACGGTCAATACACCGCCAAACGGGACGTACAACTTGAATGAAGTCGTTACGCTAACCCCGACCCTGAAGGTCAACAACGCCACCGACGCGGACAGGGACACCCTGAGCTACGCTTTCGAGATCGACACCGTCAACACCTTCGACAGTCCCAACAAGCAGACTTCACCCATTATCGCCGAGGGGGCGGGGACAACGAGCTGGGCGGTTGCCAAACCTCTCACCGACAACTCCGTCTGGTACTGGCGAGTGAAGGCAAACGACGGCCAGGCCGACGGTCCGTGGATGAGCGCCCAGTTTTTCGTCAACCTGCAGAATGAGGCCCCTAACGTGCCGACCATTGTCGCTCCCTCCGACAACGGCGAGGTGACTTCCACTACGCCTACTCTTACCGTCAGCACCACCGATGTGGACCACGATGCCATCTCCTGCAACTTCGAGATTTACAGCGACAGCACCCTCAAGACATTCGTGGCCGGTGCAGAAGTCCCGGGAACGAGCTGGAAGGTTGCCGACAACACGCCTCTTGCCGACAACACCCGATACTACTGGAGAGCCAAGGCCAAGGACGAGCACGGCTATTACAGCACGTGGATGGCGACAAGCTCGTTCACGGTCAAGAACCAGGGGGTCAACCAGCCGCCGAGCATCACACTGACTGCTCCGGGCGCAGCCGAACCGGCGACCAACGCCACACGCTACACCATAACCTGGAACGCCTCCGACCCGGACAGCCCGGCCGCCCAGATCACCCTTTATTACGGTAATGAAAAATTTGTTTACGACGGCAGCCAGAACGTAACGCAGATAGTTTCCGGCATCGTCTTGGGGAAGACCAGTTACTCCTGGGATACGTCAACCCTGCCGGACGGAGCCTATTACGTCTATGCCAGGATAGAAGACGGGAAGACAGCGGTCTTTGCCTCCAGTGACGGACCGCTGGTGATAGACAGGAGTGCGCCGGCCGCGCCGGCAGTGAGCGGCACGACGCCGAGCAACACGGCAACGCCTGCCTGGAGCTGGACCTCGGGAGGAAACGGGGGCAACGGGTATTTCCGTTACAGGCTCGACAATGCCGATCTTTCGACCGGTGCAATGGAAACCACCGCCACGACCTTCACTCCGGCCAACGCGCTGAACGATGGAAGCCATACGCTCTACGTGCAGGAGCGGGACGCGGCGGCGAACTGGTCCGCAAGCGGCACCCTCACCATAGTCGTGGATACCACGGCCCCAGGCGCAACGACGGTCTCAGGCACGACGCCGACCAACAGCACCACCCCGACGTGGAGCTGGAGCTCGGGGGGCAATGGCGGGAACGGAACTTTCCGCTACAAGCTCGACGACGCCGATCTCTCCACCGGGGCGACGGAAACCACGGCAACATCTTTCACCCCGACCGATGTGCTGAGCGAGGCAACCCACACCCTCTACGTCCAGGAACGGGACGCGGCGGGGAACTGGTCGGCAACCGGCAGTTTCACCATTGTCGTGGACACCACCGCGCCGGCCGCTCCCGCAGTCGCGGGACCATCGCCGACCAACAATACCAGACCGACCTGGAGCTGGACCTCGGACGAAAGTGGCAACGGGACCTTCCGCTTCAGGCTTGACGACGCCGATCTCGCCACCGGGGCGACAGAGACCGCCGCCACGACCTTTACACCGGCCGCGTCACTGAGCGAGGGAACCCACACCCTCTACGTGCAGGAACGCGACACGGCGGGGAACTGGTCGGCAAGCGGCACTCTGGCCATTGTCATAGACACGACGCCGCCGACCCTGAACGTAACAATGCTCCAACCCGACTCGTTCACCAACAAGGAAGATCTCAACGTCAGCGGAAACGCCGGCGACCTAAACGGCATCCGGACTCTGGTCATTTCAGCCTCTGACAGCGGCAACAATATGTACTACTCGGCCGAGTTGACGCCGGGGAACGGGATCGAGGCAAACGGCGATTACAGGCACAACATCCCGAAACTGAGCCTCGGGGCGAACCGGATCACCATCATAGCCACCGATCGCGCGGGGAATGAGAGCACCCCCCGCTTTACCAGAAACATCACCTACGATCCGAACGGCACCACGCTTTCCGATATCTCCCCGGCGGCCGACAGCAAGATTGCAAAGTCTCCAGTGGATGTTACCGGCACCATGAGTAAACCTGCCAGCGCCATCGGGCAGATCGAGGTCTCGGTTTACGACTGCCAGACGGAGTCGGTGCTCCGTTCCACCCAGCTTGCGGAAATGACCGATACACATTTCACCGCTTCGGTCCCGCTGGTTGAGGGGTGCAACAACATCGTGCTCACCGTCACCGACCTGGCCGGAAGCAAGGGCTCGTACAGCCAGGTCGTCATCTTTGACGACCAGAAGCCGTCCCTGGAGATCACCTACCCCCCGAAGGACATAAGGATCCCGGACGGGTACCTGACGATCAAGGGCAGAGTGGCCGATGCCCTGACCAATGTCACCGTCAGCATCACCCGCAACGGCGAACCACTCGACCCGCCTCCGCTGGTAAACGACGGTTCCGGGCAGACTTTCGAACAGAAGCTGATTTTCCCGACAAAAGGCCTCATCTATCACGTAATCGTCAAAGCAACGGACGAAGCGGGGAACGAGAGCAGCGTCCCACGGAACATCACTTGGGCAGACCCGCCAAGCGGCGATCTCAACGCCGATGGCCAACTCTCCGTCCTCGACGTTCTCATTGCATTGAGGATTGCCGTGGGTCTCAGACAGCCGACGGAGGGTGACCTGATCGTCGGCGACGTCTCGCCGTTCGTTAACGGCATATCCGTTCCCGACGGCAAGATCGACATAAGTGACACACTGGTAATCCTGAAAAAGTGGTTGAAAATCATTCAACAGTAACCATGCAGTAACAGCGATTTGAAGGGGTTGGACATCATGAGGTGCCCGTTATGAAAGCAAAGACATTCTTCTGGCTGATACTTATCCTCGTGACAACAAACATATGCGGTTGCGGGTTCGGCGGGTTCAGCGGCGGCGGATCGACAACCGAGCAGACCAATCCGACGGATACCGATACCAAAATAAGCGGCGTTGTCTCGAAGGGGCTCTTCAAGGACGGGTACGTCAAGGTCTATGCCGTGAATCCCGACAGGACCAGACAAGAAATTTCGATACCGGAGAAGGAGCCGATCAGGATCAACTCCTTCGGGAATTACTCTACGCACATCAGCTCCACCAAAACCTTCAACGGTTCCTACAGCGGTGTGGTGGAGATAGAGGCCACCGGCACGTACACCGATGAGGCCACCGCTGTGGACAAGACTGTGACCACGGAGGAACCGCTACGGGCGCTCATTGCCAATCCCACCGATAAAATGAAGGTGGCAGTCACCCCCCTGACGGAGCTTGCGGCGCAAATTGCCACCAAGGGAAGCGGCACCCTTACCGCGGACAAGGTCAACAGCGCAAATGCCCTGATTTCGGACCTCTTCAAGGTGGATATCATTGCGACGCAACCTGTGGCACTCACTGGCGACGAATTCCTGAAATCGGGTACTGACCAGGCGCAGAAAGATTACACCCTGGCGCTGGCAGCCATCTCCCAGCTGGCCAAGAACGGTAAGCTGTCCGACGTATTGACCACCCTGGCCACCGATCTGGCCGACGACGGCGCCATGTCCGCCGAGAACGCCGCGGCCTTTCAGACCGCCTTGAAGGAGTTCCTGGCATCGGACAGGAATCCGACCGTTGTGAAAGATATCAGACTGACCAACCTGGCCAACGCAGGGGGAACAACCAGGACCGTCAAGGTGACAACCACCGGAGAACCACCCCCCGGTTTCTCCTTCGGCGGGTTTGTGGTGACAGTGGAATTGCCGCAAGGGGTAACGCTGAAGGCAGACTTTTCCGGAGAGGCGTACCAAACCCTGAGCGGGGTGGTGACCACCTCCGCGACGCTTCCGCAGGGGATTTACCCGATGGGAAATTACATCCCCCCATCGGATACGGCCAGGGGGCGGGTAACGGTGGGAATGGTGTCGGGGAGTTTCGGGATTGGCGAGCTGTTGACGATCAAGTGCGACGTCCCGGCGGGGACACCACCCCCCATCTCCGATTTCAAGATCGTCTCGTTCGATGCGGCCCTGTACGATCCGAATAACGGCGGATCGACCCCGTCTAACGACGGCCCAAACGGCAAATTCATAAACGCAACGGTGACGGAATAGATGGACTTCCGAAATCACGGCCCTTCCCGAGGGCCCCGATCGGAGGCATTTCTGCCATGGAGGGCAAAATGTCAAGACCAATGAGCAAGCTATTACGATTACTGCGGTCCGCACTTTCTGTCACCGGCTTCTGTCTCCTTTACGCGCTGGAGGCCCAAGGGGCGCCCATGGCCGAAATCACCGGCGCTCCCCAGAGCCCTACCCGTCTGACCAGCGCCACCATTACGGTAAGCGGCTACGATATCGTCGCCTACCAATACTGGCTCGATTACTGGAAACCGGGAACCAAATCGGCCATTACCCCGGTGAGCGAGGCGGTACCCCTTGCAAATATTCCCGACGGTCCCCACACCATCTACGTGGTCGGCAGGGACAGTTCCGGCGTCTGGCAAGCCGATGCAGACGCCTCCACCAGTCAATGGACGGTGGACACCAAGGCGCCGGAATTATTACTATCCACCCTCACCGACGGCGCAGTCACCGGAAATCCGACCCTTAACATCGCGGGATCGGTAAGCGACGAAAACGGCGTCAAGAGCCTCACCATCAACGGCGCCGGTGTCGGGGTCAATACCAATGGCTCGTTCAGTTATCCGCTGCAGCTGAATGCCGGTGCAAATGCCATAACGACCGTCGCAACGGACCGAGCCGGCAACTGGAGCAGCAACCGGAGAACCGTCACCCTCGACCTGACCCCCCCTACGCTTGTGATCACATCCCCGGCGGACAACAGCGTGACATCAAAGTCATCCGTGGATGTCACGGGAACGGTTGACGAAACCGCCACGGTGGAGATGCGGGTAAACGGCGGCGCGCCCCAGCTTTCATCTCCGAGCGGCAACAACTTCACTGTAACCGCAAACCTTGCCAACGGCATCAATACCATCGAGATAAGCGCCACCGACTCGGTCGGAAATGCCGGCACCTCCCAGAAACGCACCATCACCTATGACGACCAGGCTCCGTCCCTGGAGCTGACCTACCCCCTGCAGGACATAAGGAGCGCCCAGCCAACCATCAGGATCACAGGTACGGTATCCGACGCCCTGACCAAAGTCTCCGTAACCGTTGCCCGTGATGGGACCGTCCTCAACGTGTTCAAGGATCTCACGTCGGGGCAGGGCTTCGAGCAGGATGTGACCTTCACCGAGGACAAGCTCTACCACGTGACCGTCACGGCGTCCGACGAGGCGGGCAACTCGGCGAGCGTGCCGCGCAACATCATTCACGTTGCACAGGGGAAAGTCGGCGATATCACGAAAGATGACAAAGTGGACATGTTGGACGTCATCAGGGCACTGAAAATCAGCACGGGTCTCGCCATGCCGACCGCCGACGATATCCTGTACGGAGACGTTTCTCCCATGACAAACGGCACCCCCCTACCCGACGGGAGGATAACCATCGGGGACGTGCTGATAATTCTCAAACTGGCGCTGAAATTGATCACCCTGTAGAAAAACCCGATTTACTCTGAGGTTGATGGTGACAAGGCGGGAAATACTCATACTGAGCCTGGATGAACGGCCTCATCTTCCTGCCGGGGTACTCGAGTCGCAAGGCTGGGACCTGCGGATGGCGACAAACAGTGTCGACGCCAAGGCCGCGATCGGAAAAGGGAACCTGCACGTAGGTCTCGTCCACTGTGCCGATTTCCATGAAAGCACTCTTGAAACGATCGAGGACGTCATCCTGTCCAGAGACACCATGGAGTGGGTAGCACTCGTCCCGGCCGCCGGTCTGCAGACGCCGGAAGCCGGCAGGTTTGTCATGGAAAATTTCCACGACTTCCATACCCTCCCGGTGGATCCGATGCGCCTGGTGGTTACCCTCGGACATGCCTACGGCAAAGCCGCACTGAAGAGCCGGCTCGACTCACCGAACAGGAATGCCGGCGGTCATCGGATGGTGGGGACAAGCAGCAGCATGCAGGAGCTCTACCAGAACATGTGCAAGATGCAGGGCTCGGACTCTCCGATCCTTATTACCGGCGAGAGCGGCACCGGAAAGGAGCTGGTGGCGCAGGCCATACATTCTCACTCCCCGCGTCGGCAATGGCCGTTTGTTGCGGTCAATTGTGGCGCCTTGCCGACTCCGCTGATCCAGAGCGAGCTGTTCGGCCACGAAAAAGGGGCCTTTACCGGCGCCTTTCAGCGCAAGATCGGCCGGATCGAGGCAGCGGCGCGGGGGACCGTTTTCCTCGATGAAATCGGCGAGCTCCCACTGGAGCTTCAGGTCAACCTGCTGCGCTTCTTGCAGGAAAAAACCGTGGAACGTATCGGATCGAACCGGGTCATCCCCGTTGATGCCCGGGTGATAGCCGCCACCAACGTAGACATCGAACAGGCCGTGAAGGATGGGCGCTTTCGCGAAGACCTCTATTATCGGCTCAACGTGCTGCGTCTCAAAATGCCTCCTTTGCGGGAACGGGAACGGGACATAGAATTGCTCGCCCATACCTGCCTGAAAGAGTTTGCACGCAAGGAAAAGCTCGCCGCAAGGGGTTTCAGCAAAAGGGCGTTACGCGCCATGTATAGTCACCCGTGGCCGGGGAACGTGCGTGAATTGATCAACCGCGTGAAGCGGGCCTCGGTAATGTGTGAGGGCCGGCTGATCACCGCAGCGGATCTCGGCCTGGACAATCCCGATACGGCAGGAAGGGTCTTGTCTTTGGACAGCGCACGGGAGAAGGCCGAATGCGAGGCGATCAGGGCCAGCCTGCAACGCACCATGAACAACGTATCGGAAGCTGCGCGGCAACTTGGCGTATCGCGGGTAACCCTCTACCGGTTGATGAACAAGTTCGGGATAAGTGCGTAATTTGGCTAAAGATTCCCGCACCGGTCGAATTCAAGGCAAGACCTTCCAAAAACAAAAACACTGTTATAGAGATTGACAAAAGGTACCGGCTGGTGTTTATTCGGTGCCATCGATGCTTTTAATCGATGCTAATTATTTTCCGTGTAATTCAATCAAACCTCAGGGGGATAAATTTTATGGCTGCAAACCGTTTCAGAGTCTTGACCTGCCTCTGTGTGGCTACCACTCTACTGACAATCACAACCGCCCACGGTGATCCCACACCCGCCCCACCTGCTTCTGAAACCACCACGCCGGCCAAGGAACCCCAAACCGGAAAACCAACCCCGAAAAAAAGCGGACAGAAAGAAAGCCAGCCAGCACAGCAGCAAGTCACACCGAAAGAGAAATCGGCGGCAACGCAGCCGGTCGGGCGTCCGCCGGAACCGTCCCCCGAAGCAAAACCCCCTGAAATCGCTCCCATCTTCGAGCAGCCGGGGATCCTGACCCCACGGGGAACCTTGGTGCTGGAACCGTCCTTTCAGTATTCGCTCTCTTCAACCAGACGGATCGCCCTCATCGGCTATACCTACATTCCAGCGGTAACCATCGGCCTCATCGACGTTCGGAGCGTCACCCGCCACACCTACGTTACCGCCCTGGCCGCCCGCTATGGGCTCACGAACCGGTTCGAAGTCGAAGCGAGAGTCCCCTACGTCTACCAGTCAGAGACATCAACTACCCGACCCTTCACTCAACAACAAAACGACAGAGAGAGTGTCTTCGATGCGGAAGGCAACGGCATCGGTGACGTGGAGTTCGGTTTGCGCTACCAGCTGAACCAGCCCAGCACCGGTCCTTTCTTCACGGCAAGCCTGCGGGCCAAGGCCCCCACCGGCAAGAACGGTTTCGAGGTGCCGATAGATCCCGCCACCAACCTGCAGACGGAGCTCCCCCGCGGTTCAGGCTTCTGGGCGGTCCAGGGAGGATTGACCGCCATTTTCCCTTCAGACCCGGCGGTGTTCTTCGGCGGCGTCAGCTACACGTGGAATATTGAGCGCAACGTTGGCGTGGTTAACGGACGGGATTTCGGAACCATCGATCCGGGAGATGTGGTTGAATTCAATTTCGGGATGGGACTGGCAATAAACGAAAAGGCGTCGTTCAGTATCGGCTACGACCACAGCATTATCGGCAAGACCAGGATAAACAACCAGTTTTTTGCCGATATCCAGAATACCTATGTGGGGACCCTGTTGTTCGGCTATTCCTACAAGCTCTTCGAAAATACCAATCTCAACCTGTCACTGGGGGTGGGTGTTACGGAATCGGCGCCGGATGTCCAGTTGACGCTGCGCGTCCCGGTCAGTTTCTGAGCCGATTGGCACTGAAGTTACCGGATTGAATGGATAAGCTGCTGGTTCAGCGAAAATGAGAGGTTCATCTGCCTGTAGACGCTCAGGCTGTTAAGGGTGGCGTTGATCTGCGTCACATTCTGGATCACCTTGTTGTCGAGGCTGTTCTGAATAAACGTGAAAAGCCCTTGCCCGAGGTTCTTGAGCACGTCCGGCGACACACTGTTGCCGGTGCCCGACTGAATCACGAGCGGACTGGTGGCGTTCCCCTGGCCTGACGATTGCTGACCCGGCGCCCCCCCGATGGGGATATTCAGGGTGCTCGTCGCCACACGCACGCCGTCGATGAATACGTCTCTCCTTATGTCGATGCCGAATGGTATCAGCACCCCACTTCCCAGGTCATAGCCGCCGCGCATGGTATCCAGCTCCTGGTTACTGACTGCAGCTCCCGCGTCGACGTCATGGGAGTCCGCCAGGGCGGGATAAGCCGCCATTCCGATCACCAGAGACGTGGCACCTGCCAGAATCCGTTTTATGCAAGGTGTACGCATGGCCTGCCCCCGCTAAAAGTCGTTACGCCCCGGCAGAAACAGCGTCATATTCGCCAGCTCGCTCGGGTTAAGCGCCATGCCAAGCGGCGCTTTCTCCCTCACACGCCATTCCTTCTCATTGTTGAAGTGATTCTGCGCCACGTTCTTCTTGTTAAGCACGATAAAGACTAACCCGTTCCACATCTTCTCGAAGTCGGGCCGCTGAATGGTCCTCGTCCCCAGCGATGGATCTCCCAGAAGAACCTCCTTCGCCGTTACACCCTTGACCACCACAAAATGCTTGTAGCCGTTATGGTTGATCAGGGCGATGGCCGGCACCCCGACCTTCGCCAGCTTTGGCAGGTCGATCTTGTAGCCGTTCGCCGTGTAACCATTGGCCTCCAGGTACTTTTTCATATCGAGCATCGAAAAGCCTTCCCGGCGGATCTTCTCCTGATCGCCGGCCTCGAACATCGCGTCGAACACCTCCTGCTCGCTGACCTTGTCCTCGTAATGATAGGTGAGCAGGGTGGCGAGTGCCGCCGAGCCGCAACTGAAATCGTTCTGCTGCCGAATGGTGGTGCGAAAGCGTCGCTCCTGCATGCTCATCACCTTGACAGTGAAATCGCCACTCCCGCCGCGAACCGTCATGGTTGCGGCGGCAGCCGAAGATGACGCGGCGAGAATGGCGAAGGTGCCAAGGATTAGTCGTATCGTGAGGGGCGATTTCATGGCGATTTCTTCCCCGTTGTTGACCGAAATTGAAAGGCAGGGAGCGCCGGGCGGAACCCGGCGTACCCTGCAGACAGCTTACCAGACATTTTGCCTATTGCATCCGCTTCATAATGTTTCCCCGATGCTACCGCAATAACAGGTTGAGAATCATTGAATTCTGAATAAGAACCTGGTTGCCCGAGTTCTGGATCACGGTGGCAATCCCGCTGGCATTGGCAAACGCGGAATCGCTCACCGAGTTGATGCCGGTTGCACCGGGGTTGAGGAGGTAATTCCCCCCCACGTAGGAGTTGCTCTGATTGTTGGTGCTCGTCTGAAAATTGAGCTGGTCGACCTGCATGTCCAGGCGTCCGTTCTGCGCCATCAGATCTTTACCGGACGCCGCTGAACCAAATTGCGAGACATCCACAACATCATTCTGTCCAGCCATCGTAGGATCGACCGGCTCCGCCAGAGACTCCCGCACCGAAAGCGCGCTCCCGAATAGCACCAGTGCCGCAAGTAGGAGTTTCGTTATCTGTCTCATATCCCACACCTCTTGATCGTGGCCAACTGGGACTGGAACCTTGTCACCCGGTCGAAAAACGGGGTGGCGGCACTCTTGCCGCCACCCGCCTGGCACGCTCCTCTTCTACGGCAGGTTCATGTTGGACTGCACGTTGACGGACTGTTGGATCAGGGAGTTGGGACCGCTGTTCTGGGACAATGCGGTGATGCCGGCAGCGTTGTTTACAGCGTTGTGGTCGATTCTGTTGTCGCCGGTAAGCATTTCGGAACCCGGAGGAAGGGCGGTCATGTTGCCGCTGACCTGGCCCTGCAGGCTGCTGTTGGCAATCGCCACACCCACGTCGCCGACGGTTATGTTGGTGCTGTCGTCGGTGTTGTAGGAGTCGTTCACGCTGTTGTTCACGTTGGCGGTTCCGCCGTTGTTGGCTGCGGCGCCGTAATTCCCGGCCTTGCTCTTGCTGTTATCCACCGTGGCAGTTGAACCGTTGTTGGCCGCTGCACTGCCTTTACCTTCTGCGTTATTGTTGTTATTATTCGAGTCGTACGTTGCATCCACGTCGCCGCCGGCGGCAATGCTTCTCGCGCCAGTGGCGTTGATGCTGCTGTCGACGGACGCGCTCCCGCCACCGGTAGCAACCGCGCTTCCCTCATCGACGTCTTTCACGTTCCCGTTGAAGGAGTCAATATTGACTTTTTCGCTGTCGACCACCGCATTGCCGCTCTCGTTCTTGGTCAGGTTGCTGTCTTTAATATCGACATCGAGTGACTTGTTGTTGCTGTTGACGGTATTGTTGTTGAGCGAGTCACTGGTGACTATGTTGTGATCGCTGTTGTTGAGAGCATTCTTTTCAGCCTTGGCCTTGTCGCTTTCGTCCTTGTTGAAGGAATTGGTGAAAGTCTTGCTCTTGTTGTTGTTCTGGTCCGAGTTGTTCGTGTTATCTACTGATGCCGTTGAATTGTTGGTAGCTGCAGCGCTGCGGTCCTCGGCCTTGGTCTTGTTTTCGATGGTCGATTCGTCGTTTGCCGCCATGGAACCGTCGCCCGCTTTCGCTTTGTCTATGTCGGTGTCGGTTTTTGTTGTGGTAATGGTATTGGTTTTAGTGATGTCAATGTCCTTGTTGTTCTGATTGGAGTTATTGTCGTGGGAGTCATCGGTCTTGGTGGCAGTAAGCGTGGTTGTCTTGGTAACGTCGATGTCCTTGTTGTTCTGATTGGAGTTGTTGTTGTAGGAGTCATCGGTCTTGGTGGCAGTGACGTCGATGTCCTTGTTATTCTGGTTGGAGTTGTTGTCGTGGGAGTCATCGGTCTTGGTGGCAGTAAGCGTGGTTGTCTTGGTAACATCGATGTCCTTGTTGTTCTGGTTGGAGTTGTTGTTGTTGGAGTCTTGGGTCTTGGTGGCCGTGACGTCGATGTCCTTGTTGTTCTGATTGGAGTTGTTGTTGTTCGAATTAATCCCGAGCGTGTTGTCGTTCAGCGAATTAGACCCAACGGCAGCGGATCCATCGTTCGCATTCGTTCCCCTATCATCGGCCAGTTGAACATCGTTGTTGTTCAGACTGTCGGTCGGTTGGGCTGACACTTGCCCCGAAATTCCCAGAGCAAGGGCGAAGGCCAATGATACGGCTACTCGTTTGTGATTCGCTTTCATAACATCCTCCTTTGACCATTCGTTCGTGTTCGGCAAGGCACCATGCCTGAGCCATAATCTATACAGACATAAAGGCAATCGCCGTGCCATCCATCGGGTAAACCGGATATGATGCCGTTATCATTGTAGTTTTCCAGTTATTTCAGCTCCATTTCGCCCAGACGAATCCGGAATAATGTAAAGATGATGAAACGGTGTCTCCCCGGCTCTGGGGAAACAAACGTTTCACCTGGAACAAAAGACAAACATTCCGCGAACTTGTCCGCACCCAACGGAGTGACATTACAGCTGTAAAAACCCTGTTACATCTCCCGGGAAAGTGTCGGGAGAAACAACAAAAAACAAAAAGAAAAAGGGTCGCGGCATCTGCCGTGACCCTTTATTTCGTTTTCCCGCTACGATTCGATGGACTCTACCGCGACTGTCGGGCGAGGCTTACGTAGGCGCTGCTTCGCTTCTCGGCGAAGGTGAGGTGGGTGAGCATCGCATCCCGGGCCCGTTCGGGGGAGCGGTCGCGGACCGCTTCGAAGATCGCCTTGTGGTGCTCGTAGAGGATGCGGTGGTCCTCCTCGGTGAGGTAGACCGCCCGCCAGACCCCCTGCTGGAATTCCTGCATGGCGTCGAAGATGGTCTGCATCAGGTGGAGCCAGACGATGTTGTGGGTCGCCCGGGCGATGACGATGTGGAAATTGGCGTCCAGGTCCTCGGAGGAGCTCATGCCACGGAGGTTCTCCTCCATCCCCGCGACGATCGCCTCCAGTTTCCGGAGATCCTCGGGAAGCGCCCGCTGGGCGGCGTAGTAGGCGGTCCAGGCCTCCATGCACTTGCGGACCTCGATGACGTCCAGGGCCCGCTCGCTCTCCCCCTTGATCAACTCCGACAGGGTCGGTCCCGAGGCCGACTCCACGAGGGATTTGACGACGGTGCCTCCCCCCTGGTACGACTCCACGAACCCGGCGGCGGAAAGGAGGTTGAGCGCCTCGCGCACCGACGGGCGGGAAACACCGAACATCTCCGCCAGCTCCCGTTCGGGGGGGAGCTTCTGACCGGGGGCGAACTCGCCGGCGAGGATGGAGGAGCGGATCTGCTCGGCAATCTGGGTAGAGATCTTCTTCGGCTTGATCGGCTTGAAATTCATTGCGTTCCCGGGATGAGAAAATGGTCATGCAGCGATTATGAATACACCATGAGCCCGGGGAAGGCAACAGAGATTATCCCGGCAACTGGGCGGGAGCTGAGTCGCCCCGTCCGGATCAAGAGGGGGCGAGGCTTAGATGGAGCAGTTCGGTGAGGTGCATGACCCGGACCGGCGGGATCTCCTCGGCGAGGGCCTTTTTGAGCTGGAGCAGGCACCCCGGGTTGGAGGTGACGAGGACCTCGGCGCCGGTCGCCTTGATGTTGGCGACCTTGCGGCGCAGGACCCGGTCGGACATTTCGGGCTTCTCGATGTTGTAGGTGCCCGCGCTGCCGCAGCAGGCGTCGGCCTCGGCCATCTCGCGGCAGTCAAGGCCGGGAACGAGCTTCAGAAGCCGCCGCGGCTCCTGGCGTATCCCCTGGCAGTGGGCGATGTGGCACGGGTCGTGGTAGGTGACCTTGAGCGACAGCGGATTGAGCCTCTCCCGCAGCTCGTCGGCATGGAGGGCAAGGATCTGGGAGATGTCGCGGACCCGCTCGCCGAAGGAGGCGGCCCGTTCGTCCCCCGCCAGGTGGTGGCCGTACTTCTTAAGTTCGGCGCCGCAGCCGCCGCAGTCGGTGACGATGAAGTCGAGATCGTGTCCCGCGAAGAGGTCAACGTTGAAGCGGGCCGCCTCCAGGAGCCCTTCACGGTCGCCGGCCAGCATGTTGGGGGCGCCGCAGCATTTCTGGGCCTTCGGCGTCACCACCGCGTAGCCGAGGGCCGAGAGGAGCCGGACCGTGGCGTGGCTCGCCCCGGAGAAGACGAGGCTCATGACGCAGCCGAGGAAGAAGCCGACCCTCCCCCGCTCCTTCCCCACCGCCGGGGTGACCTCGGCGATGGTCCGGCGCAGCGGCTGTGGCGGAAGCGCAGGGAACAGTCCCTCCATCCGCCCGAGGGGTGCGGGGAACATCTTCAGAACGCCGAGGGAGCGGACGAGCTTCTGCAGGCCGCTCCGCTGGTAGGCCCGCAGCGGCGCCACCGCCGCCTCCAGCCGGTCGGGGTGCGGCAGAAGCTTTCGCAGCACCAGCTCCTCCATGAAAGAGAGCCCCTTTCCTTCGTGCCGCTCGCACTTGAACTCCGCCACCATCTCGCCGGCGTTCACGCCGCAGGGGCACGCCGTGGCGCACGCCTGGCAGTCGAGGCAGAGGGAGAGGTATTCGAGGAGCCGCTCGCTCGCTTCCAGCTCCCCCTCCGCGATCTTGCGCATAAGCGCGACCCGCCCCCGGGGAGAGGCGGTCTCCAGGAAGGTCTCCCTGTAGGTCGGGCAGTGCGGGAGGCACATGCCGCAGCGCATGCAGTTGATCAGCTTCACGTATTCCATGTTTGCCTCAATGAAAAGAAGTTAGACGTGAGACAGACGTGAGACGTGAGACGTGAGACGTTAGACGTAACATCTCACTTCTCACATCTCACGGCTTTCCCGTCTCCCGTCCATCAGAACACCTTGCCCGGGTTCAGGATCCCCTTCGGATCAAACGCCTCCTTGATCCCCCGCATCACCCGCAGCCCCGGCTCTCCCACCAGGCGCAGGAGGTACTTCTTCTTGGCGAGGCCGACGCCGTGCTCGCCGGTGATGGTCCCCCCCATGGCGATGGCGGCGTCGAAGATCTCGGCGAAGGCCCGGTGGGCCCGGGCGATCTCATCGGCGTCCCGCTCGTCGGTGAGGCAGGTGGGGTGGAGGTTGCCGTCGCCGGCGTGGCCGAAGGTGCCGATGGTGAGGTCGTATTTCTTGGCGGTCTCCTGGATCAGCTTCACCATGGGGGCGATGGAGCTGCGGGGGACGGTGGCGTCCTCCAGGATGGTGGTCGGCTTCATCCGCGCCAGGGACGAGAGGGCGACGCGGCGGGCGGTGGCGAGCTTCAGGGCCTCGTCGGCGGTGGCGGCGGTCTGGAAGAAAGAGCAGCGGTGCCTCTCGCAGACCGCCCGGACGGCGGCCGCCTCCTCCCCAACCTGGGCCGGGTGGCCGTCCACCTCGATCAGGAGCACGGCGTCCACATCGAGGGGAAGCCCCACCTTGGCGTACTCCTCGATGCAGCGGATCGTCACCCGGTCCATGAACTCCAGGGTAGCCGGGATGACCCGGGCGGCGATGATGCGGGAGACCGCCAGGGCGGCGTCCTCCAGCCGGGGGAAGTGGACGAGCATGGTCTTTCTGGCCTGTGGTTTTGGGATCAGTTTGACGGTGACCTCGGTGAAGAGCCCCAGGGTCCCCTCGGAGGAGACGAGGAGCTGGTTCAGGTTGTAGCCGGCCACATCCTTCACCGCCTTGCCGCCGCTTCTGAGGAGGCTTCCGTCGGGAAGCGCGGTTCGCAGCCCCATGACGTAGTCGGCGGTGACGCCGTACTTCAGCCCCCGCAGCCCCCCGGCGTTCTCGGCCACGTTGCCGCCGATGGTGGAGATGTTCATGCTCCCGGGATCCGGGGGGTAGAAGAGCCCCCGGGCCTCCACCGCCTTGTGGAGGGTGCTGGTGATGACCCCCGGCTGGACGGTGGCGGTGAGGTTCTCCTCGTCGATCTCGACGATGCCGTTGAGCCGGCTCGTCTGGACGACAACCCCCTCGGGGCGACCCAGGGAGCCGCCGGAGAGGTTGGTCCCCGACCCCCGGGGGGTGACCGGGACACCGGCGTCATGGCAGAGGGCCATGATCCGGCAGATCTCCTCCTCCGAGCCCGGAAGGACCACGGCGCCGGGGCGGCTTTCGTGTTCGGGTGTGGAGTCGTAGCCGTAACAGGCCAAGCTCTCCCGGTCGCTAAGGGTGTTCTCGGGACCGACAATGGCGGCCAGTTTCTTGATAAGGTTCTCGTTCATTATTGTGTTCCTGTAGGGGCAGCCCATGTGGTTGCCCATTCTCAGGGCGGCCACACAGGGTCGCCCCTACCCCCGAAGGCGATCCCGCGGGTAGCCCTGCCCGCTACGGAATCATCCACGGCACCACGTAGGCCTGGAGGTAGACGATGATCCCGACCACCACCGTCAGGAAGAGTGAATGCTTCAGGGTGAAGCGGAAGAGGTTCCCCTCCTCCCCCACCATCCCGGTGGCGGCGGTGGCGACGGCCAGCGACTGGGGCGAGATCATCTTCCCCATGACCCCGCCGCTCGTATTGGCGGCGCCGGTCAGGATCGGGTTGATGCCGAGCTGCTCGGCGGTCGCCTTCTGGAGGCCGCCGAAGAGGACGTTGGACGAGGTGTCGGAGCCGGTGAGAAAGACCCCCAGCCAGCCGAGGAGCGGGGAAAGGAACGGGAAGATGTGGCCGGTCTTGGTGAAGGCGAGGCCGAGGCAGTTGGTCATGCCGGAGCTGTTCATGACGTAGGCGAGCCCCAGGACCGAGGCGACGGTGAGGGCCGGGTAGCGCATGTCGTAGAGGGTCTTGCCGAGGATCCTGAAGGTGTCGCCGATGCCGACGCCGCAGATGAGGGCGGAGATGAAGGCGGCGATGAGGATGGCGGTGCCGGCGGCGGACATGAAGTTGAACTTGTACTTGGCGGCCACCTTGGCCGGAAGCTGGTCGGCCAGGGCCTTGTCGAGGGGCTTGAACCGGTCCTTGGCGATGATCGGGGCCGTCGTGACGGCGGCCAGAGCCGGGGCGACACCGACGGAGGGTCCGCCCGCCGCAGTGGCGGCGCCCTTCGACGCTTCCTTGGCGAGCTTCTGCAGTTCATCCTTCATCCCGGCCACCGCATCGAACGCCTTCATCCGCCCGGCGGTCAGCACCACGCCGTTGTCGGCCAGCGACTTTTCCACGGCGAGCAGCTGTGCCTCGGCCCCCTTCAGCTCCTGCAGCTTTGCCGCCAGGGGGGCCTGCTTCGGATCCGCCGGCGCCAGCAGAGCGAGCTGCCGGTCGATCTCTTCGATCACCGTGGCAACCTTCCGCATCCCTTCCTCGGGCTTGGAGACCTTCTTGACGATGGCGTTGTGGAGCCCGGCCACCGGGAACTCCACGGCGCTCCTGTCAAGCGCGGTCTTGATGGAGGGGATTCCCCAGAGGAGCACCATGACGGTGAGCGCCAGGTAGGGGGCCCAGGCGCGGGCAACCTCCCCGGCGGTGTAACGGTGCTCTTCCCTGCCGGCGAATGCCGGCTCGTGGTCGAAGGTCCAGATCGTCTTCGGGTGCCAGACACGCAGCAGGAGCACCAGGGCCACAATGGAGAGAAGCGACGCGGTGACGTCGGGTAGGTAGGGACCGAGGTAGCTGGCGGTGGCCCACTGGGTGACGGCGAAGGTGACCCCGCAGGTGATGATGGCGGGGAGAACCTCGATGGTCTTTTTCCAGCCCACCATGATCATGATGACGTAGAACGGGATGAAGACCGAGATGAAGGGGAGCTGGCGCCCGACCATGGTGGAGAGTTTCATCATCCCGTCATCGCCGTACCCCATGACCCCGGCCAGCGCCACCACCGGGATGCCGATGGCGCCGAAGGCGACCGGCGCGGTGTTGGCCACCAGGCAGACGCCGGCGGCGTACAGCGGCCGGAATCCCAGCCCCACCAGGGTGGCGCCGGCGATGGCCACCGGGGTCCCGAAGCCGGCGGCCCCCTCGATGAAGGCACCGAAGCAGAAGGCGATCAGCAGCGCCTGGAGGCGCCGGTCGCCGGTAACGCCGGCGAGGGAGGCGCGGATGACCTCGAACTGCCCCCCCTTGACCGTGATGTTGTAGAGAAAGAGGGTCGTAATGACGATATAGAAGACCGGGAAGAGGCCGAAGCCCGCCCCCTGAAGGGTGGCAAGCCCGGCCAGTTTCGCCGGCATCCCCCAGACCCCGACGGCAAGGGCGACGGCCGAACCGACGGCGAGGAGGCCCGCCTTGTGGGCCTTCATCCGGAGAACGGCAAGACAGATGAAGATGACGACGAGGGGGACGGCGGCGACCAGGGCCGAAAGCCCGAGACTACCTCCGACCGGGGTGTAGGTCTGGATCCACGGCATACGAGACTCCTTTCGCTACGTTGAAATAAAAAAGGGTTTTGCTTGTTTGTCTTACCAATTATCAAATTACCCATATCGTGTCAATACGATTTTTCTTTCGCGATCAAATTGCCTTGACACCTGCTTTTAGCTTCGTATATCCTTAAAACAACAGTTGGTATTACATCTTGCGAGGCATCCCCATGGTCGAGCAGTTTACAACGGCCGCCGAGGCGGTCGGAGCAGAGGTAAAACGGTTTCCCACCATGAACGAAGCCGTTAACGCCATTCGGACCCGGGCCGCCGGCAGGGCGGTGGCGGCATCGGCGCTTCCCCCGCCGGTCCGGAGCGCCCTCGACGGGCTCGACTTCGTCCCCGCCGACGCGCTCCACACGGCGGAGATCGGCCTAAGCTTCGCCCAGGCCGGCATCGCCCGGACCGGATCGCTTCTGCTCGCCCTCTCCGATCCCGCCGGCCGGAGCGCCACCGCCCTCCCCCCGGTCCACCTGGTGATTCTCGACGCCGCCACCATCGTGGCCGACCTCTCTGCCCTCGGCACCACCCTGGGCGCCCTCCTTTCATCCCCCGGCTCGGCCTACCTTTCCCTCATCACCGGG
Organism: Deltaproteobacteria bacterium; assembly: GCA_021847245.1. Classification (GTDB taxonomy): domain Bacteria; phylum Desulfobacterota; class Desulfuromonadia; order Geobacterales; family Geobacteraceae; genus Geobacter. Next base: position 39,818 of record JAJZUC010000005.1, on the reverse strand, counting down.
CCAAGCCGCACCGCCGACATCGAGCGGGTCCTCACCATCGGCGTCCACGGACCGAAGGAGCTCCAGATCCTGATCGTGGAGGAAAACTAGCCATGGCCAAAGACGTCATCAGACAGAAGATCAACGACGCGTTTCTCCGCCGCGCCCTCAAAAACTTCGCGGCGGCCTACCCGGTGGCCCGGGCCAGGGCGTTCGAGGGGCTCGACTTCGAGGAACTGCGGGGGCGGATCTCGGCCTTCAAGCAGGCGGGGCTCCGGGATCTCCCGGAGCTGGTGGCACGCTTCACCGCCAGCGCCGAGAAGGCCGGAGCCATGGTCCACCTCTGCGCCACCCCGGAGGAGGCGAACCGGACCATCCACGGGATCATCGCGGCGAAGGGGGCCGACTTCCTCGTGAAGTCGAAGGCGATGACCTCGGAGGAGATCGAGCTGAACCACTACCTGGAGGAGCGGGGGGTGAGATGCCTCGAAACCGACCTCGGGGAGTGGATCATCCAGCTGGCGGGAGAGCGTCCCTCCCACATGGTGATGCCGGCCATCCACAAGAACCGCGAGGATGTGGCGGAGCTCTTCAGCCGCGCCACCGGCAGGGAGTGCCCCCCCGACATCCCGCAGCTCGTCCGAGTGGCCCGGGAAACGCTTCGCAGCGGCTTTCTCGCCGGGCAGGTGGGGCTCTCCGGCGCCAACGTCGCCATGGCCGACTCCGGCGCCATCGGCATCATCACCAACGAGGGGAACGGCCGGCTCGTCACCACCCTCCCCCGCACCCACATCGCACTCATCGGGGTGGAGAAGATCGTCCCGTCGCTCGCCGAGGCCCTCGACGTGATCGACATCCTGCCGAAAAACGCCACCGGCCAGAAGATCACCTCCTACGTCTCCTTCATCAAGGGGCCCACCGGCGGCGAGGGGCGGGAGCTCCACATCGTCCTCCTCGACAACGGGCGGCTGCGGCTGGCCGCCGACCCCGACTTCTCCGAGGCGCTCAAGTGCGTCAAGTGCGGCGCCTGCGCCAACGTCTGCCCCATCTACGAGATCGTCGGCGGGCACGTCTTCGGCCACATCTACGTCGGCGGCATCGGCCTCGTCCTCACCCCGTTCTTCCACGGTTTCGACAAGGCGGAGGAGATCCTCAAGCTCTGCATCGGCTGCAAGAAGTGCAACGAGGTCTGCGCCTCGAAAATCGACATCGAGGGGCTCATCGTCGACCTGCGGGACAAGGTCAGGAAGCCGGTGGGGCAGAAGTTTCTCTTCGGCACCCTGATGAAGAACCGCAAGCTCTTCCATGCCGCGCTGCGGGCCGCCTACCTCGCCCAGAAACCATTCCAGGGCGAAGGGGGGCGCATCCGCCACCTCCCCCTCATCCTCAACCGGGAGACCGCCAACCGCTCCCTCCCCCCCATCGCCGAGAAGCCGTTTAGGGATATCGCCCACGAGGACAACTCAAAACCCAAAACTCAAAACTCAAAACGGGAAAAGGTTTTGTTCTATTCCGGATGTCTGGCGGATTTCGTCTTTCCGGAGATGTGCCGGGATACGGTGACGAGCCTGGAGACCCTCGGTTACGAGATGTCGTTCCCGCAGAAGCAGACCTGCTGCGGCATCCCGGCCCGCTATTCGGGGGAGATGGAGGTGGCCCGGGACCTGGCGCGGATCAACACCGACGTCCTGCTGGAAGAAGAGGCCGACTACGTGGTCACCATCTGCCCCACCTGCACCATGTCGCTGCGCCACGACTTCCCGAAGCTCCTCTCCGCCGATCCCGCCTGGCGCGAGAAGGCGGAGCGGCTGGCCGCGAAGACCTTCAACTTCTCGGAGCTGGCGGCGAGAAAAATCCCCCCCATCCCCCCTTTATCAAAGGGGGGTGCCGAAGGCGGGGGGATTTCCGTGACCTACCACGACGCCTGTCACCTGAAGCGGGGGTGCGGGGTCTACGAGGAGCCGCGGCGGGTCCTCACGGAGCTGGTGGGGGCCGAGATCCGGGAGATGGCCGACTGCGACAAGTGCTGCGGGTTCGGCGGCTCCTATTCCATCAAGTACCCGGAGATCTCCCGGGAAGTGCTGAAGAACAAGATGGAGAACATCGCAGCCACCGGCGCGCGGACCGTGGCGGTGGACTGCCCCGGCTGCAAGCTCCAGATCGAAGGGGGGCTGGAGGCGGCCGGCGCCGGCATCGCCGTCGAGCACTCCGCCACCCTGCTGGCACGGCGACTAGGAGCCTGTCGGACTTAGGAATGAATCTACTGCGAGAACGGCAAATCGGTCCATATTTCCGGGAATTCTTGACGAATAGAACCACTATTCGCCTGCAAATTCCCGAAAATCTGTCCTCGATCTGCCGTTCTCTCGCTACGATTCCCTAAGTCCGACAGGCTCCTGGCGGAGAGTTAGCTGTAAATCCGCCACTTTTTCAGCAGCTTGCTTCAGCGTGTCGGGACCGGAGACGGTCCCGATATTTTTTTCTAAATATAATCAGCCATCTGCCGATACAAATTACTGTATGACGAGACTGAACGCGCAATGCGTACCGATAGGGAGGAGGAGCGCATGAAAAAGGTTTTGGTTGTGGATGACAGCATCTCGGTGGCACGGCAACTGGAAAAGATCCTCACCGACAGCGGCGAGTTCCAGGTGGTCGGGCACGGCAAGAACGGCATGGAGGCGATCCGGCTGCACCAGACGGAGCATCCCGACATCATCTGCATGGACATGAACATGCCGGGGATGGACGGCCTCACGGCCCTTCGGACCCTCGTGGCCCTCGACAAGAACGTAAAGGTGGTCATGGTCACCTCGCTGGGCGGGGTCGGCGACAAGTTCACCGAGGCGCTGCGGCTCGGGGCCCGGACGGTCATCTCCAAGCCGTTCGAGGGGGACAACGTCCTGAAGATCCTCCGCGAACTGTAGCCCACGCGGATCCTCACTACGTTCGGACAGCACTATACTTCCCAAGGAGGACCGGATATGGCGGTCAAGTTTTTCGGACAGTTTCTGGTGGAAAAAGGGGTTGTTTCGAGGGAAATCCTCTTGCAGGCCATAGAATTGCAGGAATCGGTGAATCTCAGTTTCGGGGCCACCGCCATGGCCATGGGGCTTCTCGCCGAGGGTGACATCGAGAAGGTGCACGACGCCCAGAGGACCGAGGATCTCCGCTTCGGCGACATGGCGGTGAAGCTGGGGCTTCTGACCGGCGAGCAGATGATGCAGGTGCTGGCCCGCCAGAAGAATACCCACCTCTACATCGGCGAGGCGCTCGTCAAGGTCGGGGGGCTCTCCGCCGACAAGCTGCCGGCGCTTCTCGACGAGTTCAAGGCCGACCAGGCCCAGTATGCCACCGACAAGGTGGCGATCCCGGCGGGGGTGACCGACGCCCCGTTCTGGGAGATGCTGGCCGACCTCTCCTACAAGATGCTGACCCGCGTGGCGCTTCTCACCTTCCGGCCGGAGCCGATTGCCACCGCCCGGAGCCTGCCGGCCATGGAGGTCTACGCCGCCATGGAGTTTTCCGGCGACGTGTCGGGACGCTACCTCCTGGGGGTCTCTGCCGCCACCCAGAAGCAGATCGCCAGGGAGATCCTGAAGGAAGCCAACGTTGACGGCGAGCCGAAGGAAGTGCTCGACGACACGGTCATGGAGTTCGTAAACGTGGTGCTCGGCAACGTGGCCGCCAAGGCGGCCCAGATGGGTAAAGCCATCGAGATCGCACCCCCCGAGCTGGTCGAGGCGGCAGGGGAAATCGAGGCGCCCGCCGGCCGGTCGGCGCTCCGCTTCCCGGTCTGTCTCGCCGATGGCGACCGGGTGGAACTGGCGGTTTTCATCGAGGAGTGAGGGGTGAGGAGTGAGGTGTGAGGTGTAAATCAGCAACAAGAACGATACGTAGAGGTTTTCCGCCTCACTCCTCACGCCTCACAAAATCAGATTTTCCCAAAGGGGGTGCCGACATCCGCAAGGAGGGGCACCCCTCTTTCATTTCAAAATCCCGCAAGAAACCACGATGTCAATGCGAAAGGAAAGCCGCAAAATCGCCTGTTCAGGTGAATCGTGCGACTGGCGGTGACGCTTGGAATTCTTTCGGAGGGAGAGTCCCCGGCCCCCCCTCCCGGGCACTGATGTCGAATGTGACAAAGTAGTTAACTTAAAGCCCTCTCTGCCGGAGCCGCAGAACGAGCTTCTGCATCTCCGACATCGCCAGCATGCCGCCGGCCAGTACCAGCGTGAAGAGAAGAGGCCCGAACGGAAGGGGAGTGGTGGAGAAAACCGCCGAGAGCGGGGGGACATAGACCACCGCCAGCTGGAGGAGGAGGGTGATGAGCATGGCGCCGGCCAGGGGGAGGTTGGAGAAGATGCCGATCCGGAAGAGGGAATCGCGGTCGGAGCGGACCGCCTGGGCCACGGCGAGCCGGTTGACCACGAGGAAGGTAAAGACCATGGTCTGCCAGGGAAGGCCGCGGCGCAGGGCATAGGCCTGGAGCGCCAGGGCCACGGCTCCGATGAGAAGGCCGTGGCCGGCCACGTAGAGCCCCCGGCCGCCGGCAAAGATCCCTTCGGAGGGTTTAACGGGCGGACGGTTCATGATCCCCCGCCCGGCGGGCTCCCCAGCCAGGGCCAGGCCGGGGAGGCTGTCGCAGAGAAGGTTGAGCCAGAGGATCTGCAGCGGCAGGAGCGGCAGCGGCAGGCCGAAAAACGGCGCGAGGGTGATGGCGACCAGGGTGCCGGTGTTGCTCGTGATGGAGTAGGTGATGAACCGGAGGATATTGGCGTAGATCCGCCGCCCCTCCCGCACCGCCTTGACGATGGTCGCAAAGTTGTCGTCCAGCAGGACCATGGCCGACGCCTCCTTGGCGACGTCGGTGCCGGTAACCCCCATGGCGACCCCGATGTCGGCACGCTTGAGGGCCGGTGCGTCGTTTACCCCGTCGCCGGTCATGGCGACGAAATGCCCGTGGGCCTGGAGCGACTTGACGATGGCAAGCTTCTGCTCGGGGGCCACCCGGGCGTAGATCCGGATCGACTCCACGCGCCGCGCCAGTTCTTCCGGCGTCATTGCGGCCAGTTCCCGGCCGGTGACGACGACCTCGTCGCCGTCGCGCACGATATCGAGCCTGCGGGCGATCACGAGCGCCGTCAGCGGATGGTCGCCGGTGATCATCACCGGGGTAATCCCGGCGGTCCGGCACTGGGCCACCGCCTCCTTCACCTCCTCCCGCGGCGGGTCGAGCATCCCCGCCAGACCGAGAAAAACGAGCCCCGTCTCCGCCGTCTCACTCTCCAGGGGGACGGGAACGCTCTCCCATCTTCGCATGGCCACCGCCAGCACCCGCATCCCCTCCCCTGCCAGCCGGTCGGCGACCCCGGCGATCTCGTCCCGGTCGAGGGGGAGCTCCCCGCGGGACGTCAGCATCGTCTCCGCCCGGGCGAGGATCACCTCCGCCGCCCCCTTGGTGAAGGCGACGACCGCCGGTCCCTCGCGGTGCAAGGTGGTCATGCACTTGCGCTCGGAGTCGAAGGGGAGTTCCGCAATCCGGGGTCGCTCCTCCCCCAGGGCCGACCGGTCGAAGCCCGCGTCCTGCGCCGCCGCCAGAAGCGCCGTTTCCGTGGGGTCGCCGACGAGGTTGCCCCCGTCGTCGACGCGGGCATCGTTGCAGAGGGCCATGGCCGTCATGAGGAGCCGGTACGAAGCGCCGGACGGGGGATCCGCCCGCATCTCCCCGACGGTGCGAAGAACGCCGTCGACGCAGAGGGTCTCCACCGTCATCCGGTTCCGCGTGAGGGTGCCGGTCTTGTCCGAGCAGATGTAGGAGACCGAGCCGAGGGTTTCCACCGCCGGCAGCCGCCGGATGAGGGCATTCTGGCGCACCATCCTCCGGGCGCCCAGGGCGAGGGTGATGGTCACCACCGCCGGCAGGGCCTCTGGGATCGCCGCCACGGCGAGGGAAACGGCGGTGAGAAACATGAGGAGAAGCGGTTCGCCCCGCAGAAGCCCCAGGGTGAAGATCGCCGCGCAGACGAATATGATGGCTATGGCGAGGCGTCGGCCGAAAGCGGCGAGGCGGCGCTGGAGGGGGGTCTTCGTCTCCACCTCCCCCCGGATCATGGCGGCGATCCGGCCAAGCTCCGTCGCCATGCCGGTGGCCACGGCCACTCCAGCGCCGCGGCCATGGGTGACCACCGTCCCCTTGTAGGCCATGGAGCGCCGGTCGCCGAGGGGGAGATCGTCTCCGGCAACCGGCTCCGTCGTCTTCTCCACCGGGAATGACTCGCCGGTCAGGGCCGCCTCCACGATGGTCAGGCGGGCCGCCTCCACGAGCCGCAGATCGGCGGGGACCACCTTTCCCGCCTCCAGGAGAACCAGGTCTCCCGGCACGATCTCCCGCGCGGGAACCGTGACCGGCGCGCCGTCGCGCAGCAGCGTCGCCGTGCTCCCCGCCATCTCCCGCAGGGCCGCCATGGCTCGCTCCGCGCGGTACTCCTGGATAAAGCCGATGATGGCGTTGAGGATCACGATGGTCACGATGGGGGCCGCGTCCCCCAGGTCGCCGATGGCCCCTGCCACCAGGGCGGCCGCCAGGAGGACGAGGATCATGAAGTCGGTGAACTGGGAGACGAACATGGTAAAGGGGGAGCGCCCTCCCCGTTCGGCCAGCTCATTGGGACCGGTATCTTCCAGGCGGCGGCCCGCCTCGGCGGACGAAATCCCCCGCCGGGCGGAGTTGAGCCGTTCGAGCGCAGCCTCTGCGGAAAGGGTATGCCATGCGGTCACGAAAGCTCCTCCACCGCCCGCTGCGCCCGCGCCACGATCTCCGACGGCGACTCGGTGCCGAAGTAAAGTGGCTTCCCGAACCGGACCCGCACCGGTCCCCGCCGCGGCCACGCCGTGCCGCGGGGGAAGACGCGCTCCAGCCCCTGGATCCTGACCGGCACCACCGGCACGCCGAGCTCGCGGACCATGATCCCGAGCCCCTGCTGGAACGGGAGGAGCGTCCCGTCGAAGGAGCGTTCACCCTCGGGGAAAACCAGGGTGTTCATCCCCCAATCCGTCAACTCCCCCATGTGACGGAGCGCCCCCCTGAACCCCCTGCTCTGGGGAAGGGGAAAGACCGTGAAGGCGACGGAGGCGTACTCGTAGGTGAGACGTTTCCAGAGCTTCTGGGCGAAGTTACGATAGTTGCGGAAGAAGAACTCCTCCCAGGCCGCCGTGGCGGTGTTGTAGCGGAGGGGCGGCGGCAGGGCGAGCATGATTGTCGGGTGGTCTAAGTAGCTCTGGTGGTTGGAGATGAACATGACCGGCCCCTCGATCCCTTCCAGGTTCCGGAGTCCGTCGACCTCCAGGGAGACGAAGCGGCGCACCAGGGGAAAGTGGAGAACGGCGTCGAGAAAGCGGCGCACCCCCCGCGCACCCCTCCCGGCGGCCCAGGGGCGGAAGTGCTCGCGGACCTCGATCCTTTCCCGCCGCCGGATGATCTCCCGCAGCTCGCCGACCCGGGTTGCGGGTCCGATGGCCGAGTCCTCCAGGTCGAGGCGGAATTCGAGCTCCAGGGCATTGACGAGTTCGAGCCGGCCGATGGAGGTGAGCCCCAGGTCGGTGGCAAGGACCGCCTCATCGGTCACCCGCTCCGTCGGCATCCCGGTCACCGAGGCGATCAATGCCGCCAGGCGGTCGACGCGCCCCGTCCCTCCGCCGCCGGCGCTCCCCTGGAGCACCCGTTCCTTGACCTGGAACTTCCGGATCTTCATGGTGGTGGTCTTGGGAAATTCGGCCTCGGGCCAGACCGTGAACGAGGTGATCCGGTGCAGCTCATCGAGGCGCCCGTTCACCTCGGCGACGATCTCCTCGGGCGGACGGCCGCTTCCGTCCGGGATCAGGACGGCGTGAACCTCCTCCCCCGTCCCCCGGTCGAGGCCGATGACGCATCCCTCCCGCACCCCCGCCGTCCGCTCCAGGATCGCCTCGATCTCGTCCGGATAGACGTTTACCCCCGCACCGGTGACGATCAGCTCCTTGCTCCGCCCCTTGATCCGGAGCCATCCGGCTTCGTCGAGCTCCCCGAGATCGCCGGTGCGGAACCACCCGTCGACAAAGGCCTCGCTGGTTGCCTCGCCGTTCCGGTAGTAGCCGTGAAAGACGTTCTCCCCCCGGACCAAGATCTCCCCCCCCTCAAGGCGCAGCTCGACTCCCGGCAGCGGCGCACCCACGGAGCCGGCCACCTGGTGCTCCATGGTGTTGGCCGTCAGGACCGGCGCGCACTCCGTGAGACCGTATCCCTCGACGACGGTGAACCCCATGGCGTCCCAGAAACGGAAGAGATCGGGGTCAAGGGGGGCCCCCCCCGAGACGAAGAGCCTGAAGGAGCGGCCGAACTTCCGCCGGACGGGAAAGAAGAGAAGCCGGCGCCACGCCGGCGGCAGGCGGCTCCCCGCGGCCAGAAGCCGCTCGAAGAGCCAGGAAAGCCCCTTTGCCGCCAGTTCCCGCTCGATGGAGCTTCGCAGGAGCTGGAGCAGCCGCGGCACCGCGACCGCGGCGGATACGTCCTCTTCCCCCAGGGCTTCGAGGATCGCCGACGGTTTCAGGGTCCGGATGTAGACGATGGACGCCCCGTTGAACAGAGGGGTGAGGAATCCCCCCATCTGCTCGAACATGTGGGAAAGCGGCAGGAGGGAGAGAAAGGCGAACTCCGGCGTCACGACGGGGATATGGCGGTCCACCTGGAGCAGGTTGGCGATCAGGTTGCGATGGGTGAGGATCACCCCCTTGGGATTGCCTGTGGTGCCGGAAGTGTAGATGAGCTCGGCCATCTCGTCCGGCTCGGGGGAATAAACGTCGGACAGTGGCTCCCTTTCCGCCAGCAGGAAGGGAAGCTCCTCGAAGAGGACCGATGGCCGCCCGACGAGACGGTCGAGCTTGTCCCGGCTCTGGATCACGAGGGAGGCCTCCGTGAGAGCGGCGATGGTCTCGGCCCGATCCGTCCCCGACATGAAGTCGACCGGCACCGCCACGGCCCCGCGGGCGACGATCCCCCAGAATGCCGCCCCCCACCACGGGGAGTTCGGCCCCCAGAGAAGCACGCGGTCCCCGGGTCCCACCCCCCGGTCGGCCAGCCAGCCGTTCATCCGCAGGGCCAGGAGATGGAGGTCGGCATAGGAAAAGATGAGCCGTCGCACCCCTGTCCGGTGGACAAAGGCGGTACGGTCGCCATGGGCGGTAAAGGTAGCCAGCAGATCGGCCAGAGTGTTCATGGTATGCCCTGAAAGGAGAGTGAAGTCGCCGCAGCGGTGGAATACAGTATATGAATCAATCCAGGCCATGCAACCGGTTATCCCGGCCGATGGGGGACTGCCCATGTTGCGGGCACAAAAAAACCGGCCTGTTGCCGGTTGGCTCCACCGTGGAAGCCGGCCTCGTCACGAGCGGCCGCAGCCGGCAATGTAAGAGACCTGCTGCATCATCTCCCTCAGGAACGCCTCCCGGCGAGGAATGCGGGTCTGACGCAGGGTCTTGAGGTACTCCTTCAGGCAGCGGTCATAGAGGTACGCCCGACGGATCAAGGCCACCTCCCCCCAAAGCAGGGAGAGGACCAGAGGAATAACGGCAATGGCGATGATGGATTGTATAAGGATGCCGAAGCCCGCAGTGAGAATCATCAGTCCGAGCCTGACGAGACCGCGGCAGAGTGTGGCGTCGTTTGAGTCGTCCCGCCTTGAAATGATCGTCCGATGATGGGTTTCCTCGTGGCGATCGAAGAACCGGCCGGCATTATAGACGAAGGCGTCGGATTCCCCCCGTTTCGCCTTGGTCTTGAGGAGGAAGTGTATCTGCGAGAGCTGGTTGTCGGTGGCAATCAACTTTTTGAGCGCAATGCAGTCCATGACCTTCCGCTCCGTTGCGAGTGGATTCCCGATCAGGCCATCTCGTGGCGCCTCTAGCTCTCTACAGTGTATACAGAATACCGTTCTCCTGCAAGCTCATATACGTCGAAGTCCCGAAGCCGAGAGGAGGGATGGCATGCTTGATATTGGGACCGAATTTGGATACAGTGTGAATACACCGAAAGCGGGCCACCATCCTTGATGCAGGGCGGAAAGGGAGAGTATGGGGAGATACTTCAGGGAAACACGGACCCCGCAGGAGAAGGTTCGCGATACGGTGAACCTGGTCATTGCCATCATCCTGACCGTAATTGCCTCGGCCCTCGTCGTCCTTCTCGTCTTTCTCTTCTACGAGAACATGCAAGGAGGCTAAGCCGCCGCCACGCATGTCGGCCAAATACCGTATCACGTCCCTCTTTCAACCGCACTCGCAAAAAAAGGGGTACCATCTGGCACCCCCTTCCGTCTGACAGGAAACCGGATATCTCCTCAGCTCCGCCTTCTTTTCGCAAACGCTGCACCAACCAGTCCGGCGCCGACCAGCAGGAAAGTCGCCGGCTCCGGCACCGGTGCGGGTTGCGGCGACTGCCCTTTCACCACCGGACCGTTTATGGCGAAATCGTCACCACCCGCTGCGCCTGCTCTCGATACGTTAAAAGCAATTTTATCGATGTTCGCCAGGTCACTCAGCACTCCGAGGAAGAGGGCACTATCATTCCCGTCGTCGTCCGAGCGTCCCTGCACGGTGAACGCCCCCAATGATGCGCCGCTCAGGTCGAAGGCTTCTATCGTCGCGAGGAAATCGCCGTAATAGTTCGACTGGATCTGGGCGCCCACACCGCTTACACCGGCGTTAAAATCAAGAATCATCGGGCCGTTTGTGTGCATTGTCCAGAGGAGCGATTCCCCCGTTCCGAAGTTGCCAGCCCACGAACTCCCCTGGACGCGAATCTCCATCGGACCTGGCGATGACTTGCTCACCACCGCTTCCAGTCCGGAGATTCCGTTCACCGCGACCGAAAAAGGTTGAGACAGTTGGGTACGGTCTGGTCCCAATCCTCCCCAATCGATCGAACCATTTGCCAGCACCGCGTTGGCATCGGTCGTCAGGCTGAGCGCGTGGGCCTGGATGACTCCGAGGAGCAGTACGGCGACCAGTGACATCAACGACAGTGAGACCTTCGCACCTGAAGTTTTCATGGTTTTTCCCCTCCTTTCGCAGCCAATCTTACACAGCGTCAATTCAAATAACATGCCGCAAAAATAATATTGATATCATTGGAGTTTTTTCAGCCCCCCCGTCTGTCTTCAGCATTTTTGTAAAGATATCCGTCAGGACTGTAAAATAAACGAAAAAACGGAGTCCTCTTCATGAGAGCGTTGAACCGTTCCTTCAATCAGGATTTTATCCGTATTCCCGTGGTTCCTATTGAGAAAGTGGCATCCATATTTTAGAATGAGTGATTCGCACTTGCGTTACATTCGAAGGGAGAAGGGATCGACGATGAACAACAGGAAACAGGTAGCCTACATCAAGGAATGGCAGAGCCTCGAAGAGTGCGCCGAACAGATGCTGCCGCTGGTCGGTCATCTCTACCGGGAGCACAACATTGTGACCACGGTCTACGGCCGTTCGCTCGTCAACAGTACCCCCATCGACATCCTCAAGACGCACCGTTTCGCCCGCCTCATCCTCGACGACGAGCTTTCGGTCCTCGACACCTATCCGCTCCTCAAGGCGATGACGACCCTCGATCTGGCGCCGGCGCGGATCGATATCGGCAAACTGACCGTCGCCTACCAGGCCCAGGGTGGCAAGGTGGGGGTCGAGGAATTCGTCACCCGGGAACTGGCTGCGGTAAACACCGGCCGGGTGCCGCTGCTGAGCGAGCCGCAGGATGTGGTTCTCTACGGTTTCGGCCGGATCGGCCGGCTCCTTGCCCGGATCCTCGTCGAGAAATCGGGAAGCGGCGAGAAGCTGCGGCTGCGGGCCGCCGTGGTGCGCAAGGGGAGCGCCGACGACCTGGCGAAACGGGCGAGCCTGCTGCGCCGCGACTCGGTGCACGGCCATTTCAACGGGATCATCACCATCGACGAGGAAGAAAACGCCATCATCGCCAACGGCAACCTGATCCGCATCATCTACGCCGACGCCCCCGAAACCGTCGACTACACCCGGTACGGCATCCATAACGCGATCCTCATCGACAACACCGGGAAGTGGCGCGACCGCGAAGGACTCGGCCGTCACCTGCAGGCACAGGGGATCGCCAAGGTCGTCCTCACCGCCCCCGGCAAGGGCGACATCCCGAACATCGTCGCCGGGGTGAACAACGACCTGATCACCCCGGAGGAACGGATCTTCTCCGCCGCCAGCTGCACCACCAACGCCATCGTGCCGGTGCTCAAGGCGGTCAACGACCGGTTCGGCATCGTCAGCGGCCACGTGGAGACGTGCCACTCCTACACCAACGACCAGAACCTGATCGACAACTATCACAAGGCGTCCCGCCGCGGCCGCAGCGCCCCTCTCAACATGGTCATCACCGAGACCGGCGCCGCCAAGGCCGTAGCCAAGGCGCTCCCCGAGCTGACCGGCAAGCTGACCGGCAACGCCATCCGGGTCCCGACCCCGAACGTCTCCCTGGCGATCCTCAACCTGGAACTTTCCCGGACGATCGACGTGGCGGAGATCAACCGTTACCTGCGCGAGATTTCCCTCAACTCGCCGCTGCATAACCAGATCGACTACACCAACTCCCCGGAAGTCGTCTCCAGCGACTTCGTCGGCTCCCGCCACGCCGGGGTGGTCGATTCCCTGGCGACCATCGTCCAGGGAAACCGCTGCGTCCTCTACGTCTGGTACGACAACGAGTTCGGCTACAGCTGCCAGGTGGTGCGCATGGTCCAGAAGATGGCCGGAGTGGAGCTTCCCTCCCTGCCGAACTGATCCGCTTCTGCCAACGGTGCGGAAATGAAGAAGGCGTCTCTGCAATGGGGACGCCTTCTTTCGTCAACGCCCGATCGTAACCCGCCCCACCTCCCCCTCTTCCCCCTCGACCCGATGCCGGAACGCGACGAACTGCCCGACGACCCAGAGATTGGTGAGGAGATGGCGGGTAACGCATGAAGTGGTAAAGGACGATTCCCCCTGCGCCAGTGCAAGGTAGGGGACCACCTGGTCGGCGAGATGCGGATCGAGGGAGGCCCCGGACCGGTGATGCCTCACCAGTTCTGCCGCCGCCTCGCCCCCCACCGCCTCGGCCCGTTTCCCGAGCGCACCGAGGGCGGAGAACCCCGACGGCAGCTCCCCCGCCAGGCGCCGCAGAAAGAGAAAAGTTCCCTTCCCCGGGGAAGGGGCATCGAGGAGAGAGATCTCGGCGCGGATTCCCGAAGCGCTGAGGGTGTCGAGGGCACTGCGGCGCTGCCGTTCGGCAATGGCGAACGGGAGATTGGCAACCACGGAGAGCCCGCTCACCCGCGGGTCTCGTCCCGGCGATGTCATGTCGAGGGGGGCAAGGGAGAGCGCCGGCTCCACCACGCACCGCACGTGGCCGCCGCCGCGGGGATAGAAGCCGTAGGAATCGATGGCAAGGTGGACCTTCCCCCCGATCCGCGCCAGCAGGGGGGCGAAAACCTCGGCCAGATAGTGGTAAGGTGGGCTGAACGGCACGTGGGTCCCCCCTGTCAGGATCACCGTGCTTCGCCCGGAGGCAAGGAGAAGCGGCAGGATGAGGGTCTGCAGAACCAGGGTGACGGAGCCCGCCGTCCCGATGTCGAACTGGAACTCGCCGGGTATCACCGGCCCCGGGGCGAAGACCAGGTCGGTGGAGCCGGGGGAGTCGCCGGTGACCCGGGCGCCGGAGACCCGCGCCGCGGCCCGGACCGCCATCAGGTGCTGGGGCATGAGCCCCGGCTTCTCCCGCCCCTTTCTGATGCCGGCGATCCGGAACGGCTGACCGGTGACGCACGACAGGGCAAGGGCGGTGCGCAGGATCTGCCCCCCACCCTCTCCGTGACTGCCGTCAATCTCGATCACCGTCTCACCTTCCATTCCCGGCCTGCTTTCCCCACCGCAAAACGAGTGTGGAATCGCCTGAAAGCTCGGCACCCGTGCCGAAGCGCTTTCCCTCGCGGTTCAGCAGATCCCGCAGCCAAAGCGCGTCCCGCGGCGCCGCCCTGTTCACCCGGAAGTTGCGCATCTCCATCGGCACCATCTCGACCCCCGCAAGCCTCCCCGTAAGCGCATCGACCCGCGGGAAGTACATGAGCCGCAGTTCTCCCCGAAACTCCTCGTACCCCTCGATCCCCTCGTAGTCGGTGATGAAGTCGCCGCAGCCGTACAGGACAAGCTTTTCCCGGTAGACCTCGATCCCCATCACGTGATGGGAGGAATGGCCGTGGATCAGGTCGACCCCGGCTTCGTCGATCAGGCGACGGGCAAACTCCCGGTGCGCGTCCGGCACGGAGTACCCCCAGTTTCCTCCCCAGTGGATCGAGGCGACCACGATGTCGCCTTGCCTCTTTACAGTGCGGACCATCCTGCCGATGCGGGTGACGGCACGGCCGGACAGATCCTGGAGGAGGTTAACGCCGGCCCGTCCGGGGGCTGCCGTCCATTCGTCGGGAATGCCGCTCGACTCGGTGCCGAAGGAGAAGACCAGCACCCTCCCCCTTCCGGGAAGCTCCACGAAAGCAGGCGCCTCTGCCGCCGCCAGATCGCGCCCGGCACCGGCCCACCGCACCCCCGCATGCCGGAGGGTCTCGACGGTCTCCGCAAGCCCCGGATACCCCCAGTCGAGCACGTGGTTGTTGGCAAGGGCACAGACATCGAGCGCCGCCGCTGTCAGAACCGGGGCGTTCGCGGGATGCATCCGGTAGTGGATCCCTTTCCCCGGCCAGTGTTCCTCGCTGGTCGTAACGGCCGTCTCCAGGTTGACGATCCTCACGTCCGGCGCCCTGAGCCGCAGCTCCACAAGCGCATCTCCCCACACGTAGCCGAAGGGTGCATTCCGAGGTATCGGGCCGTTGTGACGCTCGGCAAGCTCCACGTACCGGCGGGCATCCCTTACGTACGGCTCGAACAGATGGGGTGGGACGGGATGGGGGAGGATCTGGTCGATCCCCCGGCCGGTCATGCAATCGCCGCACAGAAAGAGCGTGAAGATGGCCTGGGGCTGAATCCGCTCCGTTGGGGCTCCGAGCTGCTCCGGGCTCTCCATGGCAGTTTCCCTTTTCAATCCCCGCCCCCTTCCGCCCCTGCCGGGTTCCCTCCCGGATTGCAGCGGAAAAACGCTGGACGCTCCAGGCGCCATGCAGTATGCTGGGCCATCCTGTTGCACGATATCACGACCCGCGGGCACCACCATCGGGGAGGAGGAGAGCATGTTGCACGCAGATCTGGGAGCATCACTCTACAAGACGTGGAGCAGCGCACAGCAGCGCGATGAAATCGCCAAGCTGGTGGAGGGATACCGCGCCGGATTGCCCGTCAACATCCTCTGCCGGATGACGGAGGCCATTGCCGGCAGCCGCAAGCGGGCACGGAAGATCCTCCACGAGCTGATGACCCCGGAGGAGCGGCAGGAGGCCGCCGGACGCGAATCCGGCGAGGTGCAGGCGTTCGTCCTCGAATACCTTCGGTAGAAACATGACAAAGCCCGCAGATGCGGGCTTTGTCATTCCTAATCGATCTGTTCCCCGAGATAGTTCGGGACCCCCATCTGCTTGATCTGGTCGAGTTGGGCCTCGATCACGTCGATATGCCCCTCTTCCTCTCTGAGGATCGATTCGAGCAGTTCCCGCGTCCCGTTGTCCCCCAGCTCCACCGCCACCCGGATGCTGTCGTTGTACCCCCGGATCGCCGCTTCCTCGGCGGCGTGGTCGTATTCGTGCATCCTGGGGATCTCGGCACCGATGTGAATCTTGTTGAGATTGCTGACAATCGGCTTCCCTTCGAGAAACAGAATACGGGCGATCAGCTTCTCGGCATGCTTCATCTCGTCGATGGAACGCTTCCTGATCACGGCGTGGAGCCGTTCGTACTTCCAGTTTTCGCACATCTCGGCATGGACGAAATACTGGTTGACCGCCGTCAGTTCCTCGGCGAGGCGCGCATTCAGGTGCTCGATAATCGTTTCATTCCCTTTCATGGATACCCTCCCTTCAACTCTGGATAGATCACGACAGGAAGGCTGTCACCCATACTGCCGTCCTCTGTTAAGTGAAGCAGAGTCTTGCCAAAGGTCAAGGCGTCTTCTTGCCGGGGAATTAACTCAAATTAAATGTAACCGAAGGAGGTATGGCCAGGAAAACGTTGCATCATATTACAGGTAACCGAAAGGAGGCTGTACTATGGTGCTCTGGGCCTTGCGCAGATGCACCAGGACGTGGCGCCAGGATCTCCTCCACCATCTGCCCGGCGAACTCCCCCATCCGGCGCGCTTCCTTCCTGCACCAGGCCGGGGGGCACTCCAGCTTGAAAATGACCATGATCTACACCCACTGCGTGCCGGTCAGGACGGAGAAGGAGGCAAGGAGCCCGCTTGGTTTCTGAATCGGGTCGAGAGCGGTTCTCACCCCCGCTCCCCGAGCGGCACGAACGCCATCGGCTCCGGCCCGACGTAATCGGCGACGGGGCGGAAGATCCGGTTGTCGGCCCGCTGCTCGATGATGTGGGCCGACCAGCCGGCGATCCGGGCGAAGACGAAGACGGGGGTGAACATGGGGGTCGGGATCCCGGCCAGGTGATAGGCGGAGGCGCTGTAGAAGTCGAGGTTCGGGTAGAGCCGCTTCTCGCGGAGCATCACCTCCTCGATCCGCTCGGAGACGGCAAAGAGGGTCATGTCGCCGGCCGCCTCGCCGAGGCGCCGGGACCACTCCTTGATCACCCGCGAGCGGGGGTCGGCCTCCTTGTAGACCCGGTGGCCGAACCCCATGATCTTCTCCTTGCGGGCGAGCATGGCGAGGAGCCCCCGCTCCGCCTCCTCAGGCGAGCGGAAACGGGTGATGAGCTTCATCGCCTCCTCGTTGGCGCCGCCGTGGAGGGGGCCCCGCAGGGTGCCGATGGCCGAGGTGACGGCGGCGTAGAAGTCGGGAAGGGTGGAGGCGGTGACCCGGGCGGAGAAGGTGGAGGCGTTGAATTCGTGCTCGGCGTAGAGGATGAGGGAGGAGTCCAGCATCCGGCGGTGGAGTTCCACCGGCCTGCTCCCGTGGAGGAGAAAGAGGAAATGGCCGGCAAGGCTCTCCTCGTCCGTCTCCGTGTCAACCGCCCTTCCCCCCGCGTGGAAATGATGCCAGTAGAGGAGCATGGAGGGGAACGAGGCGACGAGCCGGTCGGCGATGGCATACTGGTCGCGCCCCTCCCCTTCGGGCTCCATGGTGCCGAGGGCCGAGCAGGCGGTGCGAAGCACATCCATCGGGTGGGCCGTGGCGGGAAGCTGCTCCAGGACCCTTTTCAGAGCGACGGGGAGGCCGCGCAACCCCTTGAGCCGCGCCCGGTAGGCGTCGAGCTCTCCCGTTGCGGGAAGCCTGCCGTGGATCAGGAGGTGGGCCACCTCCTCGAACGCGGCCTGCTCGGCCAGATCGTAGATGGAGTATCCGCGGTAGTTGAGCCCCTTTCCCTTCTTTCCCACCGTGCTGATGGCCGTCTTTCCAGCGATGACCCCTTCGAGGCCGGGGCTGTACGAAACCGATGGTCCGTTCATGGCTTCTCCTCCTTTCCGAAGAGCTCATCGAGCCTGCGCTCGTAGTCGTGGTAGCCGAGAAAGGTGTAGAGTTCCTCCCGCGTCTGCATGGTCTCCACCACCCCCCGCTGGCTCCCCTCCTCCCGGATCGCCCGCAGGACCCGGAGGGCCGCCGCGTTCATGGCGCGGAAGGCCGAGAGCGGATAGAGGATGAGGGAGACCCCGGCCGAGGCCAGTTCCTCGCGGGTGTAGAGGGGGGTGACGCCGAATTCGGTCATGTTGGCGAGCACCGGGATGCCGGCCGCCCCGGCGAAGCGCCGGTACTGGTCAAGCTCCGTGAGGGCCTCGGGGAAAAGCATGTCGGCTCCCGCCTCCCGATAGCGGCAGGCCCGCTCGATGGCCCCCTCCACCCCCTCGGTCGCCAGGGCGTCGGTGCGGGCCATGATGACGAAGGCAGGGTCGGTGCGGGCATCGACCGCGGCCCTGATCCGGTCGACCATCTCGGCGGTCGGGACGAGCGCCTTGCCGGGGCGGTGGCCGCACCGCTTGGCCGCCACCTGGTCCTCGATGTGGATGGCGGCGGCGCCGGCCCGGATCATCTCCCGCACCGTCCGGCCGATCATGAAGGCGTGCCCCCATCCGGTATCCGCATCGACCAGGAGCGGCAGCCGGCTGACACCGGTGATCCGCCGCACCTCCTCCAGGACGTCGGTGAGGGTGGTCATCCCCAGGTCCGGCAGTCCGAAACAGGCGTTGGCCACCCCCGCCCCCGAAAGATAGAGGGCGCGAAAGCCGCAGCGCTCCGCCATGATGGCCGTGTAGGCATTGATCGCCCCCACCACCTGGAGCGGCGTTTCCCGATCGAGGGCGGCGCGCAGCATCTCCCCCGGCGTGCGTGGTTCCATCGTCTCCCCTCCCGAAGTTTCGTTTACAGTTTACACGGGAAACAGGGCGAAACAAGGCGCCGTCCCACGTCTACCCCCCATTTGACACCGCCGCATTATCCGCTAAGGTTATCCGTAACCACCCCGTATACACCACCAACCGGAGGAGGGAAAATACATGCCAGAGGAAATCGATGTACAGGAAGCCATCAGAAAATCGATCCAGACCGAGAAGGACGCCATGAATTTCTACGAGCTCGGCGCAAAGCAGATGAAGGAGCGGGACGCCATAAGGGTGTTCGAGCTCCTGGCCAGGGAGGAACGCGAGCACGCCGGCCACTTTTTCCGGGTCTACAAGGGAGGCGACATCCCGGACTTCGACGAGTTCATGGACGCCCCTCCAGACGAGGAATCGAGTTGGACGGTTTCCATGGCCAGGGCGATAAGTTCGGACTTCAACGAGCAGATGGCGCTTGAGCTCGCCATGGAGAAAGAGCTGAACCTGGAAAAGAACCTCCGGGAGACCGCGGCGCAGATAGCCGATCCCGAGGCCCGCGCCATCTTCGAGCTCAACGCCCGGGAGACCCGCAACCACTACGAGATGATCGAATCGGAGTACGCCCGGCTCATGACGATGGTCCACGAGTCGGACATGGACATTTACGTCCGCGAGTAGCACGGCGAGATCGACGGTTCCCTCGAAAAACGAAAGGGTGCGCACCTGTGTCGCACCCTTTCGTTTTTCCCTGTTCCATGCCAGCGGGACTCAGACGCCGCGCTTCGTCTCCGCATCCGCGACGACGTTCAGCCGGCAGAGAATGTTTTCGACCGCGGCATTGACCGTGTGATGGATGCCGCACCCGGCGATCTCCTTCTTCAGCGCCTCGAACTCCTCCCGCCCGATCTCCAGGAAGACATCCACGACCTGCGGGTCGAAATGGCCCCCCCGCCCCGCCAGGATCATCGCCTGCGCCTCTTCGAACGACATGGGGCTGCGGTAGGGGCGGTTGCTGATCAGGGCGTCGAAGACGTCGACCACCGCGAAGATTCGGGCCGCCAGCGGGATTTCAGTACCCTTGAGGCCGGCGCTGTAGCCGGAGCCGTCCCATTTCTCGTGGTGGTAACGGACCACCTCGGCCGCCGGACCGAGGAACTCGATGGTGCCGATGATCTCAAGCCCCTTCTCCACGTGGGAGCGTATGACCGCTCCCTCCTCGGAGGTGAGCCCGCCGGGCTTGAGAAGGATCGAGTCGGGAACCCCGATCTTGCCGATGTCGTGTAGGTAGGAGCCGAGCACCAGCTTGTCGAGCTCGTCCTCCGGAATCCCGAGCCGCTCGCCGATGTGGAGAGAGACGGCGACCACCCGTTCCGAATGACCCTCCGTCTCCATGTCCCGCAGTTCCAGGGCCTTGATGAGGCTGCGGATGGTGTCGAAGTAGGAGAGCCCCAGGGAACGGTAGGCGTCCTGCAGCTTCTCGTCGTAATCAATGAGGCTCGTGGCGGCGGCCCGGAACCGGCCATAGAGCAGCATGTAAAGGAGCAGGAAAATGATGACCGCGATGGAGACCACCAGGACGATGTGCCCCGTGAGGAGCTCGAACTTCGGCGCCTTGCGATAGACCTCCACCGCCCCCTGCACCGTCCCGTCGACGACTACCGGCGCGTACATCTCGACCAGGGTGCCGAACTCCTTCAGGTTGAGGTTTTCACTGTCGCGGGTATCCTCGATCTCCACGAAGGTCCGGCCGGTGCGCACCGTTTCCATCAGGCGCTCGTTGCCGGGGAACCGGTGACCGACGAGATCCTGGGCGCGATAGGCATGGATGAGGGTGCCGTCGGCCGACCAGAGCTTGAACTCGACCAGGTCCCCGAACTCCATGAAGACGTTGATGTTGGAAACCGTCGCCTCCAGACTCTTCGGGTTTTCGAGCAGATCGTGGGGACTGAAGCAGATTTCCTTCTCGATGAAGCGGTGGAGCAGAGCCGCCGATTCCACCTGATACTGGTGGAGATGATAGCGGTAGATGATCAGGGGAACGACCCCCGACAGGATCAGCGCAAGGATGACCGTAATCCAGAAGCTGCGTCTGAAGAAGGTCCTGAGGAGTTTATGGGCAACGACGTCTGCCATGGCAGCTCACGAAATTGGGGAGGCGGCGGGGAGTCCGTCCTGGTCCTGTTAATTATTATCGGCCGGAAATGCCGCCGGTTTACCGAAAAATGATTCTTTTCGACAGAGATTATGCTTGTCGGCGGGGGGCAATAAGAGGGGCGTACTATACAACGAAAAAAGCCTGCAGTCACGCAGGCTTTTTTCGTTCTCACAGCGGTTATGGATCAGTAGGCGTTCTTGTCCCCCAGGACCTCGGCCTCCGTCACCGGCGCCCGAAAGATCCGGTAGACCCAGATCTTGTAGGCAATGACGATCGGCACGAAGATGAAGGCGACGATGGTCATGAGCTTCAGGGTGTAGGGGCTCGACGAAGAGTTGTAGATCGTCAGACTGAAGTTCGGGTCGAGGCTCGACGGGATCAGGTTCGGGAAGAGTCCGGTGACACCGGTGGCGACCACCATCAGGACCGTCACGCAGGAGGCCGCGAAGGCGCCCGGCGTCGCCCCCCTGGCGGAGAGGATTCTCGTGGCCAGAAGCGCCGTCACCGCCAGGAGCGGGACGACAAAGAGAAGAGGCGCCGAGAGGTAGTTGTCGAAGAGCCCGGTGGCAAATTTGGTGTAGGCCAGGAAGGCGACCGCCACCACAAGGAGTGCCGGCCAGACCTTGTCGGCGAGGGCCTTGGCGCGGGCGCTCAGGTCGCCGACGGTTTTCACCGCCAGGTACAGCGCGCCGTGCACCGTGAAGAGGAGCACGAAGAGGACGCCGGTCAGCAGGCCATAGGGGTTGAGCAGCGAGAGGAGCGAGCCGTGGTAGCCGGCGGCATCCATGGGGAGCCCCATGAAGATGTTGCCGAAGGCAACGCCGAACAGGAGCGCCGGGAGAAAGCTCGACACCTGGATCGCCATGTCCCAGCCCCGTTTCCACCCCTCTCCCTCGACCTTGCCGCGGAACTCGAAGGAGACCCCGCGGACGATGAGCGCGAAGAGCAGGAGCAGCAGCGCCGTGTAGAGATAGCTGAACATCAGCGCATAGGTGGTCGGGAACGCGGCGAAGGTGGCGCCGCCGGCGGTGATCAGCCAGACCTCGTTGCCGTCCCAGACCGGGCCGATCGTATTGATGAGGACCCGCTTCTCGCCGTCGGTCCGGGCCAGGAAATTGTGGAGGATGCCGGTGCCGAGGACGAAGCCGTCGAGCATGAAGTAGACCGCCCAGAGAACACCCCAGAGCACGAACCAGGTAATCTGCAGTTCCATGTTACGCCCTCCTTGCCGATACGGGTTTGATGATGCCGGAGAGGTCGTCGTCGGGCCCTTTCCGGGCGTACTTGATCAGGAGATAGATGTCGACCACGCCGAGAAACCCGTACAGAAGGGTGAAGCCGGCGAGCGATCCGACCACCTGGGCCGTCGTGACCGACCTGGAGACCGCGTCGGAGGTCTTGAGCACCCCGTACACGATCCACGGCTGCCGCCCCACCTCGGCCACCACCCAGCCGAGCTGGTTGGCGATATAGGGGAGCGGAATGGCATAGACCAGCACCTTGAGAAAGAGCGGGAAGTTCTGGAGCCGTCCCGTGCGGGAGAGGAAGACGGCCACCAGCGAGAGCAGGATGAAGAGCGTGCCGAGCCCCACCATCGCCCGGAAGCTGAGATAGGTGAGCATCACCGGCGGCCGGAGCTCCCGCGGGAAGTCCTTGAGCCCCTTGATCTCGGCCTCGGGCTGGTGGAACGCCAGGAGGCTGACCATGTTCGGGATGCAGAGGCGCTCGATGGCGTTGCATTCGCGCTTCTCGTCCGGGAGGAGGATCAGGTTCAGCCCCACCCCCTTCCTGGTTTCCCAGACCGACTCCATGGCGGCGAACTTGGTCGGCTGGGTCTTGGCCACCTCAACGGCGTGGAAATCGCCGATCACCCCGACGAGGATCGCGGAAACAAGGCCGAAGGCCGCCGCCAGCTTGAAGGAGCGGGTGAAGAACTCGGGCTGGTTCTTGCGCAGCAGGTGCCAGGCGGAGATTCCCATGACGAAGAACGCCGCCACGGTATAACCGGAAACGATCTGGTGACCGAATTTCAGCAGGCCGTAAGGGTTGGTCACCATCGCCATGAAATCGACCATCTCGGCCCGGCCGTTGCGCAGTACGTACCCAACCGGATGCTGCATCCAGCCGTTGGCCAGGAGGATCCAGAGGGCCGAGAGGTTGGTGGCGATTGCCACCAGCCAGATGGAGACCGCATGGAAGGTCTTGGAGACCTTGTTCCAGCCGAAGATCCAGACCCCGATGAATACCGACTCCATGAAGAACGCCACGGTCGCCTCGATGGCCAGCGGCGCCCCGAAGATATCGCCGACGTACTTGGAGTATTCGGCCCAGTTCATCCCGAACTGGAACTCCAGCGTGATCCCCGTGACGACCCCCAGGGCAAAGTTGATCAGGAAGAGTTTCCCCCAGAACTTGGCCATCTTGAGCCAGGTCTCGTCGCCGCTGATGACGTAGCGGGTTTCCATGAACGCCGTGAGAATGGAGAGGCCGAGGGTAAGCGGTACGAAGATGAAATGGAACATGCTCGTAATCGCAAACTGCAGCCTGCTCATGAATAAGACATCCATTGCCGTCCTCCTTTGAAGTGTGGTGCTGAATTATTTTCGGAAGCGATTTCGAACCGGAAAAATTCGGTTCAACCTTACCATACAGGACCGTTTTTGTCCTTTATGTGGACAAAAAAAAACTATTTCTTGCGTGCCGCCAACTCCTTGATGGACACCCCGTCGAGCACTTCCACCACCTTCCCCTGTACCTCGCGCCAGACGGGGTGGACGCCGCAGGTGCCGTCACGCTCGCAGGTGCCGGCCCCCAGAAGGCAACGGTTCGGCAGGATCGGCCCCTCCACCGCCTCCACCACCTCCCGCAGGGTGATCTGCTCGGCGGAACGGCCGAGCGTGAAGCCCCCCCCCGCCCCCCGAAACGACTTGACGAGGCCAATCTTGGCAAAGCTCTGGAGGATCTTCGCCAGAAAGGTCTGGGGGACCTCTGCCGCCTCGGCAATCTCGCTGATGAGAGCGACTTTCCCCGGCGGAAGCTGGGCCAGGTAGATAATGCCCCTAATTGCGTACTCCCCCTTGCGGGTCAGTTCCATCATAAAAACACCTTTAGGACCGTTTTAGTCCTTTTATAAATGAGACCTCCGCCTCTGTCAAGTGATAAATCATCGTCATCTTCAGCAATCCCCATCACCAACCACTCATAGCAATTCACCCCCTCGCACCAGCACCACCATCCAGTCGGCCATCAGCGGGAACAATCGTTATTTGTCATCCGAGGCTCTTGCCAAACGCCATGAGGAGGCCGGGATTCTTTTTACCATCTCGATCCGGGAAGATTCATCTACCGCTGCCGCCGTATTCCCGCGCCATGTACGCCCGCCACTCACCCATAACCCCATCGTAGGTCAGTCCGAAATCCTTCAGGCCGGAGGCGATCGCCGCCTCGACGGTCTGCCCGTCGCCGAGGGCGGTCAGGATCGACCGCACCCGGAACCAGCCGTAGGTCGTCACCATGAAATTGACCACGGCATAGCTCTCCTCGTACGCCAGTCGGACATCCCCGGCGCCGAGGGCCGTGAACGGTCCCTCCATCGTCTTGAGGGGGATGAACCGCCCCTCCCGCGCCGCCCGTCCCAGCTCCGCCAACGGCGTGTTGTGTTCGAGCCGTCCCTGGAGTTCGGCAATCCCCTCGTTGAGCCAGGTGGGACAGTTCCCCTTCGTCAGGTCGCGGATCACCGCATGGGTGTACTCGTGGCGCAGCGTGGCCCGGAGCTCGGGGGTGATCTCCGTCACCCCCCCCACCGGAAGCCGGATCTTGCCGTCGTAGAGCCCCCCCGACCAGCCGGGGGAGCGGGTGACCTCACGGTAGTCCTTCCTGGTGTAGAGAATGACCGGCACCCGTGCTTCGGGGAAGTAATCGAGATCGGTGCCGACACTGTTGTAGATGGTTTCGAGGGCGCTCAGGAGGTCAAGGGCGATCTGCGGCCTGACGTCGGCATCATAGGAGAGAATGAACCGCGAGCTGTGTCCCCGGTCCATCTTCGTCTCCACTGCCTGCTCCCGCCGCATCCGCTCCAGCAGGGCGGCCAGGGAGGGATCCGACGGAGCGAGGGCGGCGGCCTTTTCCCAGTACCGGAGCGCCTCGTCCGTTTCGCCCGACTCGTACCGGATCCGGCCTAAGAAATAGAGCCCCTCCGCCGTATCCCCCCCGAGGGAAGCGGCGAGTTCAAGCTCGTAACGGGCAGGCTCGTAGCTCTTCGCCAGGGTGAGGGCAATCCCCTTCAGCAGATGGTAGCGGGGATCATCGGGAAAGAGGGCGCTCGCCTTGTCGAACTCCCCGGCCGCCTCGGGATAGGACTTTTTGTCCAGAAACCGGTGACCGAGCAGGGTATAGGCCATGGCCAGATTGCTCCTGAGGGTCTGGTCCATGCCGTAGAGACTGTAAGCCTTCTCCAGCTGCTCGATCCCCTTTTCCAGCTCACCTCGGTCGAGGAGCTGGACGCCGTAATTGTTGTGCAGGATGGGATCCGCTCCCACGGCGTTGCGGAGGGTGACGGGGAGAGAGAGGGCGGCAAGGAGGCAGGCGATCGGGGCGAGAGGGGTGAATCTCGGTTTCATGGCGTGCTCAGCGGACATCCCAAAGGGGCGTACCTTCAAACTGCATCCGGAGCCGCTCCTCGGGATTCTGCTCGTAGAACTCCTCCCGGGAGAAGGAGAAGCGGTAGTTTACGACGTAGTCGCAAAGCAGGCGGTAGGCGGCGTTGATGAGCCGGATCTCCGCCGAATCGGGGGGCGCACCGGCATCGGGGTGGCAGCGCCTCACCAGCTCGCGGTGTCTGTTCTTGATGTCCCGAAGCGTCACCCGGTCGGTCAGGCCGAATATCTCCAGGGCCTTCATGAGGTCTGGATATGTCATTTCCACCTCCGGTTTCCAAGCGTCACCCTGGTCGTATTATATCAGCCAGCCTGGTTCAAGACCACCTGCAAAAAGGAAGGCCGGGTGGTGACCCGGCCTTCGTATCTCTCTCATCTTCCGAAGAACTCCCGTGCCCGGGCCGCGATCCCCGGCGCATCAAGCCCGTGGATCGCCCGCAGCTCGGGCTGTTCTCCCTGTTCGACAAAGCGGTCCGGATAGCCGAGCCGCAGGACCGGGACCCCCGTCACCCCCTCTTCCTCCAGAAGCTCCAGCACCGCCGTGCCGACCCCCCCCTGGACGACGTTCTCCTCAACGGTCAGCAGCCGGCCGAACCGCCGGGCAAGGGTGAGGACGAGCTCCCGGTCCAGGGGCTTCACGAAGCGGGCGTTGACCACCGCGAGGTCGATCCCCTCGCCGGCCAGCTCTTCCGCCGCCTCCCGGGCCGGGTAGACGGTGGTGCCGACGGCGAGGATCGCCCCGTGGCGCCCTTCCCTCAGCACTTCGCCCCTGCCGAGCGGCAGACTTTGGTACGTCTGGTCGAGGGAGACACCGTAGCCGTTTCCCCGGGGATAGCGGACCGCGGCAGGCCCCTCGTGCTCCAGGGCGGTCCTGAGCATGTGCTGCAGCTCGTTCTCGTCCTTGGGGGCCATCAGGACCATGTTCGGCAGGTGCCGCAGATAGGAGAGATCGAAGAGCCCGTGGTGGGTCGGGCCGTCGCTTCCGACCACCCCGGCGCGGTCGATGGCGAAGGTGACCGGAAGGTTCTGGAGACAGACGTCGTGGAACACCTGATCGTAGGCCCGCTGGAGAAACGACGAATAGACGGCGAAGACCGGCCGGTACCCTTCCGCGGCAAGCCCCGCGGCAAAGGTGACGCCGTGCTGCTCCGCAATCCCGACGTCGAAGAAGCGCTCCGGAAACTCGGCGGCAAAGGGGGTAAGCCCGGTGCCGTCGGGCATGGCGGCGGTAAGGGCCACGATCCGCTCGTCCCCGGCGGCAAGCTTTTTGATCGCCTCGCCGAAGACGCCGGTGTAGGAGGCCGCGCCCCCCTTCCCCTTCAGCACCTTGCCGGTCTCGATCTCGAACGGTCCCACGCCGTGAAAAAGAGCCGGGTTCTGTTCCGCCGGCGGGTACCCTTTCCCTTTCTTGGTCAGGACATGGATCAGCACCGCGTCGTCGAAACGCCGGACCTTCTCGAAGGTCTCCGTCAGCCGGCCAATGTCGTGGCCGTCGATGGGGCCGATGTACTCGAACCCGAACGCCTCGAAGAGCATTCCCGGGGTGAAGAGTCCCTTGAGCGACTCCTCGGCCCGCTTGGCCACCTTGAGGACGCCGCGGCCGATCCGGTCGAGGCTCCCGAGGAAACCTTCGAGCTCCTTCTTCATGGTGTGGACGAATTCGCTGGTAACGGTGCGGTTGAGGAAGTTGGAGAGCGCCCCCACGTTCTCGGCGATCGACATCTCGTTGTCGTTCAGGACCACCACGAGATCCTTGTTCAGGTGCCCGGCGTGGTTGAGCCCCTCGTAGGCGATCCCGCCGGTCATGGAGCCGTCGCCGATCACCGCGATCACCTTGTTGCGCCCTCCCCGCAGGTCGCGGGCAGCCGCAAAGCCGAGGGCGGCGGAGATCGACGTGGAGGTGTGGCCCGTGTCGAAGGCGTCGTGGGGGGACTCGTTTCGCTTCGGAAAGCCGCTGATCCCGCCGAGGGTGCGGAGGGTGCCGAACCGCTCCCGCCGCCCGGTGATCAGCTTGTGGGCGTAGGCCTGGTGCCCCACGTCCCAGATGATCCGGTCCGTCGGCGACTCGAACACGCGGTGCAGCGCCAGGGTCAACTCCACCACCCCGAGGCTCGGGGCGAGGTGCCCGCCGTTCTTCGCGCAGACGGCAATGATCTCCTGCCGGAGCTCGCCGGCAAGCTGCGTCAGCTCCTTCGGGCTCAACCCCTTCAGGTCGGCGGGGGACGCGATGCGGTCGAGGATGGCGGACATCAGGACTTCCTTGAGACGATGTAGCGGGCGATCTCCCGCAGCGGCTCGGCCCTGTCGCCGAACGGCGCCACGGCCGCCAGGGCTATGTCGACCAGTTCCCGGGCGCGGCGCTTGGAATCGGCCAGCCCCATGATCGCCGGGTAGGTTGCCTTCCCCCGGGCCTCGTCGCTCCCGGCGTCCTTGCCGAGCTGCTCCGTGGTCCCCTCGATATCGAGGATGTCGTCGGCGATCTGGAAGGCGAGGCCCACCGCCTCCCCGTACCTGGTCATCGCCTCCAGCGCCTCTTTGCCGGCACCGCCGAGGATGGCGCCCGCTTTGACCGAAGCCTTCATGAGGGCACCGGTCTTGTGGGTATGGATGTACTGGACCGTGGCGAGGTCGATCTCTCTGTTCCCCTCGCTCTCCATGTCGACCACCTGTCCCCCGACCATGCCGCGGGAGCCGGCGCAGTGACCGATCTCGCGGATCACCGGCAGCAGGCGCTCGGCGCCGACCCTGGCGGCATACTCGGGGGAGCTCATCAGGATGAACGCCTCGGTGAGAAGGGCGTCTCCCGCCAGGATCGCGATCGCCTCGCCGAAGACCTTGTGGTTCGTCGGCCGGCCGCGGCGGAAATCATCGTCGTCCATGGCCGGCAGATCGTCGTGGATGAGGGAGTAGGTATGGATCATCTCCATGGCGCACGCCGCCGGCATCGCATCCGCGATGGTTCCTCCCACCGCCTCGCAGGCGGCGAGCATCAGGATCGGCCGGACCCTCTTCCCGCCGGCGAAGACCGAATAGTGCATGGCGCGGTGGATGGAGAACGGGAGTTCGTCCTCCGCGGGGAGGGAGCGCTCAAGCGCTTCGTCAACGAGGGCGCAACGTTCTTTGAGATAGCTTTTCAGTTCCATGGGATCTCGCTTTGAAATGAATGGATTCGACGTTCCCGGAGGGGGGCAGGGGGCGCCGGGAGGCGCGTCTATTCGTCGTCGAGCCGGAACGCTTCCTTGGCGAAACTGCCGTCCTTTTTCCTGAGGAGGAGTTCAACCTTCTTCTCGGCCTCGTCAAGCTTCTTCGTGCAGAAAGAGGCCATCTTGACCCCCTCTTCGAAGGCCTTGAGCGAATCGTCGAGGGAGAGCTCCCCTTCCTCGAGCTTCTTGACGATATCTTCCAGTTTCCTGAGGGCGGTTTCGAATTTTTCGACGGCCATATCGCTACTTTCCCGGCAAAAATGAAGAAATCATTATACCGATTGTATACTTTGAGTCAAGGAATTGCGCGCCGTCACTCGTCAGCCGACTCGACCTGGCAGAAGGCCTTGCCGCGGTGGAACCGAAGCTCCAGCCGGTCTCCCGGGGCGATCTGGCGGGACTCCCGCACCACCTGTTGCGCCGGGAGCCTGAGGGCGATGCTGTACCCGCGGGCAAGGGTCCCGAGGGGGGAGAGCGAGTCGAGGCGCGCCGCCGCCACGGCCGTCGCCTCCCGGACCCGGTCCAGCCGGCGGCGCAGGGCGGCCTCGCTCCGTCCCGCCAACACCAGTATCCGCTCCCGTACCCGTTCAATTTCCAGGGCCGGATTCGTCAGTCGCAGGTGATTCCCCAGCCCTTCGAGCGCGGCGCGTCGATGGCGGAGCGCAACAGCGATCGCCCGCTCGCTCCGCAGCGCCAGGTCGTCGACCCGCTGGGCGAGGTGACCGAGAAGCATGGTCGGATCCCGCAGCGATCGGCTGAGGGTTTCGAGCTCGCCGCGCCGCTCGGCGAGCCGCCCCTTCATCCTCTGGACGAGCCGGTGCCGCAGGAAATCGACCCGGGCTGCCAGCTCCTCCTTGCTCTTTACCACCATCTCCGCCGCCGCGGAGGGGGTCGGTGCCCGCAGGTCCGCCACGAAATCGGCGATGGTGAAGTCGACCTCGTGCCCCACGGCGGAGATGACCGGGATCCTGGAGCGGTGGATCGCCCGGGCGACCACCTCCTCGTTGAAGGCCCAGAGATCTTCGAGGGACCCGCCTCCCCTGCCGACGATGATGACGTCGATCGCACCGTGGCGGTTGAGGTCATGGATGGCCTCGGCAATCTCCTCGGCGGCCCCCTCCCCCTGCACCTTCACCGGACGGATCAGCACCTCCAGATTGGCGAAGCGGCGGTTCAGGACATGGAGTATGTCGTGAATCGCCGCTCCCGTCGGCGAGGTCACGATGCCGATCCGCTGCGGCAGGGCCGGGATCGGCCGCTTGCGCTCCTCGGCGAAGAGCCCCTCCCGGGCAAGCTTCTCCTTGAGCTGGCTGAACGCCAGCTGCAACGCCCCGAGCCCCCGGGGCTCCAGGTACTCCACGAGGAGCTGGTAATCGCCCCGCTGGTCGTAGACGGTGATCCGTCCCCGCACGATCAGCCCCATCCCGTCCTTCGGCCGGAACCTCAGGGCCCGGGCCGACGCGCGGAACATGACGCAACGCAGCTGCGCGCCGGCATCCTTGAGGGTGAAATAGAGATGCCCCGAAGCCGGCATCGCCAGGTTCGACACCTCCCCCTCGACCCAGACGTGCTCGAAGTTCTCCTCCAGGACACCGCGGATGAGACCGGTGAGCTGGCTTACCGTAAGTATGCGTTTTTCTGCGAAAAGCTCCACATCTCCCCCTGCATGAGCCCGGACCTTTCCCCGTTTCTAGCACAGGGGACGGGGAGTGTCAAACCGGGTTGACCGGCGAAGCGGCGACAGTGTAGTATGGTCGCCATGCATAGTTACCCATACGTGATCACCGTTTCTTCGGAAAAAGGGGGGGTCGGCAAGACCACCCTCGCCACCAACCTGGCCATCTACCTCAAGGCGCTCGACGAAAATCTGCCGGTCTCCATCTTCTCCTTCGACAACCACTTCACCGTCGACCGGATGTTCGAGATCAGGGGGCAGCGCACCACCGGTACCGTGGCCGACCTCCTGATGGAGACCCCCGGCAGGGATCTCATCCACACCGGCCAGTACGGCGTCGGCTACATCCCGTCGTCGGGAACCCTCGCCGACCTGAAGGGGGCCGTCAAAGGGCCGATGGTGCTGGCGCGGCTCCTGGCGCTTTCCCGCATTCCCGGCATCATCATCGTCGACACGCGCCCCGACCTGGACATCCTGACCCAGAACGCCCTCTTCGCCGCCGATCGGGCGATCATCCCGGTGAAGGACATGCCGAGTCTGGAAAACTGCAAGAATATCTTCGCCCTCTTCGATCAGCAGGGGCTGGACCGCAAGAGCCTCTCCCTCATCCCGTGCCTGGTGGACGAGCGGATCAAGTTCGACGGCCCCTTCGCCGACCAGAAATCGCTCCTGAAGGCCTACGCCATCCACCGCGGCTACCGCTGCTTCGACACCTACATCTCCAAGAGCCCGAAGGTCGAGAGCCTCAACACCAACCCCGACGGCAAGATCTACCCGATCCTCACCCACGCCAAATGGA
The DNA here is from genome assembly GCA_021847245.1 of Deltaproteobacteria bacterium. Taxonomy (GTDB): domain Bacteria; phylum Desulfobacterota; class Desulfuromonadia; order Geobacterales; family Geobacteraceae; genus Geobacter. The sequence goes on along the minus strand of JAJZUC010000005.1, from coordinate 8,901 downwards.
CCGAGGTCCACGGCCAGTTCGCCCAGCTCGCCCAGACCATCATGGAGGAATACCGCGCGACCTCCGAGCCCCGCGCCCTCCTCTTCCACCAGTGGCTCCAGTCCGAGGAGGAGCGGAAGAAGGAGGCCTTCTTCGCCCGGCTGTCGGGGCTGAAATCGGAGTGTATCCTCTGCAATCGCCCCGTTTCCGGCGAGGGGAACGACCGGGTTTCCTTCTATTTCGAGGTCTCCGACGGCAGTGCCGCCGGTTTCCTGGAAGAGGAGTGCTTCTTCGGCCTCCTCACCACCAACATCTACAACCTGGACGCCACCCTCGGCGACAACGACCCGACGCTTCACATCCTGCGCGACACGGCGCGGGAATCGGCGTACGTCTTCCGGCCGATCACCAACGGCAGCGGCACCACCGTCGACTTCCACCGCTTCGATCTCGAAGGGGCCCATCTGATGCGGAAGAGTTACGCGCTGAAGGAGTACGACGGGGGGATGCTGCGGCGGGAGCGGAGCAGGCTCTACACCATGATGGCGGAGACCTTTGCCGGACGGCTCGAAACGACGGCCGACTGTTTCCTCATGGTTCATCCGGTGAACCGGGAAAAACCGGAGGCGATCCTGAGCGAGGACAATTACCGGGGAATAGCCCGGCTCAGGAAGCGGATCGCCCAGCAGGTCATGGCCTGACCGCCCGGGTTGCGACGCCTCTGTAAACGAACAGACCACAAGTCGGGCGACGTCCTGTCTATCTCACGAGTTGCGACACGGGAACAAAGGTGATCCCCTCGTCCCGCAGCCGCGGCAGTTCAGCGGCAAGGGTCTGGATCGTGGCCGGATGGGGGTGGCAGATGGCGATGGCGCTCCCCCGCTTGCGGGCGATGGCCGCCGCCTGGGCCAGCTGCTTCGCGATGTAGCCCCGCTCCTGGATATTGTCGAGAAAGACGTTCCGGGATGCCGTCCTTACCCCCAGCGCACGGGCCACGTCGTACCCCACCGAGACCGGCGAGGTCTTGCTGTCCACGAAGAAGAGCCCCCGCTCCCGGAGCACCCCGAGCACCACCGTCATCTTCTCCCGGTTCTCCGTAAACCCCGACCCCATGTGATTGTTGGCCCCCACCGCCTGGGGAAGCTCCTGCAGGTAGCCGTTCAGCCGCCGCACGATCTCCTCGTCGCCCTGCCCGAGCAACAGCCCGTTCTCCTCCAGCTTCCGCGCCGGATACCCCTTCGGCTCCATGGGGATATGCACCATCACCTCGATGCCGCGCCGGCGGGCCTCTTCCGCAACCTGTCTCACGCGGGGCAGACCGGGGATGATGGAAAACGTCAGCGGGACCCCGATGTCGAGAAGGGAGCGCGCCTCCTGGACCCCTTTCCCCATGTCGTCGATGATGATCGCAAGGGTCCCGGGACCGGTGCTTCTCGGCACGAGGTGTCTCTCGGCGCGGGGAAGCGGCGGAGGAACCACGACCGCCGTGTAATCCTCATGCACCGGCTCCTTTTCCCGTTCGTGTACAGGGAGTTTGTGCTGCTCGCGCGCCGGCAGCCTCTCGGCCGACTCCCGCGCCGGCCCCGGGGAGGGGTTCTGCCTGCGTGGATGACTCAGGTAAATGAGGGAACCAACGACGGACAGTAATAGGAGCGCGACCACAACTAGCGGGAAAAGGGACCTCCTCCCCTTCCCCTTTTTCCGGTTCGACCGGACGTTCTTTCCAGGTTTAGCCAAGGAACCACCTTCGTGCTGGAGTTAACGGCGCCCCGTTGTATAGCACATGACTCGACGGCAAGAAAGAGGAATGTACTTGCGGCATCCATGAACCTTTCCCTGGTACAATGGTACGCACAGGAACTGAGGTGTAACGGGGACGATTCGGCAGCGGGAGAGGACCGGACAAACAGGATATTCTACAGGAGACAACCGCCATGCTCGGAGCGATAGCCGGCGACATCATCGGCTCGGTGTACGAATACCAGCCGATCAAGAGCGAGGAGTTCCCCCTGTTCGGACCAGGCAACCGCTTTACCGACGATACGGTAATGACAGTGGCCGTTGCCCATGCCATTCTGGAAGGTATCGATTACGCCGCGGCCTTGAAGTCCTTTGGCCGGAGATATCCCGATGCCGGCTATGGCGGCTCCTTCATGAGATGGATATTCGAAGATGCCGTGCTGCCGTACAACAGCTGGGGGAACGGAGCAGCCATGCGGGTGAGCCCCATCGGCATGGCGTTCGACAGCGTCGCGCGGGTGCTGCGGGAAGCGCAGCTGAGCGCGGAGGTTTCCCACAATCATCCGGAAGGGATCAAGGGGGCCCAGGCGACCGCCCTTGCCGTTTTCCTGGCGCGGTCGGGGGCGACCAAGGAGACCATCCGTCACGAGATCACCGGGCGTTTCGGCTACGACCTGAACCGCACCGTCGCCGATGTGAGGCCGCGCTACGGTTTCGACGTCTCGTGCCAGGGTTCCGTGCCCGAAGCGCTCATCGCCTTTCTCGATTCACGGGATTACGAAGACGCTGTCCGAAAGGCGGTATCGCTCGGAGGGGATAGCGATACCCTGGCATGCATCGCGGGCGGCATCGCAGAGGCGTTCTACGGAGAGATCCCCCCTCTCATCGCGGACACGGCGCGGCAGCTGCTGCCAGAGGAGTTCCTGGCGGTCATCGGCAGGTTCACCCGGATATACCCGGTGTGAGCGGCGAAGGGTGGTCCCTTCTCCCTTACGGACTCTTTCGCAGAAGCCGCGCGTCATACTCGAACGGTGCGATATCGGCGATGGCCACTGCGGAGAACCGCGGGTGCAGCGGATTGATGAGGTAGTTCCACCCCTCGCCGCGTACCACGGCGGAAGGTACTCGCAAGAGGAGGGATCGTTTCGACTGCGCCCAGCGCTTGCCTATTTCGATCAGACGGGCATTGGGATGCGGCAGCAGCCAATCCGGTGGCAGTTCGGCAACGGGAATCGTCTCGCTCGTTGAGCTGTCCGGGAGCTCGTACACAACGCGGCAATAATGCTTGGGTGTGGAAAGACGGATCAGGACTTCAAGGGCGGCCAGGGCCACCGACTCGGCGGTATAGATCATCGGGACACCTTTGGGGTTCCAGCGTCCGCCGTAACGCCGCGCACCTTCACCGGACAGATCGCCGGCGAACTGCTCTTCGGCAATCCTGTACAGGAGCATCAGACAAAAACCCCGTACTGAAGCCGCCCGAGCTCGTCGAGAACCTCCTGGGCACCGGTGAAAGAGGAGAGGTAATCCAGAGGGGCCTTGAAACGAAAGGCATAGTTAGGTGTCTTGAGCCAGAGAAGGGCATTTTCCGGCGACTCCAGGACCTCCACAGCCCGCTCGTAGACCTGGCCCAGCATCAGGATATGGTCGGAAAGATGGGGATCGAGGTTTCCGCCCCGGTATCGGGCCAAAGTCCGGCGCGAGACGGGGATGATCTGGCACATTTTTTCCATGGTCAGGTCGAGGATCCTGGCAAGGCGCTCCACCGCACCATACGGTAAGCCGCGGGCAACGATTTCGACCGGGGTCTGATTCTCCTCGTCGTAGCCCAGTATTTCTGCAAGTGCGGTATTGCCCATAACTCCTCCCAAATCAGCTTTGGGTAAATTGTCCAATTAATTTTGCCATTTGTCAAGAAGACCTTTACCAGGTCAGGGCGACTGCCACCCCTGCTCGTCAGCCATGCCGGCGGCAGCAGGATACAAGTACCCGGCACACCTTCTGTGCCTGGGCGTTTTACCATCGGCCGGCGCCCAAACGTGACCCACCTGCGCATGTTACTTGCTGCCTTCATACTGCTTTAAGGTTCTTCGTTCATCTTCAGATACATGGATGTCCCCCACTGGCCCCACTGGTTCCGGCTGCCGTAAGAAAGAAAGAGAAACTATGGAATCGACCAACATCTCCCTCTTTCACGTTCTGAATGCCGGTGCCGGCCTCGCCGGTTTCTGGCTCGCCCTCCCGGTCTTTCTCGCCGAGTACCTGATCGGGATCGTGCCGGCCCTGCTGATACTCCTCTGGTTCCGCGACCGCTCGGAAACGGGGCGCACACGGCTCTTGCGCACTTTCTTCTCGGCAATGCTCGCCCTGGGGGTCAACCAACTGATCGGACTCTTCTACCAGCATCCGCGACCGTTCGTGGCGGGGCTCGGCCACACCTACCTTCCCCACGCGGCTGACAGCTCCTTTCCGAGCGACCACGTCACGGTCCTCTGCGCGGTGGGGCTAGCCCTGTTTCTCGACCGCACGACCCGCCGGGCAGGAGCGGTCCTCATGCTGGCCGCGCTGCCGGTAGCCTGGGCACGGATCTACCTTGGCGTGCACTTCCCCTTCGATATGGTCGGCGCACTAGGAACGGCCGCCCTTTCCGTCGTGGTCATCCGACTCGCGGCACACCCTGTCGACATGCTGGCAAGTCATCCCTTGCTGCGGCTTTACACTTGGGTTATCTCGAACCGGTCCTCCGCCTGCTCAACCGGTGAATAGAATGGTACCCCTAAGAAGAGGAGCTTCATGCGCATCCTGCTCGTAGAAGACGACCAAATGCTCGGCGACGCCCTTCGGCGCTCCCTCAAACAGGAGGGGATCACCACCGACTGGGTGCGGGACGCCGAAGAGGCGGAACTGGCCCTTGCCACGGGGGAGTACTCCCTGCTTCTCCTTGATCTCGGCCTTCCCGGCAAAGGAGGGCTCGAGCTCCTGGCAGAGTTGCGGGATAAGGCCAACCCGGTTCCAGTCATCATCCTCACCGCCCGGGACGCGGTCCCGGACCGGATCAGGGGACTCGACACCGGCGCCGACGACTACCTGGTGAAACCGTTCGACCCGGACGAGCTGGCAGCCCGGATACGGGCGCTTCAACGGCGGCAGGCGGGCCGCGCTGCGCCGCTCATCGAGTACGGTCCCCTCGTCCTCAATCCCGCCACCCGCGAGTTTTATTGTAATGGCGAGAGGGTGCATCTCTCCGCGCGAGAGCATGTGATTCTGGCCGCCCTCATGGAACGCCCCGGTGCCCTTCTCTCCCGTTCGGCGCTTGAGGAAAGGCTTTACGGATGGGGGGAAGAGGTGGAGAGTAACACCGTGGAGGTCCATATCCACAACCTGAGGAAGAAGATCGGGGCAGAGCATATCCGCACCGTCCGCGGGGTCGGTTACATGCTGGCGGGTGCCCTGTGAACTCCATCAGTCGCAAACTCCTGTCGCTCCTGCTCGGTGGCCTGATAATAGTCGGCGTTCTCGCCGGGGGCGCCACCTATCTCAAGGCACGGGAAGAGATGGATGAGCTTTTCGATTATCAACTCGCCCAGGTGGCCCACGCCTTCTCCCGCCAGGAAACCGTTGCGCCGCTCCCCTCGGCAGGGATCAATTATGAAGAGGAATCGGAGCTCGCGGTACAGGTCTGGAAAAGCGGCGCCCTCTTCTCCGTTACCCCCCCGGGAAGGACTCTCCCGCTTCAACGGGAGGGGATCAGCACGGTTTACTCCGGCGGCAGACACTGGCGGGTCTTTGTCCTCCGGACCGGTCCCCGGGCCATCCAGGTCTCCCAGCCGATCGAGGCCCGCCGCGAGCTAAGCGTCAACTTCGCCTTTCGGTCAATTGTCCCACTGCTGTTGACCATCCCTTTCTTCGCCCTGTTCATCTGGCTCTCCGTGCGCAACGGGTTGCGGCCACTCACCCGGGTAGCCGAGGAGATCTCCCGCCGTTCCCCCGCCGCCCTCGACCCGATCCCGCTGAACGATCTCCCTGCCGAAGTCCTCCCCGTCGTCGGCCGCCTCAATCTTCTCCTGGAAAAGCTGGCCAGTGCCATTGAAGCACAGAAGCGATTCGTTGCCGATGCGGCCCACGAGCTCCGGACGCCGCTCGCAGCCGTTGGACTCCAAGTGCGCGTTCTTGAACGAAGCGCCGGTAACGCAGAACGGACCGAAGCGCTTGAGCGGTTGAAGGAGGGGATCGACCGCGCCGCCAGGCTTGTCGGCCAACTCCTCGCCCTGGCTCGGATCGAGCCAGAGGCCCCACCGCTTTTCTCCAACGTGGCGCTAACCGAACTGACCGAAGAGATCGTGGCCGAACGGGCGCGTATCGCCATGGAAAAGGGTGTCGATCTGGGGATGACCGAGAGCGATGCGGTGACCGTCACCGGGGAAGAGGAGGCGCTCCGGGCGATGATCGGCAACCTGGTGGACAACGCCGTCCGCTACACCCCGCCGGGGGGGACGGTGGATGTGGCGGTGCGCCGTGGCGAACACGAAGCTGTCATCGAGGTTGTCGATACCGGCCCCGGCATCCCCGCGGTCGACCGGGAGCGGGTGTTCGACCGTTTTTTCAGACGGGGGGAGAACACCACCGGAAGCGGCCTCGGCCTCGCCATCGTCAAATCCGCCGTCGAGCGGCACGGGGGGAGCATAACCCTTACCGACGCAGACGAAGGAAAAGGTCTAAAAGTTTCGGTGACTCTCCCCTGCTCGCGAGATTTGCAGAGGGGGGAATATCGCTGACACACTTGGTCCCCTTGAGCAGTTCAGCAACAATCTGCAGGCGCGTAGGATGCGCAAGGGCCTTCAGGAGTTCAGCCCATTCCATGGAAGTATCAATATCCATCATTCCAACCTCAAGCAATATTCGAATATCCTAATATCATCTACAAAGAACAAATTCAAGATTATTGATCCTCTATGGCAAAAAGGGGTATACCCAGTCAGGCGGAAATATCGACTGGTACTGTCATTATGCAAACACCCGCTGCTGGAACCAGAAGGCCACATTCACCAGGCCGATCATGTTTTTCCGCCCTGCCACGCTTCCCCCGGCAAACGGGCAACCAGTTCATTCATTACAAACTCCGCGGCCTTTTGAAGATCCCACCCGCTGTTCCTCATCAGTAGCGGCCCGATATCCTCAAGGAACCTGGGGTCCCTGAGCTTCTCGCCAAGATTCATCTCAAACTCCGCACGGGAAACGCGATGACCTTCATGCTCCATGTACCTCAGAAAGCAGTCGACAACCTGCGCTGGGTTTATCTCGATCAAGGAAAAAGCTTTCCAGAGGTCGAAAAGATCACGCCCTTTCTTTCTCTGATATAAAGCCCTGACCTTGGTTCCCAGCAGTTCATCAAGCTGGTAGGTCAGTATGGTAGTGCTTCCACTGAACCAGCGTGACTCAACAGAAAATCGCCGCCGATCGAGTCCGAGTACTGAAAAATGTTCGCGGGAATTGATTTCTACCTTGAGTTTCAATGGTAAGCCTTCTTCCGACTCAATCCGGTAGGTGAGCGTAACCCGTCCTTCGGACTGTTTCCGCTTCGGGACGCCAAGCCAAGGATTGAGTTTTTCCTGTAGCGCATCCATGACCGGACCAATGGGCCCGGCCTTGACTTGAACTAGGTCAATATCTTCGGAATAGCGAGCCGGTGGAAGATAGAGCTTGAACAGGGCCGTGCCGCCCCGGAACGCAAGTTGTTCCGTTAGCAGGGGGTGGTTGAATATTTCAACCAACGCTCGGCAAATGATAAGGTCCTGCTCCACCTGGTAGCGTTGCGACCAAGGGGCAGTTTGCTGCCATTCAGTGATATAGGCACGATCGATCAAAGTTCAGGCTCCACGTCAGTATTTATAAAGACCTGCCAGCGGCTGTTCTTCTTAGCCCCCTTGATGCTGGTTCCTGGCTCCAGGGGGGTCGGCATTGCATGGCCGGTTTTCAGGTAATCGGCAAGCAGATCCGCTTTGTCATGCTCTTCGAGTAGTTCAAGGAGATAACCCAACCGCTGCACCCAGGCAATGGGTGAATAATGAGCCATCTCTACCAGCCGTCCGACGTCGATCTTCTCTGCCAGCTCGGCCAGCACGGTGGCAACGTTATCGAGACCCGCGCAGCGGCGAACATATCCTACGAGATCAATGGCCGTAGCTTCGGGAGTTGAAATTTTCACAGTGCCGGCGGTAGTATTCCTCGGCTCGGTCGGGATACTGGCTGCATTTTTCCTGAAAATGAATTCCACCCTGACCTGTCCGCACTCAATGGGGCGCCGGGCCTTTGCCACGACTACCTGAAAGACTTGGGGACGATGATGAGCTGCACCATGAAACTCGGCGGCGCTCAATAGGCCGACATAATAGGCTTCTCCAAGATACTCCATCAGATCGGGGATGAACTGCTGCGGCGGCAGACAACCACGAGCACGGTGTTCGGGTGGGAGAATCACGTAGAATTCCTGGTAGGGTAAGGCCAGTACTCCCTTCTTCTTCAAGCGGTTCAGGGCAGACTTGATCGCCACTGGGGAAGCATCAAGCCGTTTTACCATTTCGGCGAACGAAAAGCAGAAATGGCCCTGTGCCACAAATTCGTCAATAATCTTCATGTACATCGAGAACACCCCGTTATTATCATAGGCAATAAATACCGCAAATTGATATTTTTTGCAAATGATAATTATGGAAATACTGGCAGTTTTCTGGACGCCCCCTCACCTGCTCCCACTGCATTTGAACGGCAATATAATCAGCAACAACAGGCGACGTGAACCCTTTGGTGTCTACCATTGACGACCGAGCTTATCCCCTTCGGCAGGGCAAACAGCGCCTTTTTTAGATTATGTCGAGAATGTAAACTATTCGTTGACATTTTGAGCTTATTTTATATAGCCGCTCACCCGCACATCCACGTAATCCCCCTCGGCCGCCAGGCAGCAGCTCGGTTTATCCAAATCATTTCCAATTTCCCGCATTTTTAGCCAAGAGAAGGAAAAAGACCTTCCCCCCCTCGTGATTATATACATGGGGGCACTACTGTCCGGTAAAGTACGAATGTACTTCTGCAAACCATTGATTTTTATAGTTCTTTGACACAATTGTTCTTTTTTCGATTTGAATTCGTTTCGGATGTTACCTTCCTGACTTCACAGGAGGG
>JAJZUC010000062.1 GCA_021847245.1 Deltaproteobacteria bacterium | reverse complement strand
GGCCCGAGACTTTTCCGTGTTCAGGTCCGTCCCTCCCCGGACGGTGGAGAGAACCTTGGCGATTTCGGCCGATTTATCATTCAAGACACCGAGATCTTCGCCAAACAGCTTGAGAATCAACTGGGCACGAGTGCCGGCCACCAGTTCGTCGATGCGGCACTGGATCGGCTGGCTGAAGCCGAAGCTGATTCCCGGAATGGTTTCCAACGCCTCGCGCATCTCGTTGGTCAGTGTTTCCTTGGAGATATCCCGCTTCCATTCGCTCTTCGGCTTGAACACACCCACATAGCCGGTTTTGTCCACGCCACGGGTATCCATGGCCACGCCGGTCTGGCCGATGCGGCCGATGACCACATCCAGCTCGTCAAACTTCTTCAGCTTGGCGGCGGCCTGCTGGTTGACTTCCAGCGCCTTGGCCATGGAGACTCCGGGGAGCATGGCAATATCCATATCAAATGAACCTTCATCCATGATCGGAATAAACTCCGAACCCAGCCTGGTCACCAGGAACAATGAAACCACCAGCAATCCGCCGGCAATGCCGATGACGACTTTTTTCTTGTCCAGTGCATACTCCAGCATCGGCAGATACTGGCTCTTGGCATAGGCCATGATTCTGCTGTCTTTCTCCTCCTCCGGCTTGAGAAACAGGCTGCAGAGCACCGGGATGATAAAGATCGAGAGCAGCAAGGAGGAAAGCAGGGCGATGGCCACGGTAATGGCCAGCGGGCCGAACATCTTCCCTTCGATCCCCTCCAGGGTCAGGATCGGGATGAAGGTCAGGGCGATGATCAGTTCGCCGAAGATGCTCGGTTTACGCACTTCCATGACCGCCTTGAGCACCGTGGTCAGCTTGGGATGCAGGTGCCCCTCTTCGCTCAGATGGCGCTGGACGTTCTCCACCTGGATGATGGTGGTGTCGATGATCATGCCGATGGAGATGGCCAGACCGCCGAGGGACATCAGGTTGGCGGTGATGCCGGTGAGCTTCATGACGATGAAGGTGGCCAAGAGCGACAGCGGCAGCGCCAGCAGGACGACAATGCTTCCCCGGATACTGTTCAGCAGCAGGTAGAGGACGATCAGCACGAGGATGGAACCCTCGATGAGCGCCTTGTTGACCGTGCCGACGCTCGCTTTGACGATATCGCTGCGGTCATAGTACGGGACCATCTTGACCCCGTCCGGCAGCATGTTGCTCTCGTTGATCTCCTTGACCTTGGCCGCCACACGGCGGACTACGTCGCGGCTGTTTTCGCCACGCAGCATCATGACGATGCCGCCGACTGTCTCGTCGGCGCCGTTCTTGATGGCGGCACCCATGCGGACCGCTTCGCCAACCCTTACTAACGCCACGTCACGCAGATAAGTCGGTGTGCCACCGGTGGATTTCAGGACGATGTTTTCGATATCGCTGATGCTCTGAATCAGACCGACGCCGCGCACGATGTACTGGTCCGTGCCCCGTTCCAGGACATTGCCTCCGACGTTGCTGTTGTTGCTGCCGATGGCGGTATAGACGTCGTCCACGGTGACGCCGTATTTCACCAGCTTCTCCGGTGACACCAGCACCTGGTACTGTTTGAAGTAGCCGCCGAATGAGTTGATCTCGTTGACGCCGGCGACGCTCTTCAACTGGGGGGTAATGACCCATTCCTGCATGGTGCGCAGGTTGGTCAGGTAAGCCCGTTTCTGTTCCGGGTCCTGGGGGACTTTTCCTTCCAGAGTGTACTGGTAGATCTCCCCCATGGCCGTGCCGATGGGCCCCATGGCGACCTGAACACCTTTCGGCACCTTTTCCCGCGCCTCGGCCAGCCGCTCGAAGACGAGCTGGCGGGCAAAGTAGATATCCACGTTGTCCTTGAAGACAATCGTGACAATGGATAGGCCGAACTTGGTCACCGAGCGCATCTGCTCAATGTCCGGCAGGCCGCGCATAGACATTTCTATCGGATAGGTGACATTCCTTTCGATTTCGACCGCCGACAGGCCGTCGGCATGGCTGACCACCTCCACCTGGATGTTGGTTACATCCGGGAAGGCGTCAATCGGTAGCTTGACGTACGAGTAGAAGCCAAAAACGACGATCACCAGCGCAGCGAAGATGACCATCCCTTTCTGCTTCAAGGTATATGCAATGAGTTTTTCCAGCATGCGTGGTTATCTCCTTAGTGTTCGTGTCCTTCAAGTTCACCCTTCTTCAGTTCCGACTTCAGTGTGAACGCCCCCTTGACGGCATAGCGTTCACCTTCCTTGAGGCCGGAAACCACTTCCACCATGCCGCCCGAGGCACGCCCCAGCTCTACGGCCCTCGGTTCGAACTCGGTATCCTTCTCAGCGACAAAGATCAGCTTCTTGCCGTCCAGTTCCTGTACGGCCTCTTCCGGCACCGCCAGCACCGGCGGCGCATCTGCGGCAAGCGCCAGCTCGACGGTAGCGAACATCTCCGGTTTCAGTTTGCGGCCCGGATTGGGTACTTCGACCCGCGCCTTGACCGTGCGGGTAGCTTCGTCGACCAGATCGGCTAGGTACGTGATCCGCCCTCTGAATTTCTGATCGGGAAATGCGCCGACGATGACGGTTGTCGCCTGTCCCCGGCGTACCTTGGCCAGGTCTTTCTCGTGGATGTCCACCAGCACCCAGACCGAGGATAAATCGGCAACGGTGTAAAGGCTTTTGGCGGGATCGGCAAGCTCGCCGACGATGGCATGTTTCTCGGTGATGATACCGCCGATGGGAGAGCGGACCGGCAGGAGCGGCTTCTTGTGATTGTCCCCTTGCAGATCGGCTACTGAGACTCCGTAGAGAGAGAGCCGCTCCTCGTCGGTATGCAGTTCGGTCTGGGCGGTTTTGTAATCGGTCTCGGCCTGCAGGATCTCCTTGCGGGCCGCAATCTTCTTATCTACCAACACCTTGATCCGATCCATGTTGGACTGGGCCAGAGTGAACTTGGTCTTTGACTGATGGTAACGGTTGAGGGACTCACCCAATTCAACGCTGTCCAGGGTTGCCAGCACCTGACCAGCGGCTACACTGTCCCCAAGGGAGGACTTGACGGTGACGATCTTGCCGGAAATACGCGGCGAGACATGGGCAATTTTGTCGGCATTGGCCTCCACCTTGCCGGTGGCGCTGATGACGCCGGCCAGGCGCTGCTTCTTGGCCGGGGCCACGACCACGCCGCTCTGTTTCTGCACCTCGGCGGACATCTTGACGAGTTTCTCCTCGCCGTGCTCATCGTGACCTTCATGCCCTGCCTTCTTTTCCTTCCCTTCGTCGTGCCCGCCCTTTTCTTCCTTGTGACCGGCCTCTTTTTGTTCGGCTTTTTCTCCGCCCCCGGTGGTGGAATGGGTCAGCCGGTAAGCGACGCCGCCCCCCAGAGCCAGGGCCAGTATGAGTCCGATGATGATTGCTTTCTTGTTCACTGCACACCTCCGTTGATGTCTGTCGCAACTGTCGATTCGAGTTTTACGAGCGCCAGCTGCCGGGCATGGAGCGCCGTCAGGTAGCCGTCGCTGACCTCGAAGAATTTTTTCTGTTCCTGGATGACCGAGAGAATTCCGACCTCTCCCAGCCGGTACGCCTCCTGGGTCAGTTTCAGGTTTTCCTCAAGCTGGGGAATGATGTTTGACTTGTAGAGCGCCAGCACCTTCTCGGCATTCAGAACGCTGGTGTAAGCGGTCTCTACGTCCCGTTCCACATTCCTGGTGGCGGCAGTCAAACGGCTTTCGGTGCTGCTCCGCTTGGCCCGGGCCTCCTGAACGCCGGCTTGATTCCTGTCGAACAGCGGGATCGGCATCGACAGTTTTACGCCGATTAGATAATCCGTATCCTTGTGTTCGACGCCACTAACTTCAATGGCAGTCGCTTCACGCCGGAATGCGAGACCGGCAGTAAGGTTTGGAATGGATTCGGACTGGGCCAGAGAGATATCCGCGTCTCCCCTTGATTTTTCCGCCTCCAGGGATTTCAGGTCCGGACGTTTCGCGAGCGCCAGCTGCTTCAGATCAGCCAGATTCTTATTGAGAGAGAAGCCGTTATCCAGGGCTCCGGCAATCGCCGGTGCTTCACCGGCAGGCAGCCCCATGAAGGTGAAGAGTCTGGCTCTTGTTTGCAGAAGCGCCCGCTCCACCTCGATCCGGGTTCCTTCACTGCGGGTCAGTTCCACTTTGGCCAGATTCATTTCCAATTCGGGGATGTCACCGGCAGCCAGACGATCCTTGGTGACCTCAAGAAGCTGCCGGTTGAGTTCAATGGATCGGTCCGTCAGCTTGAGCCGCTGCTCGGCAAGCATGGCGTCATAAAATACGGCCTTCACTTCTTCGCGTAATGTTCGTTCGCGATCGGCCAACTGCCAGCGGTAGGCTTCCAGTTCGCGCTCGGCAACGGTCAGGCGCTTGCCACGCTTGCCCGCCAGCAGGAATTCCTGTGAAACCCCGATTCCCAGGCTGTTTTCAGCACTGCTGCCGGTCAGGGCGCCTGTCCCTCCTTCCAGGTCAAGAGTCGGGTTGGGCAGCAGTCCCGCTCGGGTTTTGCCGGCATCGCGAATGCCTTTCTCCTCACGGAACGCTTTGAGATCGCCGTTATTTTGCAGTGAAATTTCGATCACCTGCGGCAACGCCAGCTGTTGTGTCTCTGCTGCCAGCGCCGGCACCGATGCAAGCAGACACAAAATTCCCGGCACTAGCAGACGTGCACTTCTTCCAGATACAGTTGTTCCCAAAGAAATAACCTCCATATTCAGTTTTGTTACAACGATTAAAAAAGGTGCGGACGTACCACAACGGAAAACGCGGATGCAGTTATCCCTTGGAATCAGGACAAACTACTCCCGTCACTAAGGTTTAAGCGCGGATTTGAGGGGGAACAAACTTGGAAAGATAGATTTCAGGTAGATATGTGAAGGGTTCAGACGTACTTAAACTTAACATGATAGAACTGCAGCTCAGTTTGAACACTTGTAGCGGCAGAGGTGCATGGCATGCGCAGTTGATGCAGGTGTCACAGCCATCATAGTCCTTATGCTCTGCAGGCGGAGTGCAGGGGCACTTATGGGGTGCGGAAAACTGCGAGAGCGATGCTTGATCGCTCGATACCTTGACATGATTCTGCATAGCGTGGGCGCTTTCATGCACGCCATTTACCGCCACGATCAACATGATCACTAGCAGGAGTTGTGAGACGAATTTCAGAAGGATTAGTTTTCGCATGATTTATAATCTAATAGTAAACTATTTTCTATGGCGAATGTCAAGAAGTATTAATCATATAAACAAGGAGGAACAGCATCATGAAATGTCCCGTCTGCACATCCGTTAACCTGGTTATGTCCGATCGCCAAGGAGTTGAAATCGATTACTGCCCCGAATGCCGCGGAGTCTGGCTTGACCGGGGGGAACTCGACAAGATTATCGAGCGCTCGGCCTTCCGGGAGACAGCCAATACGCCTCCCCCTCAGCAGTATTCGAATCAGCCCGGCTATCCTCAACATCAGCCGAACCATGGCAAAAACCATGCTCCCGATTATCTCCAGGGCCACGGCCAAAAGCCTTACCGAAAGAAGTCGTTTCTTGAGGAGCTGTTCGATTAACCGGCTGGCTGAATTATGAAGCATATCATCATCCATACGGTTAAACAGGCCAAACGCCTGGTCATGATTGTGATCGGGTTTACAATTCTGGCGATAGGAATCGCCATGATCGTGCTACCCGGACCAGCTATTGTAGTGATACCGGTCGGACTGGCACTGCTTGCGACTGAGTTCATCTGGGCGAAAAAGCTCCTGGTGGCGGTAAAAACTCGCATTGACCGCATGAGAAAAGAGATCTGATGTCAGAGCAATTGATTATGTGGAGTGATTTCGGCCTGCTGGTAGCCATCATACTGGCCATCGATCTCGGCCTGAACCGTAAGAGCCATGAAATCTCCTTCCGGGAGGCGCTCACCTGGACCGCGATCTGAATCTCTCTGGCGTTGATCTTCAATGCCGGCATCTACCTGTATCTGGGGCAGGCTAAGGCGCTGGAGTTTTTCACCGGCTATGTCATTGAAAAGTCGCTCTCGGTGGACAACCTGTTTGTCTTCATCATGATCTTTTCGTACTTTCATGTGCCACGACTCTACCAGCCGAAGATCCTGGAGTGGGGCATCATCGGAGCGCTGGTGATGAGGGCGCTTTTCATCTGGCTGGGGATCGAACTGCTGGAGGCTTTTCACTGGATGATCTACGTCTTCGGTGCGATCCTGATCGTGACCGGCTTCAAGATGGCTTTCGGCGGCGATGAGAAAATCGAACCGGAGAAAAACCCGCTGGTCAGGTTGGTCCGACGGTTCGTCCCAATCACAAAACGGGTGCAGGGAGATCGGCTATTTATCTCCAAAAGAGGTGTCCGGTCCGCCACTCCACTCTTTCTGGCACTGGTAATGGTCGAGTCGAGCGACGTGATCTTTGCCCTGGATTCCATACCGGCTGTTTTGGCCGTCACCAGAGATCCGTTTATCGTCTACACCTCAAATGTCTTTGCCATTATGGGGCTCAGGGCGCTCTACTTCATTCTCTCCAATGTCATGGGGATGTTCATCTATCTGAAGCTGGGGATATCGTTTGTCCTGGCATTCGTCGGAGTAAAGATGCTTCTTGCTGACACCCGGTTTGAGATTCCTGTGCATTTCTAACTCGGAGTTATCTTTGGTGTGCTGGCGATTTCAATCATCACCTCGATTGTTGTCGGAAGGAAACACAGTACTGTGGTTCTGTAATTCCAGGTACGGTCATAAACAACTTAAAGGAGTTTCATCATGATTGAATTGAATCCTAACTACTCACGCAGCACAACAGACATAATCGTGAAACAGAACACACTCATCCGCAAGGTATATGCATGGATGGGTGCAGGTTTGGCAATCACAGCGTTTATGGCACTGGTAACTCTTTCCTCTCCTGCCATCCTAAACGCCGTGCTTGGAAACAAGCTCATCTTTTACGGTTTGATTATCGGTGAACTGGTTCTGGTATTCACATTGTCAGGGGCTATCAACAGGCTGAGTGCGGCAACAGCAACGCTCATATTCATTGCCTATGCGGCGCTAAACGGCATCACCCTGTCCGTGGTGTTTCTGGCCTACACGGCCAACTCGATCACCTCAACCTTTGTCATCACCGCCGGCATGTTTGGCACCATGAGCCTCTACGGTTCCATGACCAAGCGCGACCTGACTTCATGGGGCAGTTTCCTGTTCATGGGTCTGATCGGAATTATCATCGCCTCGGTCGTTAACATCTTTGTCGGCAGCAGTGCCGTATCATGGGTAGTATCCGGAATCGGAGTAATTGTCTTCACCGGCCTGACCGCATACGACACCTGGAAAATCAAGGAAATGGCCGCTCAAGGTATTGAGGGGAGAAAGCCGGCCATCATTGGCGCCCTGACCCTCTATCTTGATTTCATCAACCTGTTCCTGATGCTGCTCAGGTTCACCGGTAACCGGCGATGAGATGTTTGATGCAGAATAGCCTGGTATATACATATGCATGATCAATCTCTGATACTCTGGATCATTGGAGCAATTCTGATCGTTACCGGTCTATCCGGATTGTTGCTGCCGATTGTGCCGGGGGCACCGCTACTTTTTCTGGGGTTACTCTTCAGCGGATGGGCCGAGGATTTCAGCTACATCGGAGTCTGGACATTGCTGTTTCTGGCATTAATGGCTGCACTGACCTATGTGGTTGAGTTTGCAGTTTCCATTTTGGGGGTAAAAAAGTACGGCGGTTCGAAACGTGCCTTGATCGGTGCGGCACTCGGTGGGTTTGTCGGTCTGTTTCTGGGGATTCCCGGTATCCTGGTCGGTCCGTTTGTGGGGACGGTGATTGGCGAACTGTCATTACCGCGCAGTCTGGATGAAGCCAGTCGGGCCGGCTTCGGCACTGTGGTGGGGTTGGCGCTGGGTGTGGCCGGTAAGCTTGCCATTGGTATAGATATGATCGGACTATTTTTACTAAGAGCTTATCCGTAAATAACGCCTGTTTTTCTGAAGGCGATTATGGCCGCAGCCATGTGTAAAAGGGCTTCAAACGTTTTGGTAAGTTTTTCGTATCTCACCAACAATTTTCTGAACCTGTTGAACCAGGAGTGAGTAACTTCAACAATCCATCGGCGACACTTGAACAGCGGATTGTCTTTCTTCTCCTGAATCTCCTCACCACGCTGCTTTATGTGGGGAATGTAGTTCCGATCTTTGATAGCTTTCTGTGCCGGCTCGCCAGTGTAGCCCTTGTCTGCGCTTAGGTTTTGTTCGGTATCAGGACGTTCGATGATGATCTCGTCGAGCTCAAGCTCAAGTTGACTCACGTCGTGCCTGTTTGCTCCTGTTACGACTATCGATAAGGGGACGCCACGCTCGTCCACCAAGACATGTCGCTTGCATCCGTTTTTCCCCCCTGTCAGTCGGGTTGCGACCTACGGATTCTTGAGCTAGTGGTGCCTTGGTCATTGCACCGTCTATGCTTTGCCAGTGCCAGGCTATTCCTTGCATCTCATCGTATTCAGCAAGGCCGGCACGCCAGATAGAAACAAAGAAACCGGCAAGCATCCATCGCATGAAATGGGTGTGAATAGCACTTTGACTGCCGAACCTTTCTTTTGGCAGCGCTTTCCATTGGCAGCCGGTGCGCAGAACGTACATAATAGCTTCAAAGATCTGACGATGCTCCATCGGCTTCTTGCCACCGCCGGGTTTACGTCGATACGCTTTATTCGGGTCGCGCTCTGGAGCCGGAATCAAGGGAGAAACCCAGGCCAGAGGGCTGGCTACGATTAGCGGAAGATCAGTGCTAATCAGGAAACTTAATAACTGAGTCAGGCTTCAGTCCCCTGTCTGAAGGCGGAGCCAGCTCTGAAGAGCGTAACAGATTCGTTACCGGAACCTATAGGTTGTTGAAGAGTATTTCAGAAAGGAGAACGAAAATGGCAATGGACGTGATTGATTATGAAATTTTCGGGTCCGAGATGCAGTATGTGGAAGTGGAGCTCGATCCGGGAGAGTCTGCAGTGGGCGAAGCCGGAGGGATGATGTACATGCAGGACGGCATCCAGATGGATACCGTGTTCGGCGACGGCTCCCAACAGCAGGGTGGTTTCATGGGAAAACTGATGGGAGCCGGCAAGCGGCTTTTGACCGGGGAAAGCCTGTTCACCACCGTCTTCCATAACGAGAGCAACGGCAAGCGGCGGGTCGCTTTTGCCGCCCCTTATCCGGGAAAGATTATCCCGGTCCACCTGACTGATATCGGCGGCACCCTCATCTGCCAGAAAGACTCCTTCCTCTGTGCCGCCAAAGGGGTATCGCTCGGGATCGCCTTCCAGAAGAAACTCGGGGTCGGACTCTTTGGCGGTGAGGGGTTTATCATGCAGAAACTGGATGGCGACGGTATGGCCTTCGTCCATGCCGGGGGCACCCTGAAGGAGATGGTGCTGGCGCCCGGCGAGTCGCTGCGGGTCGATACCGGCTGCGTAGTGGCCTTTCAGCCGTCGGTGGATTTTGATATCCAGTTCGTCGGCAAGATAAAATCAGCCGTTTTCGGCGGTGAGGGATTCTTCTATGCCACCCTGACCGGTCCCGGCAGAGTCTGGCTGCAGTCGCTCCCCTTGTCGCGCCTCGCCAACCGGATCATCCTGTCGGCCCCTGCTGCCGGTGGGCGTTCCGTCGGCCAGGGTTCCCTGCTCGGTGCCGGAGTGCTGGGTGGTATTCTCGGCAGCGATGAGTGATACCCGGTTTCGGGGACGCCTGTTCGGTCCCGGCCTACCAGGTTCCGGAGCTCCGGCAACAGGCAGATGGAGCGACGGAGGATCCCTGCAGGTTGCTGAGGAAGGAGCAGCAGGTCGTCTACTGCAGGCCGACCACCCTGCCGTAGACGCCGCCGGCTTCAATGCGTCGAGCCTGCGGATTTCCTGGCAGGGCGAAGACGGTGCCTACGCTTTCATTATCGAAGCGGAGAGCGAGCGAACTATCTGCTGCGCAGCTGCGCCGGCGGCGGCAAACCGTCATCTTGCCGAAGCTGCCGGAGTCACGACGCGGCTGGAACGGCGCTTCCGCTTCGGCGCTGTTCTGCTCGGGCTGATCCTGATACTGCCGCTGTTCGGGATCGGTCTGTTTCTCGGCAACTCCGACCGGGTTGCCGATTGGGTGGTCAAACGCATCTCCACCGAACATGAGGCGCAGCTCGGTGAGCTCATCCTGGCCCAGACCCGGCTGCAGATGAAGGTTGTCGATCGTGGCCCGGCTGTGGAAGCCATCAGCGCCATCGGCAGCAGACTAACGACCGGTTCGGTGCACCGCTACCGCTGGTTTGTCGCGGATCGGCCCGACATCAATGCTTTTGCCGCTCCTGGCGGCGTAGTTGTAGTTTACAGCGGCCTGATCCGCACCGCAGGTTCGGCTGAAGAGCTCGCCGGGGTTTTGACTCACGAGATTGCCCACGCCGAGCTGCGGCATACCCTGCGCGGGGTTATAAAGAGTCTCGGCCTGCACGCGCTGGCAGCACTGGTGATCGGCGACGTCTCCGGCAGCGTCTTCGCCGAAACGGCTACCAGACTCACTGAACTGCGCTTCTCCCGCGATGCAGAACGCGAAGCCGACGCGGAAGGGTTGCGGCGGCTGGTTGCCGCCCACATCGATCCGGCCGGCATGATCGGTTTCTACGAAAAACTGGCTGCAGAACAGCGCCTGTCGCCACCAGCGATCCTCTCAACTCATCCGGCAACCGGTGAGCGCCTTGAGTCACTGCGGCAGGAGGTCTCGCTGCAGAAGGGGAAGTGGCAGCCGCTGCCGGTGGATATTCAGTCGATAAAAAACTCGTTTAAATAGCTCCCCATCCTCATCAAATCAATACCATACGCCCGACAATCTGCGATATGGCTGCTTTGTTGGAGCGTCAACTTCCAAGAGATTTTGGTGCTCCCTTTCTTCGGTTAGGGTATGTCTACCTGTCGGCATATGTCCCCGGTCATGAGCTAGATCCATAAGCCGTTCAATACGTGTGGCAGTCCCTGGATGGGTTCGCAGAATCGATGGCACTTCAACTTTTCCATAGGGTAAAAACAATCTCCGCAACTGGTGTTGCTGGGTCCGCTCAATTCGCTCAAGAGCTGAGGCAAGACTCAGCGGATCACCAGTCAATTGCGCGGCTGTCCGGTCTGCTTCGTATTCCCGTGACCGTGAGAGTGCCAGTTGCAGCACCATCATGAGCATTGGAGCAAACATCATGATAAAAAGGGGATACCATGGCAAGGTCACATCGCCGAGAAGATACAGCGGCAAATTGAAGATGATGAGCAGCTGTCCAGCCAACGATATCGCCGAAACCAGCCTACTTGCAACATCGGCAACCCCCATAACCCTGATATCCTTTCCGGCAATGTGGCTGACCTCATGTGCAACAACGCCTACGATCTCCCTCCAGGAAAGCAACCGTAGCAATCCATCACTCAAAGCAATTGCCCCACGCCTCCCTAGACCCACGGAAAAAGCCAGCGGCGCAGTGCTCGGAATATAGAACAATTGCGGCATTTCCGGCAATTCAGCACGCCGGGCAAGCTCATCAATGAGATTTACCAGGTCGGGTGATGAATGGTAGGTAATCGGTTTTGCCCGGTACATACGGAGGACTAACCTGCCGGCTTGTGCTCCACCGAAAATCAGAGCGGGAACGCCGACAATGCAGATGAGCAGAATACCGGTTGTACCGGCAAAGAGCCAGGCGATAAAGATCAGGAAACAGAACAAGGCCGCCATGATAACGGCTGTCTCGAAGAGGTTTGCAATGCGGTGCGTAAAGAATCTGCTGATGTTCATACAGGCCTCATGCCGACGTGAACTGATTTTACTTTCTGTTTGTCCGGTATAGAGACCTCGCAATCGATTCTCAATTTTTCCGTGTAAACCAAGAAATCACCGCATCAAGCGTTTGTGCTCCCGGCAGCTGATCGACAACACGTCCCTGTTTCAACAGCACTATGGCCGGAATACCCCTGATACCGAATCGAGCTGCCAGATTTGGATTATCCTGGGTATTGATCTGTAGTACTGCGGCCTGGCCGGCCAGTTTTTCTGCTACGGTTCACACCACCGGTGCGAAGGTGTGGCAGTGCGGTCAGGTGGGAGCCCAAAACTCTGCCAGCACCGGACCGGGATAGGAGTTGATGAAGGAGTCAAAGGTCCGGTCGCTCATCTGCTGGGGATGGCATTACAACGGCGGCAAAGATGACTTGCAGTTGCCGCAGCGCCCACGCAGACCCTCTTTATCTGCCGGGATACGGTTACCAGTGCCGCAGGACGGGCAGGAAATCAGGTAGTTTGCCGTAGCCATGTCACTTCACCTCGGTTGCAGGTTGTTGATCTTTTGGATATTGCCGACGCAGCCGTTCGAGCCCTTTCTGCCAACTCTCAGCATCGCCATACTCGAAGAAGCGCGGATAATGCTCGTGAGCCGCTTTTATCCGGCGGGCATGCTTGATCGGGCACCAGTATTGTTCGGTCCGTGCGGCAATCTCCCGACCGTAGGCCATGAGGCCGTTGCCATAGGAACAGTAGAAACAGTTGAACTTTTCGATGACGTTCAGGTACGGAAGGTCTTCCCGGTCGAAGATCAGATAATCGGAGCGCTTTGCCTTGGGAATACCATACACCGGAAAGCAGATCGACTGATAGAGCCAGAGAAACAGATCCAGGATCATAAAGGGGATGAACCCCGCGTAGATGACCGGAGCGGTCAGGACATTGAGCGGTCTTGATTTGATCAGATAGCGGAACCAGCCGATTTTCAGACGACGTTGCTGCCGTGCCACCTCCTCGGCAAACCGAACCCGCTTCTTTTCGATGATGAACTCGAATTCGTCCCGTTTCTTCTTGAACTCGACTTCGAGTTCCTCCTGCAGTTCCTTGATCCGTCGTATGAGATCGTCAATGGTTTGGGGCATTCCGCTTCTCCCTGGCTTGATTTTGCTTACTCTGCCTGCAACTGAACGCTGCGCTGCTGCTGTTTGCCGTCACGGAGAATGGTGATGGTCACCGTATCGCCCACTTTGAAGTCATCCAGTCGAGCCAGCAATTTGGGAATCGTTTCAACCTGTTTTCCTTGTACGGCTATAATGATATCCCCCGGAGTAAATGTTCGGTCACGGTTAATGGTTATGCCTTTGAACCCTGCACGCGCTGCAGGAGAATTTGAACGCACCTTGAGTATTGCCACACCTTTGACGCCAAGCTGCTCGGTAATCGCCTCGTTGAGATCCTGATCAATTTCAATTCCCAAGGATGGACGAACATATTTCCCTTTACCAATCAGTTGCGGAACCACCCGGTTGACGGTATCGACCGGCACTGCAAAGCCGACCCCGGCGGATGCGCCGGACGGGCTGTAGATGGCAGTATTGATTCCGATGAGCCGACCGGCGGAATCAAGCAACGGCCCGCCGGAATTGCCCGGGTTGATGGCGGCATCGGTCTGGATCAGATGCTCGATGACGCTGCCGGATTCCCCCTTCAATGACCGGTCCAGAGCAGAGACGATCCCTGTGGTCAGGGTCCAATCGAGGCCGAACGGGTTACCAATGGCAAAGACCTTTTGTCCGACTTTCAGGTTGTGCGAGGTCCCAACCGGCAGCGAATGCCCTTTGAAGCCTGTACCGATCTTCAGCACAGCAAGATCGTGCATGGGGCTGGCACCAACCAGACTGGCCTTGTACTCCTTGCCGTCCGACAATCTTACCTGGGCTTCCGAGGCCCCATCGATGACATGGTAATTGGTGACCACATGTCCCTTGTCATCCCAGATAAACCCGGACCCGGTGCCACGAGGGATGGTGAAGATATTGCGGCTCCAGAAGTCCATGACCCGTTCCGAAGTCGATATGTAAACTACCGAATCGCGGGACCGTTCGAACAGTTCGATGGTCGATTTTTCATCGGCGGCCAGATCGCCCCGGGCGGTTACCGCTAGCGGTGTTGCCGATTCTTTCTGGAACGCCCGGTCAGCCCACGACAGTGCATGCCAGGCGAACAGCACGGTGATAACCGCGATGGTCAGCCAGCGCAGGCGGCGCAGGAACGGGTCACTTGGCGAATACTGGGGCATGTGGTACTCCGATCATCCAACTGGTAGTATTTGATCCTTCTTCTTGACGGCCATGTTCCACGTTCCAGGCATCCCGTTCCCGCATGAGCCAGTACACGGCCCCCAGAGCGACGAGTGCCAGAGCCAGTGCGCCAATCTTGGCTGCTTCAAGGGCATGGATGTCCAGGATAATGAATTTACGGGCCAAGGCAAGCAATGAGACGAGGATTACTGTCTTGACCTGAATAATGTTCTGTTGTCGCTTGGTGACGACCAAAATGGAGTGCTTGAACTCCATGGCAATGAGCAGGGTCATGATCCCGCCGAACACAGTCTGGAAGGTTTCGTGTTTCAGCGGATCAAAGGCTCTGTTCACCAACAGGCTGAGGACATCTTCACCCAGCTTGTACAAGGCGACAACCACGATGAACGAAATGAGCAGCACCAATATGTTGGCTATCAGGTGCTCGAACAGGTGATAAGGCTTTGCTTTCCTGAGCCCCTCGGTTATCCCTTGTAACAATGATTGCAGTCTGTTTCGTTCGGTCAGCACATCCAGTCCCCACTTTTCCTCAGAATCTCCGTTCCAGCTCGTCAATGCGGTCCAGCAGCTCCATCACCAGGGCCATGGCATCGAAGTTAAGGCCAAGATCCCGTTTCAGGCGCAGGGCCTTCCTGGCCCTGACCACGGCGCTCCGGTCGAATAGAGGATTTGTACCTGCCGACAGCGCCTCGATGAGGCCAATGGAAAAGAGCCGTTTTGCCACTGACAAGTGGCACTCGCACAACCGGCTCAATTCATGGATGGTGATGCCCGGCACGGAGACCAGTTCATGCTTTCTGCTGATGATTATTTCATACTGTTGAGCGGTCATAACTGTCCCTCGATCACACACGCGGATCGAATCGCGATTCTTGAGCCAATTCCTCGAAGAGATGCCGCTCCCTGGCCGAGAGATGCTTCGGCACCACAATACGCACGTTCACCAGCAGGTCTCCATAGCGGCCCGAGGTGACTGGCATCCCCTTGCCCCTCACCCGTAAGGTCTGGCCGCTCTGGGTACCGGCCGGCACGGTCAGGTTGATCTTGCCATCGATGATCGGCACTAGCACCTTGGTCCCCAGGGCCGCTTCCCAGGGGGTGATGTCAACAGTCGTGGCCAGGTCATGGCCATTCAGACTGAAGCGGCTGCCGGGCTGGATACTGACCCGCAGGAACAGGTCGCCGGAATCCCCGCCACCACTGCCGCTGCCACCCTGACCGGCAAGGCGGATCAGGGAGCCGTCGGTCACGCCGGGAGGAATGGTGACGTCATAGCTACGTCTGGTCCTGGTCGGCCTACCGCTGCTGTCGGCTTCGACCTTCTCCAACTCGATGCTTTTCCTGGCACCGTGGTAGGCTTCGGCCAGCGTGATGTTGATGCTGGTCTCGTGATCACGGCCCCGCCGCCTTCTGGTGCCGCCGCCCCGGAATTGGTTCTCTTCGCCAAAACTCCATCCCCCGCCGAACAGGTTCTGGAAAAAGTCACTGAACTGGTCCGGATCGGCATTAGAGAAATGGAACCGGACATTATCGCCACCCTGATACCCCTGATTGGCAAACTGACCATCCCAGCCGCTGCCGAACTGATCGTATTTTGCCCGTTTTTCCGGGTCGCCCAGCACCTCGTAGGCTTCGTTGATCTGTTTGAACTTCTCCTCGGCGGAGCTTTCCTTATTGATGTCAGGATGGTACTTCCGGGCCAGTTTACGGTAAGCCCGCTGAATCTCTTCCTGAGATGCCGTTTTTCCTACGCCGAGGGTGGCGTAATAATCCTGATACGTTGCCATGATCTTCACTCTTGCCAGAAACTAGTTATTGTTGTCTTCCGGCCATCTGCGCATGCAGTAGATACACTGTTCAACATTATGCGGAATTGTGTCCCGCAGGATTTCCTTCTGCAACTGTACGCCACATCGCTTCGGAACGGGATAGCGGTGCAGCTTGTTGTCTTTGATAAAGTAATGCATGCCATGCTCCCTTCTGATTTGCACCAGAACCAGCGAGGGCCGCATCTAGCGGCCCTCACATCATCCCTGCTGGTTCAGGATACCGGCACCCGGTAGCGGGCCTGCCGTCCTTTGTCCGGCTTGGGGAGCCGGATGGTCAGGACCCCGTGTTTGAGGTCCGCCGCAATCGTCTGCTCATCTATTTCGTACGGCAGCTGGATACTGCGGGAAAAACTGCCGTACCGGCATTCTGAAATTAGGCACCCATCACCTCCTTTCCGTTCGCGTACGACGTTCTTTTCACCATGTATTGTTAACCGTCTGCCGACAAGCTCGACCGAGAAATCGTCTTTTTTCAGTCCCGGTACTTCTGCCCTGATGATCAGTTCATCAGCTGTTTCGTGCATGTCGAGCGACGGACCACCAAACTGCATGAAGGCTGGCAGGGTATCGGCTGTGATCCGTTCCGGTGTTTGAACATCTTTTTTCAACGGATTCAGTTTGTTCAGGAAATGGCCGACTTTGTCATGAACCCGCTCCAGCGCCTCGCTCCACTTTTCGGGCAACAGGTTTGACATGTTGATCACCTCCTCCGCAGACTCCTTTCTCAGCTGACCTGTACAGCAATCCGTTTCGGTTTGGCGACTTCAGCCTTCGGTATCCGCAGGGTCAGGATGCCGTTGGCATAATCGGCATGGGCTTTTTCATGGTCGAGGCTCTCGGGGATCGTGAACTGGCGGTAGTAGCTGGCCAGTTCGAATTCCCGGTAGGCCGAGGTTCCAGGCGCCGTGTGCCGGGCCGGAGCGCTGATGGTCAGGATGCCTTTTTCCACGTTAACATCGAGAGCATCCTTGGAAGCGCCGGGAATGTCCGCGGTCAGAACCAGTCCGTCTTCGGTCTCGATGATATTCACCGCCGGGCGGATATATTTTTCATTGGAACGAGTTTCCTCACGGGTCTGCAAATTCCGTTCGTCGTTTCTTTCCGTCAAGCTGTTGGCTGCCATGATTGATTACCTCCTTTCCGTATCATGTCGTTCGGTATCACGAAAGTTTGATGTCGATTTTCTTCGGCTTGGCATGTTCAGCTTTGGCCAGGGTGATCTGCATGATGCCGTCTTTGCAACTGGCCGTGATCTTTTCGGGATCAATGTCGACCGGCAGTTCGAGAGTGCGGGAGAACTTGCCGGAGCCGAGTTCGGAGCGGTGCACGATCTGCCCTTCCTTCTCAACGAACGGTTTGCGTTCCCCGCTGATGGTGACCGTATTCCGCAGCACGGTCAGATCGACATCCTTCGGATCAACGCCGGGAACCAGTGCCTCGATGTAGACATGCCCCTCATCCTCGCTGAAGTTAACCAGCGGGAAACGACGGGTT